>CAIJTR010000183.1 GCA_903823665.1 uncultured Rhodospirillales bacterium
AATAATTAACGCAGGGTGCCTTCGCTTTGGAACTGCACCATTTTCACCGCAGAGAATGGTGCGACGCTCAAGCGCTCCGCCCTACAAGTCCGCCTCGTCATCCACGCTATCCTCGGTCAGCAAATCCTGATCCAGCCCCAACACCAACTCGGAGCGGACATCATCAATCGCATCCACCCGCTTCAGCACACGGCCAATCACGTTCTGCCGCGTCACGGTCTGATCAATGGTTTTGGAAAGAGTGCCCGCCTGCTTCTTCAACGTCGCAAGCACCTGGCCAAACTTCACCCATTCGGACTTCACAGCAGCCAGCGTCTGCCCAATCTCAGTGGCCTTCTGCTCCAGGCTCAGCGTGGCGTAGCTCACCCGCAGCGTGTGCAAAAACGCCGGCAGCAGGCTTGGCCCCATCAGCAGCACCTGATTTTCATGCCGGATGACGTCGATCAGGCCAGGAGCACGCGCCACCTCGGCAAACAGGCTGTCGCTCGGCACATACAAAATGGCGAAATCCAGCGTGCGTGGGGCCAAGATGTATTTCGTCTGAATCTGCCGCGCCTCCTGCCGGATGGCACGCACCAGGGCCGCCCGCGCCGCCGCCTCCTCCTCCCGGTTGGCGGCATCACTCGCCGCCAGCATCCGTGTGTAATCCTCGGTCGGAAACTTGCTGTCGATGGCAAGCCACGCATGCTCACCGCCCCGGCCCGGCACACGCAGCGCGAATTCCACCAACTCGCTGCTTTGTTCTTTGACGCGGAAATTCTTCTCGAACGCACCCAGCGGCAGAATATCCGTCAGCATCGCCTCCAGCTGCGCCTCGCCCCAGCCACCGCGTGACTTCACGTTGGAGAACAACCGCTTCAGGTCGCCCACTTCACCGGCAACACTCTGCACCTGACCAATCGCCTGCTGCACTGACGAAAGCTGCTCCTGCAAATTGGTGAAGCTGTCCTTCAACTGCTTCTCCAAGGCCGATTGCAGCTTCTCGTCCACGGCTTTGCGCATCTCCTCCAGCTTGGCCTCATTGCCGGCGCGCATCGCTTCCAACTGCGTCCCCACCAGCGCGCGCAGCTTCTCCTGCTCCTCGCGCAATGTGACATCGAGCGCGGCGAGCCTTTGCGCAAAACCGCCCAATGCGGCCTCGGTCGACTCCCGCGCCAATGTCGCGCTCTCGGTCATCTGCGTCTTGAACGCCAGCAGGGCCGCGTGCATCGCCGCATTCCGCTCGGTCTGTGCTTCACCAAACCGGCCCAGCGAAAGATCAATCGCCTCGCGCTGTGTGCGGCCAAAACGCTCCAGCCCATCCTGCTGTGCTGCAAGCCCCACCTGCACCTTGTCGAACGCCGCCGCCAACCCGTCCCGCGTGCCAGTCGCGATCTCCCGCCGCAAGCCCTGGTCCATCTCCATGAACGCCCGGCGCATCGTCTCGGTCTCTTCGCGCAAACGGCGGTCCAACTGCGACAGGCGGCCGCTTTGCAAAATGAGCAGCACCAACGCGATCAGCGCGAAACTTGCCGCCAACAATGCGGCGGTGGCCGCCAGGCTCAGCCCGGCGAGGACATGCAAAATGGCGTCGGCGCTGAAATCCTGCATCGCAGCGGCGCTAACCGCGCGCGACCTGACGCGTCTCTGGGTGCAGCACCACGCAGGCCATTTTGTGTTTGCCCATCGAATTGCAGGCCGAGTTCGCCTCAGCCGCACTCATCCCAGACAGCTGCGCCCGCCAAACTGGGTGACCAAGTGCCAAGCCGGTTTCAATGCGGATTTGCCCACCATCGGCATATTTCCGCGCAGCCATCGCGGCCTGACGCGCCGCCGGCTCGCTGTTGAAGCTGCCGACCTGCACGCCCCAGCTTGCCGTGACCGGTGGACGTGGTGGTGGCGGCGGAGCCGGTGGCATTGGCACCATTGTCGCAGCACTCGCCTGCGACATCAGGCTGGCGCGAGGCGTTTCCACTCGGGGCATCTCCCGATGATAGGCCGCCGTCATCGGAGCCACATTCATCATCTCAAAGCCCTGGTCAAGCAGCGCCATCATCTGCCCGTCACGCTCACCCGGCCCCTTGGCCCCGAGCACCACACCAACCAGACGAACATCCGAACGCAAAGCCGACGTGACCATGTTGAAGCCTGATGCGGTCACGAATCCGGTCTTGATGCCGTCCGCGCCAGGGTAGGTCTGCAGCAGGTGATCGTGGTTTGGGATCACCCGGCCATGGAAGCGAAACTCCGGCACCGAGAAATAGCGGTATTGCGCCGGGAAATCGAACACCAAACGACGGGCCAGCGTTGACATGTCACGCGCCGTCGAAATCTGCTCGGGGTCCGGCACACCGGAAGCATTGTGGAACTGGGTGCTGTTCATCCCGAGTGTGCGCGCGCGCAACGTCATCATCTGCGCGAAGCGGTTTTCATCGCCCCCAAGCAATTCGCCCAGGGCAGACGCAGCGTCATTGGCCGATTTCGTCACCAGCCCCAGAATCGCCTGCTCCACCGTCAGGCGCGTGCCCGGCACCAGCCCCAGCTTCGACGGGATCATCGAAGCCGCATGCGGGCTCACCGGCACCACCGTGTCCAGCGCAACGCGGCGGTCGCGCAGCGCCTCGAACACCAGATAAAGCGTCATCATCTTGGTCAGGCTGGCCGGATGGCGCGGTTCATCCGCATTGACCGCCGACAGCACACGCCCGGTTCGCGCCTCGACCACGATTGAGCTGTAGCGATCCGAGCCGATCTGCGCCCATGCCTGAGAAGACGCGACAAGCATCAGCATCAACACCAGCATCATCACGCCAGAGCGCCGGTTCAGCGCCAGAAGCGCGGGCTTGCGTGTCATCGGCCTATCATCCTTCGCATGAAGGCCAACCTAATGGTCACGCCGTTGTGCTGTCCAGGCCTAAGGAAGGTAGCAAATTGGAACGATTCAAACGAGTTAATCAACCGTTACCGGCCTCATAGATTTTTATTGTGCAGCGCACAAATTCGCTTGAAACCGTGATAAATACAGCGTAGATGCTGGCATGCTGCAGTGCAGCATGAAATGGCTTGGTCGAGGTAGGCCGTTCGGAACGCTCTAACGCCGAACAATATCCGTTCCGGGCTTGTCCGCAAGGAGTTATCGAATGGCTGCCAAGAAAAGCACACCAACACCGGTCAAGGCGCAGGTTGTCGTCAAGCCGGTTGCGGCAAAGGCTGTGGCCAGCAAGCCCGTCATAGCCGCGCCCGTTGAGATCCAGATTACAAAAGCAAAGCCAATCGTCGCCCCAGCACCGGTGATCGCACCCGTTGTCAAGACGACAGCCACCCCGGTGCACGCTGCAAAGACGCCTGTGGCAGAAGCAACGGTGGCAGCTGCCCCGGCGATCGAAGACGTGGTCGGCATCAGCCCGGCCATGGAGACCGTGAAGAAGAACATGGCAGAGCTGCCCAAGCGCATCTCAGCCGTGGTGACTGATATCAAGAAATCCCAAACAGAGGTGAACACGCACATGGAAAAAGTCATGAAATCCGCAGAAGAACTCGTCGCTTTCGGTCAGGGCAACGTTGAAGCTTTCGTGAAGTCCAGCCAGATCTGGGCCACGGGCATGCAGGACCTGAGCAAGCACATCGCTGCCGCAGCCCAGGCTTCGATGGACGAGAGCATGGCGAGCGTGAAGGCGCTCACCTCGGTGAAGTCGTTCAAGGAAGCCATCGACCTGCAGGGCAGCATGGCCAAGACCGCCATGGAGAAGATGGTTGCCGAGACCGGCAAGCTGACCGACGCTTCCATGAAGCTCGCTGAGCAGGCAATGGCCCCGATCACCGCTCGCGTGAGCCTTGCCACCGAGAAGTTCACCAAGGCTGCTTAAGCTTTCGTGACCTCGCAGACTGCCGCAAAGGCCTGGGGTTCGCCCCGGGCCTTTCGCTTTTTCTGCCGATTTGGGTGGCCCACCCCCATCAAGACGCTTTCAACCGGCCACGCATTTCAGATATTCTTTGCGATAAACGCGACGGCTGCCGTGGACAAGCGCGCAATACAGCCCCATTTCTGCGCACCACTCGCCGTCGTGGCCAGGAACAACCGGTTGCCCTACATGCACGATACCAAGTTCGCTCAGAATGCCAGCTCTCCCGCTTCCACCCGCATCACCGGTGCCGACCGCCGCGAGGATGGTGGTGGCTCGGGTGACAATCGCCCTGACGGCGGCAACCCAAACATCGGCGTTGCCACCAAAACCCGCACCCGCACGCGCAAACCCGCGATGTACAAGGTGCTCATGTTGAATGACGACTACACGCCCATGGAATTCGTCGTTCATGTGCTGGAACGGTTCTTCCAAAAGACCCGCGAGGAATCGACCCGCATCATGCTCCACGTTCACCGCCGCGGCGTCGGCGTCTGCGGCGTGTTCACCTATGAAGTGGCCGAGACGAAGGTGACACAGGTGATGGACCTTGCCCGCCAGAACCAGCACCCGCTGCAATGCACGATTGAGAAGGACTGAGCCGGGAAGGTTTAAGCGGCCTCTCGCTCCAGCGCGCCCAGGTCCAGCCTCACCAGCTTGGGCGCGCGCCACGCGGTCACCGCCACCACGCAAAGCGTGATCACGCCGCCGATCCACACTGCCGGAACCGCACCCATTGCCCCCGCCAGCATGCCGCTCTCAAACTCGCCCAGCTCGTTGGACGAACTGATGAACACCGAACGCACCGCCGCAATCCGTCCGCGCATCGGCCCCGGTGCGCGCAGCCGCAAAATCGCCTGACGGATCACCACGCTCACCCCATCACACGCCCCCGCCGCCGCCAGTGCGACCACCGACAGTGCGAAGTTGCGGGAAAACGCGAACACGATGATCGCCACGCCAAACCCCGCGATCACGCCATGAAACACAAGCCCCGCCCGTGCCCGCGGCGGCGCTCGAACCGCCACCAGCATCGCCAGCAATGAGCCCACCGCCGGTGCCGCGCGCAGCACGCCGAACCCAATCGGCCCCACATGCAGAACATCGGTCGCAAACACCGGCAGCAGCGCCGTGGCGCCCCCGAAGAACACCGCGAACAGATCAAGCGCCATCGAGCTCAGCAAAATCTGATCGGCAAAGACGATGCGGACACCCTCGGCAATCCGCGCCAACGCGCCGTCCCCAATGCTGCGCGGCGGGGCCGGACGGTCGGGCACAAACGCCGCCACCATCAGGCCAGAGCACGCAAACAGCACCATCGCCGCTGCGTAGGTCCACCCTGGCCCGGCATAATTGAACAACAACGCCCCCAGCAGCGGCCCCACCAGCCGCGCCGCCTGCGACGATGAGCCCAAAATCGAAGCCCCCCGCAACGCACGAGACGCCGGCACAATCTCCGCCTCCAGCCCCGACACCGCCGGTGTGGCAAATGCCGCAACACATCCCAGCAGAAACCCGGTGGCGTAGATGATCCACACCATCGCCGATGGCCCGGCCTGCGACCCCATCACCAGCAGAGCCGTCAGCACCACATAGGCCACGCGCGTACAAAGTGTGACCACCCGCCTGCTATGCCGGTCCGCAATCACCCCGCCGTACAGAACCAGCGTCACCGCCGGAATCGCCTGCGCCAGCCCCAGCCACCCAAGGCTCAACGGATCATGCGTCAGCTCATACAGATGATAGCCCAACAGAACGTTAAGCCCCGATGAGGCGAGCGCATTAAAGGCTGAGGCAATCACAAAGCTGCGAAAATGCTGCGGTAATCCAATCTCGCTAATGCTGCATACCCCACCTTCGGACCGTGCGACGCTCGATCCAGCGGAACACCAAATTCTCCATCGCCAGCCCGATGATGATGACACAGAGCAGGCCCGCGAACACGGATGGAATCTCCAGCTGGTTCTTGTTCTCAAAGATAAACCAGCCCAATCCGCCCTTCCCCGAGCTCACGCCAAACACCAACTCGGCCGCAATCAGCGTGCGCCACGCAAACGCCCAGCCGATCTTCAACCCCGTCAAAATCGACGGAAACGCCGCGGGCACCAAAATCTTCAGCACATAGGAAAGGCTCGAAAGCCCATAATTGCGCCCCACCATGCGCAGCGTGGAACTCACCCCCATGAACCCCGCGTGCATGTTCAGCGCCACCACCCACAGCACCGAATGCACCAGCACGAACACCAAACTGCCGGAGCCCAGCCCGAACCACAGCAACGCCAGCGGCAGCAGCGCGATGGCAGGCAGCGGGTTGAACATCGACGTCAGCGTCTCAAGGAAGTCGTTGCCCAGCCGCGTGGTGATCGCCAGCACCGACAACAACGTCGCAAGCCCGGCACCGACTGCGTAGCCAATCAGCAGCACCTTGATCGAAACCCAAGCCCGAGCCGGCAACACGCCGTTCACCAGATTATCGGTGAACGCCTCAATGGTGTCGGTGAACGAGGGGAACAGCAGCGAGTTGTCGGACCACACGCCATAAGCCTGCCAGGCCCCGCACAACGCTGCGATAATCACCGCCTTGCGCAGCCAGCCCATATTCCAAAGCCGCTCCCACGCGGGAATCGGCCGCTCCACCGCCTCCGCCCCACTGAAATGCTCCACCTCGCGGAAGATATCCGGGCGCGCTGCTGGTTCGATGTCCATGACGTTCACCCTTGGCGCTGAATGAAAAGGGGCAGGCCCGCCAAAGACCCCGTCATTGCGAGGCGCGCTTGCGCCGTGGCAATCCAGAGGCACGAGACGTCGTTTCGCCGCAGACCTCTGGATTGCCACGCCCCGAAGCCGGGGCTCGCAATGACGGCTGACTGATGCGTGTTCGGCATTGCCATTCCCCCGATCATGCGAACAACAACGTGTTGATCTGCGACTCAAGCTCCATCTGCCGCAACGGCTCGGTGCTCGAATTCACCTCTGCCCGCACCTGCCCAGGATGGGGGGACAGCAGCAAAATGCGGGTGCCGATGCGGATCGCCTCATTGATAGAATGCGTCACGAACAGCACCGTGAACTTCGTATCGTCCCACAGCCGCAACAGCTCGTCCTGCATCGTCCGCCGCGTCAGCGCATCGAGGGCTGCGAACGGTTCGTCCATCAACAAAATCTCCGGCTCCATCGCCATGCCGCGTGCAATCGCCACCCGCTGCTTCATGCCACCCGAGAGTGTGTGCGGATAACTGTCGGCGAACTTAGACAGCCCCACCTTGTCGATGTAATGCCGCGCCCGGCCCACCGCCTCGGCCTTGCGCATCCGTCCGCTCGCCAGCAGCGGAAACACCACATTATCGGCCACCGTCTTCCACGGCAGCAACTGGTCGAATTCCTGAAACACCATCATCCGGTCCGGGCCGGGGCCGCTGATATGCTGGCCGCGCAGGCTGATATCGCCCTCAATCGGCTTGATGTAGCCGCCGACGGCCTTGAGCAATGAGGACTTGCCGCAGCCAGACGGGCCAAGCAGCACAAACCGATCCCCCTGCAACACAGAGAAACTCACACGGTGCGTGGCCGTCACAACGCGCTCGCTGGTCTTGTACTGCAACGTCACGCCACGAACATCGAGAAGCGGCTCAGACATCATCCATCCCATCATTTTGGCACAGTCTCCCAGGGATTGCCGCCGCTTGTCCATCACCGCCGCTCACCCTAGGCTTCGCAAAAATGGAGGAGACGGGAATGCGCGCAATTCTGGCTGCAATCGTGGCGTTGGCCCTGTCCGCCGCACCGGCACGCGCCGAAGTCAGCGAAATCCGCATCACCCGCCAGCCCGGCATCATCTACCTGCCGGTCGTGGTGATGGAGCGCGCCAAGCTGATCGAAAAGGCAGCAGCCACCCTCGGCCTGCCCAATGTCAGCGCCAAATACCTCGTGGTCGGCGGCGGCGGGGCGGCGATTGACGCCATGCTCTCCGGCAACATCGACATCGCCACCACCGGCGTCTCCAACCTGCTGCTGGTGTGGGACCGCACGCATGGCGGCATCAAGGGCTATGCCAGTTCATCCGCCACCCCGCTCTGGCTGCTCAGCAACAACCCCAACGTCCGCTCGCTGAAAGACCTCACGTCCACCGATAAAATCGCCCTGCCGACGGTGAAAATCTCGTCCCAGGCCATCGTGCTGCAAATCGCCGCCCGCAAGCTTTATGGCGACGCCGACTACGCCCATTTCGACGCCATGACGACCACCCTCGCCCACCCCGATGCACAGGCGGCCCTAAGCTCCGGCGGCGCAGGGCTCACTGGCCATTTCTCCGGCCCGCCGTTCCAGCAGGCGGAGGCAAAACTGCCCGGCGTGCATCTCGTCACCACGTCCTCCGAGATCATGGGCGGTCCACTCAGCAATGCCGTGTATTTTGGCCCAAAATCATTCCACGATGCCAACCCAACTGTGGTAAAAGCCTTCATGCAGGCGGCGGGCGAGGCTGAACGCTTCATCGCAGAACATCCGCGCGAGGCGTGCCAGATGTATCTCGACGCCACCGGCGAGAAGACCACGGTTGATGATCTCGTTACAATCATTCAATCGGAGGGAATGTATTACGATCTAAACCCGGTCGGTACTTACGCCACCGCACTTCATATGTTTGACATAAAACTGATGAAAACACGGCCCGCAAACTGGAAAGATTATTTTTTCGCCGAAGCTTACGGGCTGCCAGGCAATTGATCGCACGCGACTGAAACGTTGAGCGGCCACCCTCGTCATGGTGGGATGCGCTTCTTCGGACGGCCGCGTGGAACAGAAGGGAGAGCGAATATGACCGATGATGTGGAAAAACTGAGCGATGCAGAATGGCAGGCTCGTCTGGATGCCGAAGCCTTCCGCGTGCTGCGCAAGCACGGCACCGAGCGCGCCGGCACCTCACCACTGAACCACGAAAAGCGCTCCGGCACCTTCATGTGCGCCGGCTGCGGCCAGGAGCTGTTCGATTCAGACACCAAATACGAAAGCGGCTCCGGCTGGCCAAGCTTCTGGGCCCCGCTCGAAGGCGCTGTCGGCACCACCACCGATCGCAGCTTCCTGATGACCCGCACCGAAGTGCATTGCGCCAAATGCCACGGCCATCTCGGCCACGTGTTCCCCGATGGCCCACAGCCAACCGGTGAGCGCTACTGCATGAACGGCGCTGCCATGAAGTTCAAACCGGAATCCGAATGAACCTTCCCTCCCAGGCGGCGCTGATCGGTTCGTCAATCGCAGGCTTCACCTACTCGATCACGCCAGGGCCGGGCTTCCTGGCCCTGCTCGGCATCGGGGCCGCCCAGGGGCGCAAGGCCGGAACGTTCTTCGTGGCCGGCATGTTCGCCGGTGATCTGGTGTGGTCCAGCCTCGCACTCTCGGCGATCATCGGCGCACAGCAGATCGGAGCATGGGTGTTCGACCTGCTCGGCCTCGTCTGCGGTGCCTATATCGGCTGGCTCGGCATTCGCGCGTTGCTCGTAAAGCGCCGCTCGGTGGACGAACCCATGCTCATCGTCCGCCGCCCGCTGCTGCGCGGCATTGCCTTCGGGCTGACCAATCCAAAAGGCTACCCCGTCGCCATCGCCACCTTCACGGCGTTGCTGGCAGGTGAGGCGAACACGCTCGGCTGGCACTCACTGCCGCCGCTGCTCGCCGCCGCCGTACTGGGCTTCTTCACCGCAGACGTGATCATGGTGGCCCTTGCCGGAGCCAGCGCCGTCCGAAGCTTTTACCGACGCTATGAAATCTGGATCGTCCGCCTCTCCGGAGCCATGTTCGTGGGCTTCGGAGTGGCGACGCTCCATGGTGCGATCAGCGATCTCACCCGCAGCAAGTAGCGACTAAGCCGCCACGTCCCAAACCGGCGCGAACCCAGGATTGACGAACCGCTGATCCTTCGGCAGCGCCGCAATCACCGCCCGGTCCGCATCGTCCAGCACCAGCTTTTGCGCATCCAGATTGGCCTGCTGGCTCTCGGCACGCCCAGCCTTCGGAATAGCCGCCACACCGTCCTGATCGAGCAGCCATTTCAGCGCCACCTGCGCCGTGCTCACACCATGCTTTTCGGCCACGGCGGCAAGCGACGGATAATCCGCCAAACGCCCCTGCGCCAGCGGGCAATACGCCGTCACAACCACGCCCTTCGAGCGTGCATATGTCACCAGCTTCCGCTGATCGATCAGCACGTGATACTCAAACTGGTTCACCGCAATCGGCGCGCCGAAATCCAGCGCCTGCTTCAGCAGCGCCACCGGGAAGTTGGAAACGCCAATATTGCGCGCCAGCCCCTGCTCCTTGAACGCCATGAGCTGCGTGAGCGCGGCAGGCAGGTCCATCGTGGGCGACGGCCAATGGATCAAATACAAATCCACATAGCTCTGCCGAAGCTGCGAAAGACTATTCTCCATCGCCCGCTTCATCGCGTCCGGGGCAAGGTTCTCCCACCACACCTTCGTGGTCAGATGAATATCGGCACGCGGAACGGAGGTATTGGCCAAAGCCTCCCCCACCGCATCCTCGTTGCCATACATCTGCGCCGTGTCGATGTGACGGTAGCCGCGAGACAGCGCGCCCTCCACCGCCGCCACACACTCAGCCCCCTTCATCCGCCAGGTGCCAAGCCCAAGTTTGGGCATCTTCAGTCCGTGTTCGGTGATCATCTCGGGAAGCCTCTCAGCGTTTGGTGAAATCAACGACGGCAGCAAAGCCCGTCTCGGTGCCGAACGCCAGATGCGTGCCGTCCGCACTCCACGCGATAGCCGAAACCGGGCCACGACCCGTGCCAGCCACCGGCAGAATGCGCGCCTGATTGATATCGGCCATCACCACCAGCCCGTCCGAGAACCCCGCCGCCACCGCGTCATGCTGCGGATGACACGCCAGCGCCGTGCAGATCACATTGTCGCCGCCCGCCAGCTCCGTCGGAGCCTTGCCCATCGGCCCGCCGCCATGGAACGGCCACAGCACGATCGACTCAGCACCGGAGGACGCCAGCCATTTGCTGTTCTTGGTGAATGACAGCGACGTGGTTTTGGTCGGATACC
Source organism: uncultured Rhodospirillales bacterium (assembly GCA_903823665.1). GTDB lineage: Bacteria > Pseudomonadota > Alphaproteobacteria > Acetobacterales > Acetobacteraceae > CAIQQQ01. The sequence continues at coordinate 10,946 of CAIJTR010000183.1, forward strand.
CGCTCATCCGCATGTGCTGCCCATCCGCCAGTCGCCAACCATGCAGCGAATTTTCCTGCATCGACGTCACCACGTTCTCACCATCGGGGCTGAACACCACACCGAGATGGCTGCCCTTCCATTCCAGGCGGCGCGGATTGTCGGTCTTCGATGCCACGAACCAAAGGCTCGCGCCGTTATAATGGCTGGCAGCCACCCGCTTGCCCTTGGCATCAAACGCAATGCCGGTGACGCTCGATGGATGCTCCAGCACCTTCAACGTCTGCCCGGCCCCATCCAGCAGATGCAGATGCTTGCCGACCGAGGCCGCGATCAGCCGAGACTTGCCATCGGCAAAGCTCTCCACCTTCTCCACCCATTTGGAGCCAAACTTGGCGATGCGCGACGCCGTGCCGTCCGCCGCAATCCGCATCAGAGCGCCATCATCGCCGCCCGACACAAACCCGGTTTGTGCGGTATTCGGGGCCAGCGCCAGCAACGCGCCATCATGCGCCTCCGCGGTCAGCCACGTGTTCGGATTGAGGCGCGAGACAAGCCGCACCGTGCCGTCCCCCAGCCCAAACGCCGCCTGCCCGCCCTCGCGGTCGAAACACGCCGACACCACAAACGCATCGAACTGGCTCTGCGTCCCGCGCGTTTGCAGAATGTGATCGGCAGAAACCGTCTCGCCCATCTCAATCCACCGTCGTTTCGGGGATTTGGCACGATTCAAAACCACGACGCAGCTGCGGGCGGTTCAGATTGCGGCCAATGAACACGATGCGGCTGATCCGCTCCTCGCCTTTCCCCTCCGCGTTCTTCCACGGCCCAATGAAATCACCATCCGCGATCATATGCACCGCCTGGAACGCAAACCGGCGATCATCGCCCACATACGAAAGAATGCCCTTCGTGCGCAGCAGATCCTGACCCTTCTGCGCCAGCAGATCGCCGATCCAGGCGTTGAACTTCTCCGGATCAATCGGCCGCTTTGCCTCAAAGCTCATGGAGGCGATCTCGTCATTGTGAGTGTGCTCGTCAGTCTCCAGAAAATCCGGCATGTGATCCAGCACCCGCGCCAGATCGAACGCGCCTTGATCGAGCAACTCGGCAATATCCACCTTCGACTTCTCAGCGCGAATAATCCGCGCAGAACGGTTGATGGCGCGGATCTGCGCCTCCACCGCATCGGCCTCGGCGGGTGTGACCAAATCCATCTTGTTCAGCACGATCACATCGGCAAACGCGATCTGCTCGGCGGCTTCCTCACTGTCGAGCAGCCGCTCCGGCAGGTGCTTGGCGTCCACCACCGTCACAATCGCATCCAGTCGGGTGCGCGCCTTCACGCCCTCATCGACAAAAAACGTCTGCGCCACCGGGGCCGGATTGGCGAGGCCGGTCGTCTCAATGATAATTCCGTCGAAACGACCCTTGCGCTTCATCAGCGCGGTGACGATCCGAATGAGATCGCCCCGCACCGTGCAGCAGATGCAGCCGTTGTTCATCTCAAACACTTCCTCGTCGGTATCCACGACAAGGTCATTGTCCACACCAAGCTCACCGAACTCGTTGATCACCACAGCATATTTGCGGCCATGCTGCTCCGACAAAATGCGGTTCAGCAGCGTGGTTTTCCCCGCCCCCAAATAGCCGGTCAGCACGGTAACGGGGACGAGATCGGTCGCAGCAGCAGCGAGGGTTTCGGACATGGAAAAGCTCCGGAGGCGTCGGTTTGACGACCTATATAGGGTGCGACCCGGCCCGGGGCCAATCCGTGACCACCTCGAAACGCAACGCAGCCAAACGCGAACGCGCCGCCGCCACCGAAAACGAGGCGGCACGTGCGAGCCCAGCCTCCGACAGCACCGCACGAGCAGCGGGATTTTGCGCCAATTGCACGATCTTTGACGCCAAATCCTGCGGATCATCCGGGTTGATCGGCCAAGCCGCGTCACCCATCACCTCCACCAAGCCCCCACGCGGCGAACACAGCACAGCCGCCCCGCAGGCCATGGCCTCCAACGCCGCCAACCCAAACGGCTCCGGCCAACGGCTTGGCACAACCACAATCGCCGCCCCCGCCATCGCCGCCAGAACCTCCCGATGCGGCTTCCATCCCGCCATCATAACACCCGCCTTGGCCGCCTCCGGACGCAACGCGCGCAGAAACGGCGTCTCCGGGCTGTTCGCGCCGAACCGGTCCGCCCCGATCATCTCCGCCCGCCAGCCGGGCAGTTGCGGCAAGGCCAGCGCACACGCGGCGACAAAACCATCCGCGCCCTTATCGGCCACCACGCGCCCAGCGAATAAAATCGTCTGCTCCGGCAAGGGCTTCGGCATCGCCGCGAGATCGACGAAATTCGGAAACACCGCCACATCAGGCGCACCGGCCACGCCCTCGACCAACAGCGTCCGCAGATACTCCGACACCGTGGCCACACGCGCCAACCGCCGCAGCAGCACGCCACGCTCGACAGGCGTTTTCGCCCCGCGCATCCCCTGTGGATCGTTGTGCAAGAACAGCATCACCGGCGTCCCCGGCATCCGCGCCGCCAGATAAAGGGCGATATCCGGCCGGTTATGAACCTCGATGGTCGAAGGCTTGGCCCGCCGCAACGCCGCCAGCAGCCCAGCGGCGTATCGCATGGCCATATTCGCCAGCCGCCACGCCGGAGCCACCGCCTGAAACCGCCCATCGGCAAAAGGTGCGGCGGTCGGCATCCCGTAGACAACGGCGTCGTCACCCTGCGCCAATTGCCGCACCAGCAATGCCACTGCCCCTGCGCCACCCTCGCTGAACATCTCGCGCGGTGGCAGGATAATGGCTGCGGTCACACCGCCTCCGGAGCCGCCTCCATTTTCGCAATATGCCAGGCCTGCGGCTCAGCCCGCGCCTCGTTCAGCCATTGGCGCATCAGATGATGATCGAGCATCGTCGCCACATATTCCTGCGCCACCGTCGAAAGCTTCGGCTGATACGTCATGAAGCGGAACACCACCGGCGCATACATCGTATCGGCCAGCGTGATCTCCGACCCAAACAAATAAGGCCCACCCTTGCCGAACTGCGCCCGCGTGCCAGACCACACCGCATCAATCCGCGCGATATCGGCAAGCGACCCCACCGTCTGCCCGGCCCCCTTCGCCTCGCGAAACAGGCTCATCGGCATGTTCATCCGCAAATCCCGGAAGCCGCTATGCATCTCGGCGGCAACAGCCCGCGCCTGGGCACGAGCAGCGCGGTCCTGTGGCAGCAGCGACGGCATGATTTCGGCGCAGTATTCGCCAATCGCCATGCTGTCCCAGATCTTCACGCCGTTATGCACCAGATAGGGCACGAAACCGGAGGGGCTCGTGGCCTTCACCGCAGGCGTCGATCCACCGGCCAGCGGAATAACCGTCTCCGACACTTGCAATCCCGCCAGCATCACCGGCATCCAGCCGCGCAACGACCACGAGGAATAGCGCTTGGTGCCAATATAAAGCGTGCCGTCGGACATCTCGAGCAACTCCCATCTTGCCGTGCGCCGAAGTTAGCGCGAGGCTGATGTTATATCGTGCAAGCAGGACAACCCAAATGAACGACCTCTCCGACCACGCCGCCGCGCGCCCGAACAATCTTGACGCGTTCTGGATGCCCTACACCGCCAACCGCTCCTTCAAGAGCACGCCGCGCCTGCTCGCCCGCGCGGAGGGCATGTATTACTACACCCAGGACAATCACGAGATCGTCGATGGCACCGCAGGCCTGTGGTGCTGCAACGCCGGGCATGGCCGCCGTGAGATCGTCGAGGCCATCCAAAAGCAGGCCGCGATCATGGATTTCGCCCCCACCTTCCAGATGGGCCACCCCATCGCATTCCAGGCCGCCGCCAAAGTGGCCGCGATGACACCGGCTGGGCTCGATAAGGTGTTCTTCACCAACTCCGGCTCCGAAGCGGCCGACACCGCGCTGAAGATCGCCCTCGCCTACCACCGCGCCCGTGGCGAGTCGCAGCGCGTGCGTTTGATCGGGCGGGAGCGCGGCTATCACGGCGTGGGCTTCGGCGGCATGTCCGTCGGCGGCATCGGCACCAACCGCAAGCAATTCGGAGCCATGCTGCCTTACGTCGATCACCTGCCGCACACCCACAGCCTGGAGCGCGCCTTCACCCGCGGCCAACCGGCGCAGGGCGTGGAACTGGCCGACAAGCTGCTTGACCTCATCATGCTGCACGGTGGCGAGACCATCGCCGCCGTGATGGTGGAGCCGGTTTCCGGTTCAACCGGCGTGCTCGTTCCCCCCGTCGGCTACCTGCAGCGCCTGCGCGATATCTGCGACGCCCACGGCATTCTGCTGATCTATGACGAAGTGATCACCGGCTTCGGCCGCCTCGGCACCAATTTCGGCGCCGAGCGGCTTGGCGTGACGCCTGATCTGATGACGATGGCCAAGGGCATCACCAACGCCGCCGTGCCAATGGGTGCCGTCGCCTGCCACGAGAAAATCTATGACGCCATCGTCAACGGTGCCCCGGCCGGGATCGAGCTGTTCCACGGCTACACCTATTCCGGCCACCCACTCGCCGCCGCCGCCTGCATCGCCACCCTCGATCTCTATGACCGCGAGGAACTCCCAGCCCGCGCCATGTCGATGGAGCCGGTGTTCGAGGATGCCGCCCACGCCATGAAGGGCCTGCCCAACGTCATCGACGTGCGCAACATCGGCCTCGTCGCTGGCATCGAGCTGCAACCCCGCCCCGGCAAACCGACCGACCGCGCCGTGCGGGTGTTCCAGCGCTGCTTCGACAACGGCGTGCTGACGCGCACCACCGGCGACATCATCGCCCTCTCCCCGCCGCTGATTGTGGAGAACAAGCACATCGACCGCATCTTCAGCGTGCTGTCCGACGCGATCAGGGCCGAAGCCGCCTGATGCGGATTGCGGTGCTCGGCGGCGGCAATGGCAGTTTCGCCGCCGCCGCCGACATGGCCGAAGCCGGCCACGAGGTGCGGATGTGGCGACGCGCATCAAGGGCGGTGGCGGAACTGGGAGCGACGCGCGGCATCATCCGACTGAAGGATTACCAAGGCGAGCGCGGTGTACAGCTGGCCATGGCAACCAAAGATGTCGCAACCGCGATGGACGGCGCTGAGCTGGTAATCTGCCCCACCCCCGCCTTTGCCCACGGCGAGATTGCAACCCTCGCAGCCCCACACTGGCAGGACGGCCAAGTGTGTTTCCTCCCGCCTGGCAGTTTTGGCAGCATCATCTTCGCCCGCGCCAAGCACGATGCAGGCAACACCGCCGCCACCGCCTTCGCCGAAACCGGCACGCTGCCCTGGCTCGCGCGCAAGCACGGCCCGCTTGAGATCGCCATCACCACACGGGCCAAGCATCTGCCCGTGGGCGTGTTTCCAGCCCAGTCAGCTGATGCAGCGATGGCCGTGCTCGACCGCGCCTTCCCCGGCGTCATACGTCCCTGCGGCGACGCGTTGTCGGGCGCGTTGATGAATGGCGGCCCGATCATCCATCCCCCGCTGATCATGATGAACGCAGGCCCGCTCGAACATTTCCCGGCGTGGGACATCCACAAGGAAGGCACGCAACCTTCCATCCGTCGTGTGACCACGGCACTCGACGCCGAGCGGATCGCCATTCGTGAAGCCCTCGGCTACGGCCCGCCGCATTTCCCGCTGGCCGATCATTACGCAAGCTCCGGCCCAGAATGGATGTATGGCCGCGGCAGCCACGAGAAGCTCACAAATTCCGGTGATTGGCGCGAGCACATCATTCTCACCGAGCATCGCTATATGATGGAGGACACCCGCATCGGCCTGTCACTCCTCGTCTCCCTTGGCATTCTCGCCGGCGTGCGCATGCCAATGGCCCGCGCCTTCCTGGCAATCGGTTCCGCCATCACCGGGCAGGACTTCATGACAACCGGCCGCACGCTGGACGATCTCGGCCTCGGCGGGATGGACGTGGGGCAGTTGCAACACTTCCTGCACAGCGGCTTCGCGTGACCCGCCCCATCGTCGCCTGCCTCGGTGCCGGGCGCATGGGCCGCGGTATCGCCGTCACCTTCGCCTATGCCGGGCACGAGGTCCGGCTGATCGACTTCAAACCGCGTGACACCGACGCATTCGCAGCCCTGGCCGCCGACGCCCAGGCCGAACTGCGAACAACGCTCGAAAGTCTCGCCACCTTCGGCCTCATGGCCCCGGAGGATGTGGCACCAATCCTGGCGCGGATCAGTGTCCACCCGGACAGCGACGCCCGGGAGGCCCTGACCGGCGCCGGCCTGATCTTCGAGGGCATTCCAGAAATCCTCGCCCTCAAACGAGAAGCCCTCGCACGGGCCTCAGCACTGGCGGAGGCAGACACGATCATCGCCTCCACCACGTCGACCATTCTGGTCACCGCACTGGCGGACAGCGTGCAAAACCCCGCCCGCTTCCTCAACGCGCATTTCCTCAACCCGGCCTATCTGATCCCGCTGGTAGAGCTATCGCCCGCCCCCAGCACCGATCCCAATGTCACCGCGCAAATGAAGGCGTTGCTTGAAGCCATCGGCAAAGTGCCGGTGATCTGCGCCGCCATCCCCGGCTACATCGTCCCCCGCCTGCAGGTCGTCGCCATGAACGAAGCCGCACGCATGGTCGAAGAAGGGGTCGCCAGTGCGGAGGACATTGACCGCGCCGTGCGCTTCGGCTTCGGCCCACGTTACAGCGTGCTCGGCCTGTTGGAATTCATCGACTGGGGCGGCGGCGACATCCTCTACCATGCCAGCCGCTACCTCACCGATGCCCTCGGCGACACGCGCTACACCGCCCCAGACATCATCGAGCGCAACATGGCAGAGGGCCATCTCGGCATGCGCAGCGGGCGTGGCTTCCTCGACTATGCCAACATGGACGTGGCCGCATTTCGTCAGGACCGCTTGCGTGCCTTCGTGGCGTTGCTCCGCATGATCGGGATGACGCGCCCACCGGCCACGTAGCCCGCATCACGCTTGGGTGATGCGGGCGGCATTGCTGTGCTGAGGCGATCAGCCGCCTTGCGACTTCCCACTCAGTGCAAGCGGCACCCAATGCGGTCCGTCACTGGTCTGCACGAGCATCAGAACCGATTTGCGGTTTGCCTTACGGCTGCGCTCAACCCGGTCCACCACATCAGCAGGGGTTTTCACCTCCTCCTGCTGAACCTCAACGATCACGTCACCGGCGCGCAGGCCCTTTTCGGCGGCAGGCGAATTGGGGGCCACACCAGTGATCACCACGCCCTTCTGCTCACTCGACATCTGGAACCGATCGCGCGTCTCATCGGTGATGGGTGCTATGGTCAGGCCAAGTCCGGCGAGCTCAACCGGATTTGTCGCAGGCGGTGACTTGCCCGTGCTGGCCGTGCTGGCAGAGGCCGTCTTCACGTCATCCGGAAGCTCACCCACCGTCACCTGCAACGTCAGCTCCTTGCCATCACGCCACACCACAACCGGCACTTTGCTGCCAATGGCGGTGTCCGCCACGGTGCGGGTGAGGTTGCGCAGTTCCTTGATGTCGGTGCCGTTGAACTTCAAAATCACGTCACCGCCGCGCAGCGTGGCCGCCGCAGCAGGCCCGCCCTCCTTGGTGCTGGCGATCATGGCGCCAGCCGGCTCCTTCAGGCCCACGCTCTCCGCGATATCCGGCGACACCGGCTGGATCTGCACGCCAAGCCAGCCGCGACGGGCATGGCCAAAGTTACGAAGCTGATCCACCACCAGCTTTGCCTGGTTCGATGGGATGGAGAAACCCAGACCAATCGAGCCGCCGGAACGCGAATAGATGGCGGTGTTGATGCCGATCACCTCGCCGTCCATGTTGAACAACGGACCACCAGAGTTGCCCTGATTGATCGGCGCGTCCGTCTGGATAAAATCGTCGTAGCTGCCCTGTTTGATGTCCCGCCCACGCGCCGAGACAATGCCCGCCGTCACGGTGCCACCCAGGCCGAACGGATTGCCAATCGCCATCACCCACTCACCCACACGCGCCTTGCTGCTGTCCCCGAACGGCACGGCTACCAGCGGATGATCGGTCTTGATCTTGAGCAGGGCAATATCGACCTTCTCGTCGCGCCCGACCAGCGTTGCCGTGATCGAGGTGTTGTCCTGCAGGATCACCTTGATTTCGTCCGCACCTTCGATGACGTGATTGTTGGTGACGATGTAGCCCTCGGTGTCGATCACGAAGCCAGAGCCAAGGCTTTGGGACTTGCGGCTGTCTTGCTGGCCGCGATTGCCATCACTCGGCCCGCCATTCGGCCCCCCTTGCCGGCGATTGCGGTCCATGAAATCCCGGAAGAACTTTTCCATCGGCGAACCCGGCGGGAAGGACGGCACGTCCGGCCCCTGATTGGCGTCACCCTTGATGATTTGGGTGGAGGCAATGTTGACCACGCCCGGCAGCAGGCGTTCGGCCAGATCGGCAAAGCCGTCCGGTCCCGGCCGTGCCATCGCGGGCAAAGCCGTCATCAGCAGGCCAGTGGTCAGAGCAAGGCAAGCAAAGCGAGTGATGTTCGGCAGCATGGACACGTATCCCTCCGGATGGGGCACAGCGCGGTTAAGGTGCAGCATTGGGCGCAGGTTTCGGGGCCTCACGCAGCATTTTCAGAAAATCGGCATTCGGTGACAGCACCAAACGCTGGGTGCCGCCGGCAAACGCATCACGATAGGCCTGCAACGTCCGCCACACCTCAAAGAAATGCGGATCACGCTGGAACGCGTCAGCATAGGTGGCAATCGCCGCCGCCTCGCCAAGGCCCCGCAGATTGTCAGATGTCGCTTTTGCGTCCGCGAGCAGCACGGTGCGCTCGCGCTCGGCATCGGCGCGGATTTTGGCAGACGCCTCCGCACCCTCCGCACGGGCCTGGCGTGCCACGCGCTCACGCTCGGACTGCATGCGCTGCAAAATGGCCTGGGTGTTTTCGACCGGCAGATCGGCACGCCTGATGCGCACGTCGGCCACCTCTACGCCAAACCCACCCATCTCGGCGTTCACCTGATCTCGGATCAGCGCCATGATCCGGCTGCGGTTTGAGGATAGCACGTTGAGCAGTTGCTCATTGCCGAGCACGCGGCGCAGCGAGGACGAGACGACGGAATTCAGACGCCCCCTGATGCCATCCTCCGTCGCACCCACCGCCTGGAAGTAGCGCAGAGGATCGGTGATGCGGAACCGGGTGAAGCTATCGACGATCAGACGGCGCTGGTCACCAAGAATCACTTCCTCGGGCGGCAATTCGTAGTCCAGCAGACGCCGGTCAAAGCTGATCACTGTCTCCAGCAGCGGAATTTTCATGTGCAGGCCGGGATCGGTGATGATCCGGCGCGGCTGGCCCAGGCGAGTGATCAACACCTGCTCGGTCTGCAACACAGTGAACAGCGACGATCCCACCAAAACAATCGCCACGAACACGATGGCAATGGCACCCAGGCCAATACGGTTCATAGTTCCGTTCATGGCGTGGCTCCCTTAACCGGAGCCTGAGTAGGGGTCGCCCGATTGAGATCAGCGAGCGGAAGGTATGGCACCACGCCCTGTCCCCCGGCATCCACAACCACAGTCGGCGTTTTGCTCATAATCTCGGCCATCGTCTCGATATAAAGCCGCTTCATCGTCACGTCCTTGGCGGCCTCATACGCCTTCAGCACCGACAAAAAGCGCTGCGCTTGGCCATTTGCCTCCGCAATGGAGGCCTGACGCGCGCCATCCGCCTCCGCCGTCAGACGTGCCGCGTCACCACGCGCGCGCGGCACGATATCATTGTGATAGCTCTCGGCCTCATTGCGCATCCGGTCAGCGTCCGTATTGGCGCGCTGCACGTCGCGGAAGCTCTCGATCACCGCTGCCGGCGGATCAACCTTCTGAAGCTGGATCTGTGTGATCTCCACGCCCGCGCCGTATTGGTCGAGAATGGCCTGCACGCCTTTGGTGACCGCCACTTCGATAGAGGCACGTGCGTCCGTCAACGCCGGCTGAATCGGCGTGTGGCCAATCACTTCGCGCATCACCGATTCGGCTGCGGATTTCACGGTGATGTCGGGGTTGCGGGTGTTGAACAGAAACGCCCCGGCATCGCGCACCCGCCAGAACACGGCGGCATTGATGTCGATGATGTTCTCATCCCCGGTCAGCATCAGGCTCTCGGCGGCAATGTCGAGCATTGGCGAATCACGGCCTGACAGGGTGCGGGCGTCACCGGAGCCGGAGCGGTAGCCGATATCGGTGCGGTTGATGCGGGTGACGGCGGGGCGCAGCACGCTTTCGACCGGCCAGGGCAGATGATAGTTCAGGCCGGGCAGCGTGGTGCGGTCAAACGCGCCGAAGCGCAGGACCACGCCCTGCTCGTCCGGCTGGACACGATAAAACCCGCTGGCCAGCCACACGCCGATCACGGCAAGGCCAATAAACCCAAGCCCACGCAGGCCAATCCCGCCAATACCGTCACCCCAGCCACCACCACCGCCGCCGCCATTCGGGCCACGTGGCCTGCCGCCACCGAAGCCGGGCGGCAAAATGTCCTTGATGGCCTTTTGCGCGCGGGAGAGAATTTCGTCGATCTCCGGCGGCACGTTGCCAGCGTTGCGGCCACGTCCTTCCGGGCTCCACGGATTCTTCGGCGGGTTGCGCGGCGGCTCTGGCCGCTTCGGGTCATCCGGATTCGGATCGCCCCACGGATTATTAGCGTGCAGTGAACCGCCCACCGGGCTGCCAGGGGTAAAAGCCATGTTTATGGGCTGCTCCTAAGGGTCTGCGTCATCGCCGGAAAGCGACAGCCATTGTGGAGGCGCTGCTGCTCGGCCATATCGCCTTGACCGCCCTCATATTGACCGGTCAGCGAAGGTTTTCAACCCAATGAGCGATGTCCCACAGCAGAGCCTGCGCGCAGCCCTGGCGCAGGTGATCGACCCCGCCACCGGACGGGACATCGTCTCGGCAGGATTGGTCGGCGATATCGCGGTGCGTGACGGGTTGGTTCAGGTCAGCCTGCTGACCGATCGCGCCCGCGCCGCAGCCATGGAACCGGTGCGCAAAGCCGCCGAACAGGCGCTGGCGGCTGTCCCAGGCGTGCGCAATGCCTCCGCCGTGCTGACTGCCCACACCCAACCGGCCACCCCGCCTGCTGCTGCCAAGCCCATGCTTCTACCGGACGTGACGGCAATCGTGGCGGTCGCCAGCGGCAAGGGCGGCGTCGGCAAATCCACCACTGCCGTCAATCTCGCCGTCGCCCTGGCACAGCTCGGCCTCAAGGTCGGGCTTTTGGATGCCGATATTTACGGCCCCTCGCTTCCGCGCATGCTCGGCCTGAACCGCAAGCCGGAGGTGCGTGGCGACAAAATGATCCCACTCGATGCCTGGGGCCTGAAGGCCATGTCCATCGGCTTCCTCGTCGAGGAGGAAACCCCCATGATCTGGCGCGGCCCGATGGTGATGGGTGCCCTCGAACAAATGATGGGCCAGGTCGCCTGGGGCGCGCTCGACATCATGATTGTGGACATGCCGCCCGGCACCGGTGACGCGCAATTGACCATGGCCCAGCGCGTCAGCCTCGCAGGGGCCGTCATCGTCTCCACCCCGCAGGACATAGCCCTCATCGACGCACGGCGCGGTGTGCGCATGTTCGAGCGCACCAAGGTGCCGGTGCTGGGGCTGATCGAGAACATGAGCATGTTCGTCTGCCCGAACTGCAATCACGAAAGCCATATCTTCGGTCATGGCGGTGCGAAGGCTGAGGCGGAACGTTTGGGCGTTGAATTCATGGGAGAAATCCCGTTGCTGCTGGATATCCGCACAGGTGCCGACTCCGGGGCACCTATTGCCGCCGCAGACCCATCAGGCGTGGCGGCCAAGGCGTTCGCCGCCATTGCAAAGCGCCTGTGGGAAAAAGTCGGAACGGCAAAGCAGGCAGGCCCGCGCATCGTGATCGATTAAGCGTCCATGAAGAGGCCGCGTTTACGGCTTATTCACGGATTGCTGGGTAAATCAGCTCCAGACGCGGGGACAGCCATTGGTGGCCCAGGGACCGCGTATCGCGCTCACGCGTGCAACCAAGGAGTGGTTTTTCATGTCCATCAGTTCGCTGACCAACACGCAACAACTCTATCAAATCCAGAACACACAGCAGCAAGCCGCTCCCCCGCCGCCGGCACCGGCTGCGGACAGCAGTGGCACCGGCCTGGCGGGCGCGCAGGGCTCAGGCGGCATGGATCCGTTCCAGAAGCTGGCGCAAGACCTGCAATCCGCTCTGCTGTCGCTGCAAAACTCGAACACATCCAGCAGCAGCACCGCCGCCACGACGAGCGCAACCGCCAGCACCACGTCAGCTACAAAAACCGCGTCCGATCCACTGGCACAGCTCACCAGCGCGCTGCAATCGATGTTCAACGGTTCGCCTGACGGCGCATCGGCTACCACATCCGGCACCGGCCAGACTCAGGGCGCACATCACCACCACCATCATGGTGGGGGCGGTGAAGGCTCTGATCTTGCATCGTTGCTTGGCGGTGGCAGCAGCACATCCAGCACGCCTTCAACCGGAAGCTCGGCCACCAGCGGCCGTTCCAGTTCGGGCACCAGTCTGCAGAATTTCGCCAGCACGTTGGCGAGTGACATCACCAAGGCGATCCAGGCCTACAGCTCCGGCAGCGGCCAATCGAACACCGCGCAGACCACAGCAACCACCTCCAGCACCTCGATCCAACTCGCCGCCTGATGTGAAGCAACGCCTGCAAAGTGCGAGCGGGCGTTACCGCCAGCGCAGCAATGCCCGCTCCAGCACGCCCAGCACCCAGGAGACGCAAAGACCAATCACAGACAGCACCACAATCCCAGCCAATAGATTGTCAGTGTCGTAAAGATTGCCCGCCTGCAGCACGAACGCGCCAATCCCCTTATCCGCCCCGATCATCTCGGCGGCCACCAACAGGATGATGGCGGTGGAGGTCGTGATCCGAAAGCCAGACAGCACGGCGGGCATGGCCCCCGGCAGCACAATTTTGGTGATGATCGACCATGGCCGCAGCCCGAAAGATTGCGCCATACGGATCAACCCACGCGGCACACCGTCCACCCCCGCCATGGTGTTGATGACGGTGGGAAAGAATACGCCGAACGCCAGCGTGACGATCTTGGAGCCCTCGCCGATGCCGAACCAGATGATGAACAGCGGCACGAGCGCTATCTTGGGAATGGGAAACAACGCAGATACGACCGCCATGCCCGGCGAACGGGCGAGCGTGTAAAGGCCCAACGCCAGTCCAACCAATAAGCCCGAAATGGTCCCAATCACCCAGCCAATCGCCAGCCGTTGCAGCGATGCCGCCAGATGCCCCCACAACTCACCACTGGAGATCAATGCCGCCAGTGCGCGGATGATCAGCAACGGCGAGGACGCAAACGAGGTCGAAACCCAGCCCATCGAGGCACAAAACTGCCAAAACGCCAGCAACCCGATCAGCGTCGCCGCCGACGCCCACGCCACGCGCTGCGGCGCATATCCCCCAGCGCGGAACGGCACCGCCCTGTCCAATGCAGGCCCATCAGCCGCGCGCATTGGCCAATTCCCGGTCCGCCGCAGCCGCATCGTCACGCAACAATTCCCACAACCGCCGCTCAATGGCCCGCAGCGCAGCATCATCATCGGCACGACCCGCGAGCGGCGTATCAATGCGGATAATCTCGCGAATCCGCCCCGGTCTGCGCCCCAGCACCACAATCTGCTGACCCAGCCGCGTCGCCTCGGCCAGATTATGCGTCACATACACCGTCGTGGCCCCGGTCCGCGCGATGATGGAAGCAAACTCATCCAGCAGCAGCCCACGCGTCTGCGCATCCAAAGCGGATAACGGCTCATCCATCAACAACACCGCCGGGCGCACTGCCAAAGCACGCGCAATGCCAACACGCTGGCGCATCCCGCCGGAAAGCTGCTTCGGCCATGCCCCGGCAAACGCCGAAAGCCCGGTCAGCGCCAACACCTCCTCCACCCGCGCCGCCCGCTCGGCACGCGACAGCCTGCTATCCTCCAGCACCAGCGACACATTGCCCGCCACACTCCGCCACGGCAGCAACGCGAAATCCTGGAACACGTAGGTCAGCATATTGAGGCAATCCGCCCCCGCCTCCCCGCTCAGCCGCACCGCCCCGGCCGTGGGTGCCACCAGCCCGCCCAAAATCCCCAGCAACGTCGATTTGCCACAGCCGGACGGGCCGACCAGCACCGTCACCTCACCTGCGCGGATGTCCAGATCAATCCCGTCCAGCACAGGCAGATCCGCATAGGCGTGGCGCACCGCCTCGACATGCAAGGCCAATCCAGCAGTCATCGCGTGGGCAGAAACCGCGTGTCGATGATGTCGGCGGCGTTGATCGCGCCCTTGACCATGTTCTGCTCGGTGAACCAGGCCAGCTGCGCCTTCACATCCGCCACATCCAGCGCCGCCCCCTCGTCATACCAGCCCACACCCTCTCGGATCAGCCGCGGACCATCGGGGTTGCTGGCGAAGATGAACTTTCGAATATCCGCCACCGCCGCATCGCTGTCCGCACCCTTGGTCAGCAACGCCGCGCGATAATCGGCAACACCGTGCTGATAGGCGGCACAGAACGCACGCAGATCATCGGAACGCTTCTCAATCATCGCAGCCGTCGTGAACAAGGCCGTGATCTGATACGGCACCCAATCCCCAACCCAGCCGATGATCTTTGCCTCCCCGCTCGCCACCAACGGGCGGGCCTGCGAGGCAATGGCCATCGTCGCATCCACCTGACCGGTTTTCACGGCGGCCAACATATTGCCGATCTGCTGCAGCGGCCGCAGCGTGATCGACTTCAGATCAAACCCCGCCCGGTCCGCAATCCGGCCAATCATGTAATGGAACGAGGAGCCATATTGCGTGATCGCAAAGCTATGCCCCGGCAGTTTGTCCATTGCCGTCAATCCGGCCGCGTAGGCTTGTGGGGAGACCAGCACGGCGGTCAGGTCAAAGCCCTTCTGCTCATGCAACGCCCCGCCGATCACCTTCAGCGTGCCGCGCCCGGCAAGGCTAAAGAAACCGCCGGTTAACGCTGTTACGCCAACATCAATATCACCGGAGACGGCCGCGGCGGCGATTGGCTGTGCCGCCTCGAAAAACACGAACTCCACACCGGAAAAATACCCGCGCGTCTGCGCCAGATAAAACGGTGCGGGCGAAAGCGTGTGCAGCAGCCCCAACCGGATCGGCCCCGCCGCGCGTGCTGGCCTTGCCGCCACAGCGGCCGCACCAGCGCCAAGCCCCGCCATCGCCATTCGTCGTGTGATCATCATGCGCTGTCTCTCCCCGTCGCGCATATTCATCCACGACGGGCCGAACGCAATGGGCGAGACGCTAAGCGGCGGCGTCCACGTTCATCTCACCGAGATAGGCCTGCTTGATGTTCTCGTTGTTGCGCAGTTCCTCAGCCGTGCCCGAGAGCACCACCATGCCGGTTTGCAGCACATAGCCGCGATGGGCGATCGACAGCGCCATCGACGCATTCTGCTCCACCATAAAAATAGTCGTACCCTGCTTGTTGATGGTCTGGATGATGTCGAACACCTGCTCCACATAAAGCGGCGACAGACCCATCGACGGCTCGTCCATGCAGATCAAACGCGGGCGAGCCATCAGCGCACGACCGATGGCCACCATCTGCTGCTCGCCGCCCGACATGGTGCCGGCCAGCTGATTGCGACGCTCCTTCACGCGCGGGAACAGCGAGTAGACGCGCTCCAAATCCTCGTTGAACTCCGGCCCCTTCTTGCGCGTGTAGGCCCCCATTTCGAGGTTCTCATAGACCGTCATGCGCGGGAACAGCCGCCGCGCCTCCAGCACCGGGGCAATGCCGCGCTGCACACGTTCACTGGTGGCGAGCGTCTCGATGGGCTTGCCGTTGAACAGCACCGTGCCGGTTTTTGGCCGCACCACACCCATGATGGTCTTCATGGTCGTGGACTTGCCGCACGCGTTGCCGCCGAGCAGTGAGATGATCTCGCCCTTCATGATCGTGTAGTTCACGTTCTTCAGCGCATGCATGTCGCCGTAATACGTGTTGACGCCCTTGAATTCGAGCAGCGGGGTTTCAGTTGCCATTTGCACTCTCCATGACGGCAGCGCGGGCCGCACGGCCAAGATAGGCGGTCAGCACCTGCTCATTGCGGCGAACTTCATCAGGCAGGCCCTCAGCAATTTTGTCGCCATGATCGAGCACCACGACAGTATCGGCCAACTTGGTCACCACATCGAGCTTGTGCTCAATGATCAGGATCGTCAGGCCAAGGGTGTGTAGGCTCTTGATCTGCTCCGCCAGTTCCAGCGTCTCCGCCGGATTCATGCCCGCCGTCGGCTCATCGAGGAGCAGGATCTTTGGCCGAGACGCCAGCGCACGGGCAATCTCCACACGACGGCGATTGGCGTAGGAAAGCCCACCCACCGCCTGCGCCACACGCGGGGCAAGACGGTTGGAGAACATGGCGATGATGTTGCTCACCCAATCCAGCGCCGCCTTTTCCTCCGCGACGTTGTGCGGCGTGTGCAGCACCGCTCCGATTGGGCCGGTTGTCAGCCTTGCATGCTGACCAATCAACACGTTTTCCAGAACGGTGAGGTTGGGAAACAGCCGGATGTTCTGAAACGTGCGAGCCACGCCGTGTTCCAGCACCTGATGCGGCTGGAGGCCAAGCAATTCGACACCGTTGAACTTGATCGAACCTGCATCGGAATGCACCAGACCGGTGATGACGTTGAACAGCGTCGATTTGCCCGAGCCGTTCGGACCAATCACCGCCACCACGCCGCCCTCCGGCACCGTGAGATCGATCCCGTTCAACGCCACAAGGCCGCCGAACTTCACGGTCACGCCACGAATTTCAAGGCCCTTCCCACCTTCCTTCTGCCAGCGCGGGATGTTCTCCAAATTGGCAAACCCACCCCGTGTCACCTCGGCATGCTGCGCCTGAAAGGTCAGCGCCGGGACTTTGCGCGTGGCTGGAATCAGCCCTTCACGACGGAACAGCATCATGAAAATCAGGATGATGCCGAACAGCAACTGCGTCCATTGCACCATATCAACCGTGCGCAGCCAGTCATTGCCCAGCACATCGCCCAGCGCGTGCAGCCATTCCGACAGTTGCGGCAGGAACCATGTCTGCAGCAGTTGAAGCATCAGCGCACCCACCACCACACCCCAAACCGAGCCCATGCCGCCCAGCACCACCATCACCAGCAACATGGAGGACACGTTGAAGCTGAACATATCGGGCGTTGCCGTCTGCAGCTTGGCCACGAAATACACGCCGGTCATGCCAGCGAAAGCCGCACCGATAGCGAACGCCATCAGCTTGAAGCGCACCAGATTGATGCCCATCGCAGACGCCGCCGTCTCATCCTCACGAATGGCCATCCAGGCACGGCCGATGCGGCTGTCCCGCAGGCGGATGGAGACGAAGATCAACAGCGCCACGAGGCCGAGGCCCACGTAGTAATAAGGAAACGCGCTGATCCCGAAATTATAGCCGAAGAGCTTCGGAGCCTGAATGCCGTTGAGGCCCGCCGCACCATTGGTCACGCTGTCCAAGTTGCGCGCCACAATTGGCACGATCTCACCAAACCCGAGTGTGACGATGGCCAGATAATCACCGCGCAGTCGCAGCGTGGGGGCACCGAACAGCACACCGAAAAACGCGCTCACAAGCGCCGCCGTCGGCAAGGCGATCCAGAACGACAGCGTAAAGTGAACAAGATCCGGCCCGCCTTGGTTGATCTTCTCAACCAGGCCAATCGCTGCAAACGGTGACCAGACCCCACTCCACAGCGGCATCACCTGAAAGCTGGTGAAAATGCCGTAGTAATACGCGCCAATTGCAAAGAACGCGGCGTATCCGAGGTCGAGCAGACCAGCGAAACCCACCACAATGTTCAGTCCCAGCGCCAGCGTGGCGTATGAGAGCGCGTTGGCCGCGGTGTCGATATCCGCGTCATTGTCGTGCAGCAGCGGAAACAGCAGCAGGATGATGGCGACCAGGATCAGGCCGAGCGCTTTGCGCTTGTCCTCAGGGATGGCCATGAACGGCTTGGAGATGAAATCAACGGCACCAGACATGATGCGTCCCCTTACGACTTGTTGGGGGCAAGACGCCCGAGCAGACCGGCCGGGCGGAAGACAAGAACGAGCACGAGCAGGCTGAAGATCACAACGTCCGTCCAGGCGGTGCCCACCACCTGCCCGCTCATCGCCTCCACCAGACCAATGATCACACCACCAATCATGGCACCCGGCACATTGCCGATGCCGCCGAGCACGGCGGCCGTGAAGGCGCGCAGGCCTGCGGCAAAGCCGATATCCACCTTGGCGAGGTTATAATAGAGGCCAAAGATCATGCCGCTGGCCCCGGCAAGTGCTGAGCTGATGAAGAACGACATCATCACCACCCGGTCCACCTCAACGCCCATCATGCGTGCGGCGTCAGGGTCTTGCGCGGTGGCACGCATGGCGCGGCCGATCTTGGTGTATTGCACGAAATAGGTAAGCCCACCCATCAGCAGGATAGCGATGACCCAAATCAGCACTTCACGCAGGCGCAGCGTGGCACCGCCAATTTGCCAGACAATCGGCGGCAGCGGGTTGGGGAAGTTCTTGGCGTCGGTTCCGAGTGTGAGCAGCACCAAGTTGAACAGCACATATGACACGCCGATTGTGGTGATCATCGCAGCCGGCCCCTTGATGCCGCGCAACGGCCGCAACAGGAACCGCTCGATCGAGACACCCAGTGCGCCACAGAGCAGCATGGTCACGGCCAGCGTGAACACCAGAATGGCGATCAGCGGCACGCCAGACATGACGGTCTCCTGACCGACAACGCCAAGTGCCTGCAAGATCAACATGGCGAACATCGAGCCGACCATGAAGACGTTGAAATGGGAGAAGTTGATCAGCTCCATGATGCCGTAGACCAGGGTGAACCCCAGTGCCAGCAAGGCATAGATCGATCCCAGGCTGAGCCCGTTGATCGCCTGTTGAAGTAACAGATCACCAGACGTCATAAACTATGGTATCCTTGGATAAGCACATTGTGTGGCTAAAAAATCGCGCACCCGGCCGATGAGCCGGGTGCGCGACCATTCACGTTCAGGCCTGCGGTGCGATGCCGATATACTTGAACTGCGAATCGGGATCATCCAGCGGCTTTGCCTTGTTCTGCTTGATCTGGAACACGGAGATGATCTTGTTCTTCACATCGCCGTATTCATCAAAGGCCACCGGCCCGATCAGGCTGTCCTTGAGGTTGATACCACCGATGGCATCACGTACCGCGTCACGGGTCGGCTCTTTGCCCGCCGCCACGATCTGCTTCACAGCCGCGATGATCACCTGAGCGCCCACATAGCAGGTGGCGCTATAATCCTCAGGAAACTGGTTGAAGCGCTTGTGGAACGCTTCGCTGAACTTCGCAGTCTTTGGGTCTTCCGTCACGTGCGGAGCGGCGTTGGTGGCATACCAGCCTTCGCAGGCCGGGAAGCCGGCACCCTTCAGCATATCGGACCCATAGATGCCATCGCCACCGGCTTTGATCATCGTCGGCATGATGTCATACGACTGCTTGAACAGCTTCACGCCAGCCTGGCCGACGCCACCGTAATATAGAGCATCCGGGCCGAGCGCCTTGATCTTGGTCAGAATGGCGGCGTAGTCCGTGGCCTTCGGGTCAAGCCGGTCGCGGCCCATGACCTTGATGCCCTTCTTTTCGGCCTGCGCCTGGAACGCATCGGCCAGACCCACGCCATACGCGCCGCTGTCGTCGAGGACGAAGATGCTCTTCACCTTCAACGTGTCGGCCATGTAATTGGCCATGTTCGGGCCTTGATAGGCGTCCGTAGCAACCGTGCGGAAATAGATCGCCTTGCCGGCCGGCATATACTGCGCGGCAAACTTTGGGTTGGTGATATCGGGGTTGGTGGAGGACGGCGTGATGGTGGCAAGACCGCCCTGGCTCAAAATCGGGGCCATCGCCTTGCCGGCACCGGACATCTGCGGTCCAAGGGCCGCGACGAACGACTTGTCGGAGACGAACTTGCGCGCGTTGGTTGCAGCCTGTGCCGGATCATACTGGCCGGCGGTGGCGGTTGCGTCGTCGAGCTTCACCACTTCGAAGCTGTAGCCCTTCACTTCGTGCCGTTCATTGGCCTCCTCGAACGCGAGCACTCCGCCGCCAGCCACGCGCGCCGCCGACTCAGCGTCGGCACCGGTGAATGACAGGTCGATGCCGATGCGCAAAACTTTGTCGGCCGCAAGAGCCTGCTGGCTCCCCAGCGTCGCTGCAGCGGCAACGCCTGCCGCAGCTTTGAATGTCGTACGACGAGAGATCATTCCACAGCCCCTATCGAAAATTGTTCCAAGACGCCCGGCCCGCCCGAGCGTCCCTGATCGTGGCGACCTGCCACGGCGGTGACAGCATGATGACGGTATGCGTATTTGACAACCCATCCACCCTTCAGGCGCAGGCGGGTTTTGCAACAAAACTTATCTTTCCCGTCAACGCGCGTCTCCAACGCGGGAAAGCAATCAACATGCCAGCCATGGGCAGCGCTTTGGCGTGACGTTCTCGCCAGCCGTGCTAGAAGCCGGGCCATGGCCCCTCCTCTGCTCGCTCTCCAAGATATCCACCTCACCCTCGGCACCGCACCGCTTCTGACAGGGGCCGAAATCTCGGTCAGTCCTGGCGAACGGCTGTGCCTTGTCGGCCGCAACGGCTCTGGCAAATCGACGCTGCTTAAAATTGCCGCAGGGTTGCTGCCTCAGGACAGCGGTATTCGTTTTGTCCAACCGGGGGCCACCGTCCGCTATCTGCCCCAAGAGCCTGATATGTCAGAATTCTCGTCCGTCATGGCCTATGTCGAGGCTGGCATGGGGCCGGGTGACGACGCCTATCGCGCGCAATATTTGCTGGAGCAGTTGGGCCTGACGGGCAACGAGCACCCCTCGCACCTCTCCGGCGGTGAGGCGCGGCGGGCTGCTTTGGCCCGCGTGCTGGCCCCCTCACCCGATATTCTGTTGCTCGATGAGCCGACCAACCATTTGGATCTTCCGGCGATTGCCTGGCTCGAACAGGAACTCGCCTCCCTCCGCTCGGCCCTCGTGCTGATCAGCCATGACCGCCGCCTGCTCGAAAGCCTGTCGCGCTCCATCGTCTGGCTTGATCGTGGCATCGCACGCCGCCTTGACCGCAACTTCTCGCATTTCGAAGCGTGGCGCGACGAAACGCTGGAGCAGGAGGAGCGCGACCGCCACAAGCTCGGCCGCAAGCTCGCCATGGAAGAAGACTGGCTGCGCTACGGCGTCACCGCCCGGCGCAAACGCAACGTCAAGCGCCTTGCCGGCCTGCACGCCCTGCGTGAGCAACGCAAACAAAAGAACGGCCCCACCGGCGGTGCCCGTCTGGCGGCGAGCGAAACCGATCTGTCCGGCAAGCTGGTGGCGGTGGCCGAGAACATGTCGCTGTCCTTCGGCGACCGCCCGATCGTCAAGAACCTGACGACCCGCATTCTGCGCGGTGACCGGGTTGGGATTATCGGGCCAAACGGGGCGGGCAAAACCACGCTGCTGTCCATGCTCACCGGCTCGCTGCAGCCTGATTCCGGTGACATCAAAATCGGCTCCAGCCTGCAGATGGTCAGCCTCGACCAGCGCCGTGCCAGCCTTGATCCCAATATGACGTTGGCTGACACGCTCACCGGCGGCCACGGCCAAACGGTTGATGTGAACGGCCAATCGCGCCACGTCATCGGCTACATGAAGGACTTTCTGTTCGCGCCCGAGCAAGCCCGCACGCCAGTCG
Source organism: uncultured Rhodospirillales bacterium (assembly GCA_903823665.1). GTDB lineage: Bacteria > Pseudomonadota > Alphaproteobacteria > Acetobacterales > Acetobacteraceae > CAIQQQ01. Next base: position 32,802 of record CAIJTR010000183.1, read on the forward strand.
GTGTGCTGTCCGGCGGTGAGCGTGGCCGGGTGACACTCGCAGTCGCACTCGCCAAGCCGTCCAACCTGCTGGTGCTCGACGAGCCGACCAACGACCTCGACCTTGAAACGCTCGAATTGCTGCAGGAATTGCTGGCCGACTACCCCGGCACCGTCATCCTCGTCAGCCACGACCGAGACTTCCTTGATCGCGTCTGCACCAGCGTCATTAACTCTGAAGGTGATGGCGTATGGATCGAATATGCCGGTGGCTATTCCGACATGCTGGCCCAGCGCGGCAAACCGGCGCAGCTGGCACCGATGGATGGCGGCAAGTCAAAGACGAGTGGTTCGTCTGCACCGGCCAAGCAAACTGCACCGCGTAAGCTCAGCTTTAAAGACAAACATGCGCTGGAGACTTTGCCGAAAGATATGGAGCGGCTCTCATCAGAGATCGCAAAGCAGCGTCGCATTCTCAGCGACGCCAAGCTTTTCACCCGCGACCGTGCCGGTTTTGACCGTAGCACCAAGGCGCTGCAACAGGCCGAAACCGAGCTAGCGGCAGCCGAAGAACGCTGGCTGGAACTCGAACTTATGCGCGAGGCCATCTCGTAGCCGACATCGCACGGCACCCGCATCGCCCAATCACGACGCGGGTTAAAATCTAAAGCGCGAACTTTCGACCAGATGATTCCATCTGGTCGAAACGCGCTCTAAGAG
>CAIJTR010000184.1 GCA_903823665.1 uncultured Rhodospirillales bacterium
GCGGGGAATGTGGGTAGGGTGCAGTTCGCTTTGGAACGGCATCTTTTTGCTGCGGAGGTGGTGCAGTTCCAAAGCGAACTGCACCCTACGTTATTTTTTCTTGCGTCATGGCTGATTTTATGTCATATAAATTAACTCAATTTCTACCATAGGAACCTCTCAATGACATCCGCCCGCTCTCCCGCAACTCCTGACCTGATGGCGCTGCTCTGCCTCATGGGCGGAGCTGTGCGAGGTGCTGGGGAGCTTCAATTGCTGATGCAATTGCTGACGATCGGCAGTTTGGTGCCGTCGTTTGGCTTGGTGCTGCGTGCGTGGATTTCGGCCGAGGAGCGGGCCGGCTGCAATGCCTTGCAAAGCGGGGTTTGGTTTGCCGAGGTCGAGGCGGAAGAAGGCGAGGAGCTGCCGGGAGACGATATTGGCCCGCTCTGGACGCGCGAGAAGGGCCGGGTTCTGCTGTGGGAACACGTGACGCGGTTTGGCACAGTGATGCTCATTCCGATGGAAGGGCCTTGGCTCACGCGGGTTGAGCCGCTTGCTTCGCCTTGTGCATCGTGGCGCGCGGTATGGCGGATATTGGCCGCTGTTTTTTCAAAATTTTTGTTGGGTGGTTTGGGTGCGGGGACGAACTGCGTCCAAAATGTTGCTATTTCGTAATGAAAAGACGAGTGCGGCGAAGTCCGATGGATTGCCGCGCCCCCCTCAAGTGGGGGCTCGCAATGACGGGGTGTTGGGCGGGCGGGTGCGGACTACTTCCTGTATTTCCCGGCCATGATGGCGAGCGTGGTGCCCATGGCGTTTCGGTAGGCTTCGTCAAATGAGACGCCTTCGGTGATCGACCATTCTGTGGTTTTGCCGCCGAGAGTGAGCTGGAAATGGCCGATCCAACCCGCGGTGGTGTCGCTCCAGCTGACTTTGCCGGAGAGGGTGGCGGTGCGGGGATCACCGAGGGTGAATTTCTCGCCGCTGAGGGGTTGCAGTCTGACGCGCAGGCCGAAGCGATCGGCGGCGGCGAGCAGGGCCTCGCGCTGGCGTTCGTCCGGGTCGCCGTCGGCTGTGAGCGGGTACGTGATGCCGTGGTCTTCAATCGTCAGTTGGATGGCGATGGGAGGACGGAAACGGAGCGGTTTTTCACCGAGCAACCCCAGAAGGAACACAATGCGGCCAGGGCTGAACGTAACGCGCAGGTCAAATGGCCGGTCGCGGGTGCCTTGTTCGTCATGCTTGGGCTCGTTGGATAGCATGTCCTGATAGGCGAGGTCTTCGACCAAGCTCGGAACAAGTGGGTCGAGCATCGCCACGCGTGGATCGTCGGGCAGGCTGACGTTGCCCGTGACCCTTACGAGAACTTGACGAAAGGCTGCAAGAATACCGTCGGCGCGGGTCTCAAGTCGCGTTCCGGTCACGCGCACATGGGCTGTGCTGAGATTGGCAAGGCCGGACGTTTCTTCGCCGTAGCCCTCCAACAGATCTATGACATTGTCCGATCGCGGCATCTGCGCCATCGCTGGGCTGGCAAGCGCCAGCCAGAGCAGTGCCGCGAGTCCGATCAGCCTCACGGTTCCAGCACGCGGACGCTGTAGGAGGCGTCGAGGTGGCCGCCGGGTGCCAACAGGGCGAGGCCGGGTTTGTTTTTGAATTCGCCGGACCAATCCGCAGGGCTGGCCATGCCGTACCAGGGTTCAAGGCAGAGGAAATCGCCGCCTTGGCGCATCCAGATGCCAAAGGAGGGGAAGCCGTGCCAGCGCATTTCGATGCCGGGCGCTCCCGGTGCCTCGAAGCGGACGGAGCGGCTGGAGGGTTTGGTCAGGATCAGCGCGTCGTTGGCGAACAGTGCCTCGGATAACGGGAGGACGCGGCGGTGGATGGGCGAGGGCCTGTCCGCCACGCCGAGCAAGCCACCGGAGAGGCGGGGTAAGGGGGTGGTCTCGTCCGAATCGAAGGTGAGTGTGTGGACGTCCTTGTCCACGCCGTCGGCCAAGGGCCAGCGGAAGGCGGGGTGGGCGCCCATGCTGACAGGCAGCACTTCCTGGCCGGGGTTGGTGACGCTGTAGCCGACGGTGAGCACGCCGTTGTCGATGGCGAAGGTGAGCTCGAACTTGAAGGCGAAGGGGTAGAGGGCGCGGGTGGCGGCGTCGTCACGCAGGGTGAGCTTGCACGACGCGGCCTTGGTTTCGGAGAAGGCGAATTGCCGGTCGCGGGCAAAGCCGTGCTGGGTGAGTTTGTAATCGCGGCCATGATGGACGAGGCGGTCATCGGCCAGGCGGCCCACGATGGGGAACAGGACCGGGGCGTGGCGGGGCCAGACCGGGCCTGCCTGCCAGAGCATCTCCCGGCCTTGGGATTTGAACGAGGTGAGTTCCGCGCCGAGGCCGCTTATGGTGGCGCTGACGCCGTCGGCCTGGATGCTGTGACGGTCCATCGTGGGGTTCCTCGTATGATCTATCTCAGCGGCCTCAGCCGACGTTCGGCGGAAGATGCACCAGGGGAGGGCGCGAGGGAATTCCCGTTTTCGCTGAAATTGATCGCGGGGCTGGAGAGTGTTGCGTTCAAAACGCCGGTGACGTTTCTGGTGGGGGAGAACGGCTCGGGCAAATCGACGCTGCTGGAGGGGATTGCGGCGGGCGTGGGTGCGGTGGCGATGGGCGGGCATGACATCTCGCGGGACCCCACGCTTGCAGCCGCGCGGCGGTTTGCGGAGGGATTTTATTTCCAGCGGCGGCGTCATGCCCGCACGCGCATCTTTCTGCGGGCGGAGGATGTGTTTGGGTTCACCGGGCGGGTGATGGCGAACATGGCGTCACTTGCCGAGGATGAGCGGGAGTTGTCGCAGTCATTGCCCGACGGATATGGCCGGATGATCGCAACGGGCGCGGTGGCGGCGCAGCGCGGCGCGCTGGTTGGCAGTTATGGCGAAAATCCGGATGGGCGGTCGCATGGCGAGACGTTCCTGGCGTTGCTGAAGCGGCGGTTGGTGCCGGATGGGCTGTATCTGCTGGACGAGCCTGAGACGCCGTTATCGCCGAGCCGGGTGTTGGCGCTGATGTCGCTGCTGGCGGAGAAGGTGGAGGATGGGTGCCAGTTCATCATCGCCACGCACTCACCGATTTTGATGGCGATGCCGGGGGCTGTGATTTTGGAGGCGCAGGCGGATGGGCTGCGGCCGGTGGAGTGGGGCGACATTGAGCATGTGCGGGTGATGCGGGCGTTCCTTGCCAATCCGCAGGGCGTGCTGGCGAAGCTTTTCGCCGATGAGCCATCTTGAGCCTCGCCCGGCGCGGGGTTACGAGGGATGGATGAGCACCAAACCGAACCTCCGCCCGCATAACCCGAATTTCGGCTCCGGCCCCTGCGCGAAACGGCCTGGGTGGTCGTTGGCAGCCCTTGAGGGGGCGATGCTGGGGCGCAGTCACCGGGCGGCAGCTCCGAAGGCGCGGATCACGGACGTGATCAATCATTCCAAGCGCCTGCTGGGCATGCCGGACGGGTGGCGGCTGGCGGTGGTGCCGGGGTCGGACACTGGGGCCGTGGAGATGGCGATGTGGTCGCTGCTGGGGCCGCGCCCTGTCGATATTCTGTCGTTCGAGACGTTTTCGACCACCTGGGCGAATGATGTGGTGAAGCAGCTTCGGCTCCAGGATGCGCGGGTGCTTGAGGCTCCGTTCGGGGCGCTGCCCGATTTGGCTTCGGTGCGGGCGGAGGCGGATGTGGTGCTGGCGTGGAACGGCACGACCTCGGGCGCTCGGATTGCCAATGGGGAGTGGATTGCGGCGGATCGCGCCGGGCTGGTGATTTGTGATGCAACCTCGGCGGCGTTTGCGATGGCGCTGCCGTGGGACAAGCTCGATGTGGTGACGTGGTCCTGGCAGAAGGTGCTGGGCGGGGAGGCGGCGCATGGGATGCTTGCCCTTTCGCCGCGTGCGGTGGCGCGGCTTGAGAGCCACATTCCGGCTTGGCCGATGCCGAAGGTGTTTCGCCTCACCAGCGGCGGCAAGTTGAACGAGGCGCTGTTTCGTGGCGACACGCTGAACACGCCGAGCATGTTGTGTGTGGAGGACGCGCTCGATGGTCTGCGCTGGGCGGGCAGCGTGGGCGGATTGGCCGGGTTGATCGCTCGCAGCACGGCGAATTTGGCGGCGGTCGAGGCTTGGGAGGCCGGGTCCGTCTGGGCGAAGTTCCTGCCGGTGAGTGCGGATATCCGCTCGTCCACCTCAATCTGTTTGCGGCTGGTGGCTCCGTGGGTGCAGGCGCTGGATGAAGCCGCGCAGAAGAAAATCTCGCGCCAGTTGGCGGCGTTGCTGGAGGCTGAGGGCGTGGCGTTCGATATTGCCAGCTATCGTGATGCTCCCGCGGGCCTGCGCATTTGGGGTGGGGCGACGGTTGAAGCCTCCGATATTGCAGCCCTGATGCCGTGGCTTGATTGGGGCTGGGCGCAAATCGAGGCTGCGCATCTGGCGAACCGGGCTGCCTGATGGAATGGGACGCTGCTCTCGACCAGCCTCGGGGGCTGCTTCCGACCAACTGGAACATTGGCCCGATTGTGACGGTTCTGACGTGGCTCTTCGTTGCGTTCTGTCTGTTGCGGCTGGGGGCTCGGATGCGCCGGCGTCAGTCGGGATACAACGACACCACCTCCGGCGGCGACGGACCGGACAGCGGGGATAGCTGGTGGTTTGGCTCAGGTGACGGGCATCACGGGTCGCACGGCCATGATTGCGGAAGTGGTGACTCGGGTGGCAGTGATTCCGGCGGGGGTGGCCATGATTGATCGTGGGGCGATGGGGAAGGATTGATGTCTCAGCTTGCGGCAGGGTTGTTTTTCATCAC
>CAIJTR010000185.1 GCA_903823665.1 uncultured Rhodospirillales bacterium
CACCTTCGGCTGCACCATGCCGGAGCCGAGAATCTCCAACCAATCCGAACCACCGCCGATCTCACCAGTCTTGCGCGACCAGCCGATATCCACCTCCATTGAAGGCTCGGTGAACGGGAAATACGACGAACGAAACCGCACTGGCAGGTCCGACACGCCAAAGAACGCGCGCAGGAAGTCGATCAGGCAGCCCTTCAAATGGCCAAGCGTGATGTCCTTGCCAATCACCAGCCCCTCGCATTGATGAAACATCGGCGAGTGCGTGGCGTCATGGTCGGCGCGATAGGTCCGCCCCGGCACGATCACCCGAAACGGCAATTCGCGGGTGAGCATGGAGCGCACCTGCACCGGCGAAGTATGCGTGCGCAGAACCCGACGCCGCGTCTCCCCCTCCGGCGGCGGCACATAGAACGTGTCCATGTCCTCGCGGGCGGAATGGTGTGCCGGAATGTTCAGCGCGCCGAAATTGCGCCAATCGTCCTCAATATCTGGCCCCTCAGCGACCGCGAACCCCATCGCACCAAAAATCGCCGCCATTTCTTCCATCGTGCGCGAAATCGGATGGATCAGCCCATGCTGGCGCGGCTGCGGCGGCAAAGAAACGTCGATGCGTTCATTGGCAAGCTGGGCCGCGAGCGCCTCGGCCTTCAACTCGACCTCGCGCGCATCAATAGCGGCCTGCAATTCGCCTTTGAGCACGTTGAGCGCCGCACCACGCGTCTTGCGCTCTTCTGGGGCTGCTTTGCCAAGTTCCTTCAGCAGGCCCGTAAGGCTGCCGGATTTGCCGAGAACACCCACGCGGATCGCATCCCACGCGCGCAAATCAGCGGCAGCGGCCAGGGCTTCGATGGTGGACTGCTTCAGTGCCGCGAGATCGTCGCTCATGTGAACCTACTCAAAACGAAAAAGGGCCGCCCTTTTGCCGGGCGGCCCCTTTAGCGCAGATCGCTCACTTGGCCAATCAGGCCGCGGCGGCAGCTTCCGGCTCAGCCTCGGCATCGATCACCGCGCGCACAGCCTTGACGATTTCAGCGAAGCTTGCCGGATCGTCGAACGCTATGGCGGAGAGCACCTTGCGGTCCATCTCAATGCCGGTGTGCTTCATACCAGCGATGAAGCGCGAATACGTCAGGCCATGCTCACGCACCGCTGCGTTGATGCGCTGGATCCAGAGAGCGCGGAATTCGCGCTTCTTCACCCGGCGATCGCGGTAGGCATATTGCAGCGACTTCTCGAGCCGCTCGAGCGCAATGCGGTAGTTCGTCGACGACCGGCCGACGAAGCCCTTGGATTGCTTGAGAACTTTCTTATGACGGGCGTGCGCTGTGACGCCCCGTTTTACGCGTGCCATGCTCTATTTCTCCCTTATGCCAGACCGTACGGGGCCCATTGCTTGACAGTCTTGCCGTCAGCTTCGGTCAGCACCTGGCTGCCGCGATTGGACCGCTTCATCTTCTGGCTGCGGTTGATAAGGCCATGACGCTTGTTGCCTGGGCCGGCAAGAACCTTGCCGGTGGCCGTGATCTTGAAGCGCTTCTTCACAGAAGACTTCGTCTTCATCTTGGGCATTTCATACTCCTGCTGGATGTCCGCCAAAAGCGTGCGGAATACGCCGCGGCCGGGCATGCCCACACAGGCCCGGTCCCACAGACGAGGCGCGGGGTATAGCGGGGGTGGGGCTTGGATGCAAGGATTGGGTTGGGATCACGGCTTCATCCGTCAACCTGCGGCAGCTTTCGCCAAAAACCAGCAGACCCGGGCGGTGTGATCAGGACGCCCGATTAAGGGCTTCGTAATCGGTCACGGCTTATCTTTCGCCACCTCTTCGAATGGGTTGTGAAATGCGAATACGGACATTTTTTCTGCTTTGTATGAGCCTGATATTTGCAGTGACCGCGATTTCGGCCGGAAGCAACCTTTCGGCCGCGCTCACAAGTTTCGACGCTGCGCTCCGCACGCGGTTTGAAGTCAATGTGGTCACGCGTCTATTGGATTTGCCGCTGAAGGTGGCAGCCGAGCGTGTGATCGTGACCAACATCGTCACCGGCAAGCTCGCATTTGATAACGCTGAGCGCCACCAGCTGGATGCCGCTCGCACGGCCACAGACCAGTCGATTGCGGCAACCCTTGATACGATTGGCACGGGTCGGCCCAAGCAAGCCGATATTGTCCGCACGTCCGTCACCGCGTTGCAGAGCTGGCGTAAAGGGCTTGATGCTCTGCTGCTGGCCACCCCCGGTGACCGAGACGTCGGTCGTTTCGCCGCTTTAGCCACGGATCTGAGCAATCTTCTGGCCACATTCGAAACACTGCCGGACGTGGGCGACACGGAGGCGCTTCGCAGCAATGCCACGGTCGGCAATGCCCTGGCCCTTGCGCGGCTTGGCTGGACGCTGCGCAACAGCGCATCACCGCGGGCCTTGACGATGCTGACTGTGATCGGGGCCGGCAAGCCACTGAGTACTCCAGCACTTGAAACACTCGCCGGTGTTGACGTGGCCTTGCGCAAGGATTGGGAGGCGGTCAACAGCTACACCGGCAGGATCGGTCTACCCGTCCTGACAGAAGCTGTTGGCAAAGCGAGGCTGGCGTTCGAAAGCTTCAATCCGGTCTATGCAAAACTGGTGGAGGCCGGGCGCAGCGGAGCCCCGTATGGCATTTCCAACAAGGATTTCGGCACACAGTTTCTGCGATCCATCAGTGCTGCCTTGATGGTTCGCGATGCCGCACTTGCCGCAGCCGAAATGGTGTCGGAGACCGATCTGGCGGCAGCACGGCAAAATACCATCATCGCAACCGTGACACTGCTCGTGGCCATCGGCATCGCGGCTGGGGCCGTGCTTCTGCTGACCAGGCGGGTTGTATCACCAATGGTCGCATTGACCGGGGTGCTCGGCAGGCTGGCCAAGAACGAGTACGAGATTGCCGTCACGGCGCGCGAGCGGCAGGACGAAGTCGGCGTTATGGCCCGGGCCATCGAAACGTTGCGGCTGAACTTGATTGAAGCAACACATGCCGCTGCAGCGCGGGACGCCGAGCGGGCGCGTCATCAAAGCCGTGCCACCGATCTTGAAGCCTTATTGCGCGCATTCGAGACCAATGCCGGCAGCGTGATAGCTGAACTGGCCCAGGCGTCGGGCGCACTTGACGAGACAGCACGCTCCCTCGCCCAGGTTTCCGGTGTCACCGATCAGCAAACCCGCGGGGCCTCAGCCGCCGCCAGTGAGGCCAGCCACGAGGTGAACAATGTCAGTTCTGCCGCCGAGCAGTTGGCCAGTTCGATCGCCGAGATATCAACGCAGATCGGTCATTCCGCCTCCATCACGCAGCTTGCTGTGGGCGAAGCCAGCCGCGCCAGCGTTGTCGTGGGCCGGCTGTCGCAAAACGCGAACAAGATCGGTGATATCGTCAACCTCATCCGCCAAATCGCTGGCCAGACCAATTTGCTGGCCCTAAACGCAACAATCGAGGCCGCGCGCGCCGGCGATGCTGGAAAAGGCTTTGCCGTCGTCGCCTCTGAGGTGAAGGGTCTTGCCGCGCAAACGTCGAAGGCAACCGGGGAAATCAGCAGTCAAATTGACAGCATTCAAGCCGCCACGCAGGAAACCGCGGGTTCAATCGCCACCATCGTGGAGACGATTGACCGGATCAGCGTCATTGTCGGATCGCTTTCCGCAACAATGGAGCAGCAGGGCAATGCCACGGCCGAAATTGCCAGAGCCATGCTCGGTGCAGCACAAAACACCGAGTCGCTGAACGATGCGATTCTGCATGTCAGCAGGTCCGTGGGTGCCACGGATACCGCATCGGGCAATGTTTTGAGTGCCTCGACCACGGTCGCACAACACTCAACGCGGCTGGGCCGTGAAATCGAAAATCTGGTGCTCGCCGTTCGCGCTGCGTGAGTCCGATGGCCCTTCGGTGTTTGGTTCTGCTGGATTGTTCCGCGCCTATCGCGAGGAGAGCGTCCGCTACTCGCCCAAATCCCACCAAAGCCCGGTGTATCCAATCAACCCTTCCCGCGCCGCAGGGGCGAGGAAATGCTCGTTCGGGCCGTGCTGCCTGCAGCCGTTGTAGCTGAGCGGAATCCACACCAGCGGAACGCCCACAAACTCGACAAACATATCGCCCGGCAGACCGCCGCCGCCGTTCGGCACGATCTGCACCTTTTTGCCGAGCGTGCGCTCCATGCTCGCCGTCACCCGTGGCACCCACACATTGCCAGGATCGGTGCGGCTGGCCCCGAAGCCGCCGGTGCCGCAATTCTCAATCGCAATCTCCGGGAAACCAGCATCGTCGAGATGCTTGCGGATGGTCGCCTCGAATGTGGTGGGGTCGCAATCGACAGTGTAGCGAAGCTGGCAGACGGCGCGGGCGTCCGGCGCCACGGCATTCACCGGCGCCTCTGGCCTGCCAGACAGCATCGCCAGCACGATAAAGCTGGTCCAGCCATAGATCTCCTCCGCCGCCGAAAGCCCAGGCTCGCCCCAATTCGGGTTGATGGTGGACGATTCCTCGCTCTGCAATTCCAGCCCGGCCAGCACGTCACGCACCGAATTCGGCAGACCGTGCGGCGGCAGCAGACCGGGCACCAGAATGCGGCCGTTGCGGTCCGCTATCGAAGCAATCGCGTGCGCCATAACGATAGCGGGGTCCGTCGTCATGCCGCCCCAGTTGCCGCTATGCACGCCCCCGGGCCGCTCGCGCAGCACCAGATCAAAGCGGAACGCGCCGCGTGAGCCGGTGGTGATGGTGGGCGTCGTCGGCCCCACGCGAGGACCATCGCTGCCGATCAGCGCGTCAGCGGCGAGCAGGGCCGCGTTCTCCTTCACGAAACTACGCAGCCCGATGGAGCCGCGCTCCTCGCTCATCTCAATCAGGATTTTGACGTTGAAGCCGAGCTTGCCACGGGTTTTCAACACCAGTTCGAGTGCGGAGATCACCGTCGCGTGCTGGCCCTTATTGTCCGCCGTGCCGCTGCCGTACCAAAGATCACCGCGCGGGGTGAGCACCCAGGGGTTCAGCCCTTCCTCCCACTGATCCTCCAGCCCGCGCACCGTGTCGCCATGGCCGTAGGTGAGAATGGTCGGCAGCGAAGCGTCCTCGATCCGCTGCCCGACAAGAATGGGGCCGGAGCCTGCCACCGGGTTCGGGTAGATGGTCGAAGTAAAGCCCAGCCGCGCCAGCCAGGGCTGGATTTCTTCGCCAAGATAACGCTGCACATCCGGCGCATGGGCCGGGTCTTGCGAGGTGCTGGGAATCGCCACCAGCCGTGCCAGCCGGTCCCGAAACGCGTTGCTGTCGAAATCGGCCTCGGCGGCGGCAATGGCGGCGTCACGGGTCATGCGGCTTTCCTCGATTGCAAAACGAATTGGGCAACAAGCCCGAACACCAGGCCCCAAAACGGGGCTCCCAGGCCGAACAATGCCATGCCGGACGCGGTGCACAAGAAGGTGACCATCGCGGCGTCGCGCTCGCGTGGATTGGAGAGGGCTGCATTCAGCCCGCTCATGATGGCCCCAATCAAGGCGAGACCGGCGATGGAGGCGATCACCTCGCGCGGCAGGGCTGCGAACAGAGCCACCACGGTGGCACCGAACAGTGCGATGATCAGGTAAAATACGCCCATCGCAACTCCTGCCCGCCAGCGCTGGGAGGGGTCGTCATGCCCATCCGGCCCCGCGATGAGCGCCGCCGTGATGGCAGCAGTGGTCACGCCGTGGCACCCAAACGGGGTCAGCAGAAGCGAGACAATGCCAATGCCGCCCACCAGCGGGCGCGACGGCACGTCGTATCCAAAGCTGCGCAATACCGCGAGGCCTGGCAGATACTGGCCGGTCACCGCCACCAGCAGCAGCGGCACAGCAAGGTTGAGCGTGGCGCGCAACGTGAATTCCGGCATCGTCAGCACCGGCACGGCGAAATTCGCATGCACCGCGCTGAAATCCGTCTGCCCGCGCGCCGCCGCCATCGCCACTCCGGCCAGGAGTGCCAAGCTCACCGCAAATTTCGGCACCAGCCGCCGGGCCACCAGCCACACCGCCACCATCACGCCCACAAGCTCCGGCTGATGTCCGAGGGAAAGCCAGGTGTCAGCCCCAAATCGGAACAAAATGCCTGCCAGCATGGCCGAGGCAATGCCACCCGGCACCAGCCGCATCACCTTGTCGAAAAGCCCGCTGAGACCGAGCGCGACAATCGCTACGCCGCACACGATGTAGGCCCCAATCGCCTCCGGGTAAGACACCGAGCCCAGCGACACCACCAGCAGTGCTGCCCCCGGCGTGGACCACGCCACCGATATTGGCACGCGAAACCACAGGCTCAACGCAATGCTGCTGATCCCGCACCCAAGCGAGATCGCCCAGATCCAGGACGACAGCAGCGCATCGGACAGATGCGCCGCCTGTGCCGCTTGGATCACGATCACGATGGCGCTGGCATAGCCTGTCATGATCGCGACCAAGCCGGCCAAGACGGGCTGGATTGTCCAGCCCCGGGTGATCGTTTGGCTCAATGGTGTGCGTGCGCGGGCAGGAAGTTGCGTGACAGCGCATGATAGATGCCCTCGCGGCACACCACCCTGGAATGAGCATGGGCGATCAGCGCCGCCAGCATCAACGGCACCACCATGGCGTGATCATTCGTCATTTCGGTGACGATGACGAAGGCGGTGATCGGCGCCTGCACCACACCGGCGAAATACGACACCATCCCGAGCACCACCACGATCTGCAACGGCACGCCCGGCAACAGATGCGCCAGATTCTGTCCAAGCCCGGCACCCACCGCCAGTGACGGTGAGAAGATGCCACCAGGAATGGCGCTGATTGCACTGGCCAGCGTGGCCAGCAGCTTCAAAACGCCAAAATTCTCCGGTGGGCGGATACCGCTGCTCAGCATGTTCAGTACTTGCGTGTAGCCGGTGCCGTAGATTGTGCCACCGGAGGCAAGACCACAACCGGCCACAACGCCGCCGCACGCAGCAGCGAACAACACCGGGTGCGTCCTCAGCCATCGGCCGGCCCGCCCCGGCCATGACCCCGATGCCGCGACCACGGCCCGGCTGAATAATCCACCTGCGAGCCCACCCACAACGCCGCAGAGGAGAACCGCGATCCAGCCTTGAACGCCGGACAGGACCAACGCAGTGTGGCCAAAGTAATCATAGTCGCCGACGAGGCCGAGCGAGACCAAGCCGCCTGCGATCACCGTGCCGATCACCAAGCCACTGGTCTTGGTCTCGAAACTCCGGCTCATCTCCTCAATGCCGAACACGATCCCGGCGAGTGGCGTGTTGAACGCCGCAGCCACGCCCGCCGCCGCCCCCGCCAAAATCAGTCCGCGCTGACGCCGCGGCGAGATATGGCCCACCGCATACATGACGGAGGCGCCGACCTGCACCGTCGGCCCCTCGCGCCCGATGGAGCCGCCAACCAGCAGCCCGATTGTGGTGAGCGCCACCTTGCCGATTGCGACACGGAGCGACACGAGCCTGACGCGCGCCGTCTCATCGACCAGCGCGCGCGCCGCGATCGCTTGGGGAATGCCACTGCCACCGGAATTCGGGAAATACCGGCGCGACAGATAGGCCGAGAGCGCGAACCCCGCCGGTGTCAGCCCCAGCACAATGAAGTGTGACACCGAAAGCAGACGCTGGAACCATGCCTGGGCGGCATCGGCGAGCATGGCAAATCCCACCGCCGCCAGCCCCACTGCGAGGCCACCGGCGATGAAGGTCAGCCTGATCTGCCAACTGCGTGAGAGAACGCGCAGCCGCCTGACATGCCGAAGCGCCACGCTCAGCCGTTCAGTGAGGCGAAATCACGCCCCTCTGCCACCAACTGTTCCAGCAGCGGCGCGGGCTCCCATCCGGCCCCACTCTCGGCGTGCATCTGCTTCACCACCGCGAGAATATCGGCAAGCCCCACCGCATCGGCTGCGTGCATCGGGCCACCGCGCCAGGCGGGGAAGCCGTAGCCATGCACCAGCACCACGTCGATGTCGGACGGACGCGCGGCGATACCTTCGCCAAGGATTTTGGCACCCTCATTGGCCATGGTGGCGAGAACGCGGGTTTGGATGTGCATGGCGGAGACCGGCTTGCGGGCAATCTGCCGCTCGGCCGAGGCACGCTCGACCAGCGCCGTCACCACCGGATCAACCTCACGCTTGCCGTCCACATGGCGATAATACCCAGCCCCGGTTTTCTGTCCAAAACGACCAAGTTCGCAGATCCAATCCGCAATCGGCACATAGCGCTCCGCCGGGTTGCGCGTGGCGGCGAGGCGCTTTCGGTTGGCCCAGCCGATGTCGAGCCCCGCCAGATCGGCCACCGCGAAGGGACCCATCGCCATGCCGAAGCCCTCCAGCGCCGCGTCGACATCCGCAGGCAACGCGCCATCTTCCAGCGCGTAGTCGCACTGCTTGCGCCACATAAACAACATGCGATTGCCGATAAAGCCGTCGCAGATGCCAGAAATCACCGGCTGCTTCTTGATTCGCTTGGCAAGTGCCAGTGCCGTTGCCAGCACCGAGGACGAAAGCCGCTTCGGGCGAACAATCTCCAACAGCTTCATCACATGCGCCGGGCTGAAGAAATGCAGGCCCAGCACGCGCTCGGGGTTGTCCACCACATCGGCCAGCAAATCGATGTCGAGATAGGACGTGTTACTGGCCAGAATTGTATCGCGGCGGGTGATCGCCGAGAGCTTTTGAAACACGTCCCGCTTGACATCGATGTTCTCGATGATCGCCTCGATCACCAGATCGGTGTCGGCCAAGGACTTAAGGTTCGTCGAGAAGGTGATCCGCGCGAGGCGCTCGGCGTGCTCATCGGCAGACAGGCGGCCGGATTTCGCCTGCCGGTCATAAACGCCGCGCACCCGCTTCTCCGCCGCCGCCACTGCGTCGTCCGTCACCTCCACCAGCGTCACATGCAGGCCGGAATCCGCCATCGCGATGGCAATGCCGGAACCCATCGTGCCGCCGCCGACCACGCCGGTTTTGCGCACCGGCCAAGGCTGCACCACTTCGGGGATTTTGGCGGCGGTGCGATCAGCGTTGAAAATGTGACGCAGTGCCTTGGATTGTGCGCCGGTGCGCAGAGCCTGAAACGCCTCGGTTTCACGCACCAAAGCTTCGTCGAATGGCAGGTCAAGCGCCCATGAGACGGCTTCGGCGGCCCGGGCCGGAGCCACGGCTCCACGTGCTTTCTTGGCAACGGCGGCCACTGCGGCGTCGAACGCGGCGCGGTCACATTCTGGCACCGCGATATCGCGCAACCGCCGCCATTTGCCGGAATTTGCAAGAGCGCGCGCCATGTTGATGGCCTCGGCGTGATAATCGGTGGCAATCTCGTCAACAATGCCGAGCTTGGCCGCTTCCGCCGCCGGCACGTGCCGCCCGCTGGTGATCATGTCGAGCGCCGCCATCGCCCCCGCCACACGCGGCAGGCGCTGAGTGCCACCTGCACCCGGCAACAAGCCGATTCGCACTTCCGGCAAGCCCACCATGCCTTCCGGCGAAATCACGCGCGCATGACACGACAACGCCACTTCGAGCCCGCCGCCCAGCGTGGTGCCGAACAGCGCTGCCACAATCGGCTTCGGGCTGGCATCCAGCGCGTTGCACACATCGTTGGTAGAGGCCGCACCCGGCTGAGGGTTGTTGAACTCGCGAATATCGGCCCCTGCCACGAACGTCCGCCCGGCGCAGGCGAGCACGCCGGCACGAAGGCTGGGTGCGGCTGCCAATTCCGCCATTGCGTCGATAAGCCCCTGCCGGACCGCCACGGACAAAGCGTTGACCGGCGGATGGTCGATGGTGATGACGCCGATATCGCCGTGATGATCGAGCCGAACGAGGTCTGACATGGGTGCTCCCGAGGTTTTGGCGCAGTGAACGCCTCGGGACGCGTTTCGGCAAGAACCGGCCTAGCCGCGATGCTCCACCTGCCTTGGAGCCTGCTGATGCTGGGCCGGGGCATGTTGCTGCGGGTAAGGCTGCGGGCGAGGTGCCTGCTGATGTGGCACCTGCGCCTGCGGATGCGGCGGCTGGCCCTGCGGCCGGGGCTGTTGCTGGCCCTGCTGTGGGCGCTGCACCTGAGGCTGTCCTTGTGGACGGGGCTGCGGCTGTCCTTGTGGGCGTTGCACCGGCGGCTGTCCCTGCGCCGGGCGTTGGCCCTGCGGCTGACCCTGCGGACGCGGTGCTGCTGTGGAATTGGGCGCTCGGGCTGGAACCACGCCCTGGCCATGGAACTCACCGGGGCGCGAAACCGCGGCAATCGGCGGGCGGCCACCATTGGCTGAGGCCCGCAATGACGGCTCATGCGCCGCCGCGTCGAAATGGCGCTGCTGCTCGGCATTCGGCTCCACGTGCTGTTCGCGCGAGAAACCCTCCTCCTGCGGCGACGGGCGTGCCGAGATGCCGTTCGGCCCGTTGAAGCTGACATGGTTGGAAGTGTTGTTGATCACGGTCTGATTGTAGATGTTGGTCACATGGGTGCCGCCGAAATTGTTGACCGTGCGGTTATAGGCAAACGCCCCACCCCGCCATTCACCGCCGCCATACCCCACGCCGCCATAGCCGTAGCCGTAATTCACGCCGCCATAGAAGCCGACATGCGGCCCCCAATAGCCACGGTTGAAGACGTAGAACCCGTTGTTCCAGCCCCAATATCCCGGCGTCCACAACAGCCCCACAGAAGGCGGACGCACCCACACGCCGGGCACCCAGTAATATCCATCATCGGCATACGCCCAGTATCCCGGCGTCCAAATATAGCCCTCAGCCGGAAGCGGCGGCTGCACATAAACCGGCAACACCGGCGGTGCGATGGTGATCGATAAGCCAATCCCAATCTGCGCCTGAGCCGGCGTGGCCACTGCCAGAGCCATAGGGGCAGCGATCAGAGCCAAGGCAAACCGAAGCGCGCGCATGTCATGATCCTTCGCAGACGAAGACCTGCACATGGCTTGGGCGGAGGACCGTTCAATCAAAGCGACTGCAACAGAGTGTTTCGTGGGTAGAATCCGATGGGCGACTGTTACACAGATGGGCTGGCGAGGCTGCTATCAGCCCCCCGGCCGAGCCTTCGTCGCCAGCACATCGGCTCGCTCGTTCATCTCATTCCCCGAATGCCCACGCACCCAGCGCCAGTCGATCTCGTGCGGCTTTGCGGCGTCCAGAATGCGACGCCAGAGGTCCATGTTCGCCACCGGATCGCCGCTGGCATTCTTCCAGCCCTTGCGCACCCAGCCGGTGTGCCAGCGGGTGATGCCGTTTTTGAGGTATTCGCTGTCGGTGTTGATCACCACGCGGCAGGGGCGTTTGAGGCTTTCGAGTGCCTCCGCCGCGGCTGTGAGTTCCATGCGGTTATTGGTCGTCGCAGCCTCGCCACCGCTCATCTCCCGCTCCACGCCCTTGTACCGCAGAATGGCGGACCAGCCGCCCGGTCCCGGGTTGGGCTTGCAGCCGCCATCGGTCCAGATTTCGACAGCATCTTGGGCTGAATCAGAAGCCATAATCAGCGGCACCCGTGGCATGGAGGTGAAAGCGCAGGCGGCGGACGTAATCCATCGGGTCTTTGCGCGTAACGAGGGCACCGGCGGGCGTGTTCACCCAATCATAGAGCCGGGTGAGGGCGAAGCGGATGGCAGCACCCTGGCACAGCACCGGCAGCGCCTGCGCCTCGGCGTCACTCATGCGGTGCACCGCGTTGTAGCCAGACAGCAGCGCCCGGCCTTTGGTGAGGTTGAAGCTGCCATCGGCCTCAAAACACCAGGCATTCAGCGCAATCGCCACGTCATAGGCAAACAAATCTGTGGCGGCGAAATAGAAATCGATAATGCCGGACACGGCACCTTCGAGGAAAAACACGTTGTCCGGGAACAGATCGGCGTGGATGTGGCCCCTCGGCAAATCATGCGGCCACGCAGCAACGATGCCGGGCAGCGCGGACGAAAGCTCGGCGGCGAGGCCTGGATTGACCTCATCGGCACGCGGCAGGCAGCGCTCCAGCAGAGGCGCCCAACCATGCGGACCCAACGCATTGACACGAACCGGCGCATAGCCCTGGCCAGCGCGGTGCAGCTTGGCCATGGCATCCCCAAGCGGCGCGCAATGCTCAACGCGCACCCGGCGCGGCCAGATGCCCGGCAGGAAGGTGGTGATCGCCGCCGCCCGCCCTGCCAGGGTGCGCAATGCCTCGCCATCGCGCGCCCGCACCGGCTGCGGGCAGGTGAGTCCAGCCCCGGCCAGATGCTCCATCAGCCCCAGAAACCAAGGCAATTCCGTCACATCCACACGCTTTTCATACAGCGTGAGGATGAAATCGCCCTCGGTGGTGCGCAGCGAATAATTGCTGTTCTCCACCCCCTCAGCGATGCCGCGAAAGGCAACGACAGAGCCCAGATCATATTCATGCAGAAACGCTTCAAGCGCCTCATCGGTGACTTCGGTGTATACGGCCATGGCGCGGGCATAGGGGAGAACGCGAGCAATGTGAACATCTCGCGACGCTCTACCGCGTGATTTGCGCCGCGGCACCGCTCGCCGCACAATGGCGGCCAGTCCATTGATCGCGAAACACCGAATGCCCCCTATTTCCCGCTTCGTCGTCTTGCTCGCAATCCCAGCAGCCCTGGCCGGCTGCGCCAGTTTTGGCAAAACCCAGCCGCCCTCCACCTGCCCCAGCGTGGCGCTGCTCGGTGACGCCACCGACATCACCCGCTACAAGGGCACCGGAAAGGACATCACCGACCTTTTGCTGGATGGCCGCATCACCGGCGTGCCGGCGCAATGCCGCTACGGCGATAGAGGCACGGTGACCGCCGACGTCGCCGTGCGCGCCACCGTGTCGCGCGGACCGGCATCCAATCTGAAGCAGGCAAGTCTGGCCGCCGTCGTCACTGTGATGGACGGTGAAACCATTCTCGATCAGCAGGACGTGCCGCTGGTGGCGAATTTCCCGTCAAACGTGGACACAGTTACCGCCAGCAGCGAGGCGGTTCGTCTGCACGTTCCCAACACACCAGAAAAATCGGCTGCCAATTATAAAATTTATGTGGGCTTCCGGCTCACCCCACAGGAATTGGCGCTGAACCGCGCGCGCGGGCCGCGTTAAAGAGGAGACATCGATGCTGCACATGTATGGATTCTGGCGCTCGGCGGCGGCGTTTCGGGTGCGGATGTCGATGAACCTCAAAGACATCGAATTTCGTGAGACGATGATCGACCTCGACGCCGGGGTGCAGCACTCGCCGGATTACGTGGCCCTCAACCCGCAGGCGGTGGTGCCGTCGCTGGTGCTGGAGGACGGCGTGGTGCTCACGCAATCCATGGCGATCCTGGAATATCTGGAAGAAACCCACCCCGAGCCCGCGCTGCTGCCCAAGGACGTCGAAGGCCGGGCACGGGTGCGCGCGCTATCACTGATCTGGGCGGCGGATCATCACCCGCTGATCCCGCCACGCATCCGCGCCTATCTGCGCGACACGCTGGGCGTGGACGAGGCCGGGCGCACCGCTTGGGTGAAGCACTGGTTCGCCGAGGGCCTGCGCATCGGCGAGGCACGACTGGCGGGCGATCCGCACACCGGCAAATTCTGCCATGGCGACGCGCTCAGCATCGCCGATCTGTGCATGCTCAGCCAGGTGATGGGCGCACGCGGCTTTCAGGTCGATATGACACCGTATCCGACGATCAGCCGAATTGCCGATGCCTGCGTGGCGATGGAACCCATCGCCCGTGCCCTACCCTTGCGCCAGCCTGGAGCCCCGGCAGCACACTGATCAATGCCGGAAATGGCGCATCCCAGTCAGGACCATAGCGATCCCGGCCGCGTCAGCCGCTTCGATCACCTCTGCATCGCGCATAGAGCCTCCGGGCTGGATGACAGCAGTGGCCCCGGCGGCAATTGCGGCCTGCAAGCCATCCGCGAACGGGAAGAACGCGTCGGACGCAACCACGCTGCCCTGAGTGAGCGGCGTGTCGAGACCAGCAGCCTTGGCGGCCTCGGCACCCTTCCACGCTGCGATGCGGGCTGAGTCGACACGGCTCATCTGACCGGCCCCGATACCAGTGGTGGCACCGTGTTTGGCGTAGATGATGGCGTTGGATTTGACATGCTTGCAGACGCGGAAGGCAAAAATCAGATCGTCCAGTTCCGCCTCGGTCGGCGCGCGCTTGGTGACGACCTTGAGCCCTTCCCGCAGCACACGCCCGGCATCGCGGGTCTGCGCCAGGAAGCCGCCGGAGATCGTGCGAATGGAAAGCCCCTCCGCTGCCGGGTCAGGCAAGCCCCCGGTGAGCAGCAGGCGCAGGTTCTTCTTGCGCGACAGCACGGCAATCGCCTCCTCGGTGGCGTCAGGGGCCACGATCACTTCAGAGAAAATCGCCGCCATCCGCTCAGCCGCCGCAGCGTCCAGCGTGCGGTTGACGGCGATGATGCCGCCAAACGCCGAGACGGGATCACACCGCAGCGCCAGATCCCAAGCCGCCGACAGATCGACAGCCGATGCCACGCCGCACGGGTTGGCGTGCTTGACGATGACGACGGTAGGCTCGCTGAACTCCGCCACGCACTCAAACGCGGCATCGGTGTCGTTGAGGTTGTTGTAGCTCAGCTCCTTGCCCTGAACCTGCCGCGCGGTGGCAACACCGGCGCGCGTGCCGGTGCGATAGAACGCAGCCTGCTGGTGCGGGTTCTCGCCGTAACGCAGGCTTTGCACGCGTGTGCCGGACAGGGTCAGCCGCTCCGGGAAATCCTCGCCGCGATGGGCGGCAAACCACGTCGCAATCGCACTGTCATAGGCGGCGGTGCGGGCATAGGCGGACGCCGCAAGCCGCTGGCGCGTCTCGATATGGGTGCCGCCATCAGCTGCGAACTCAGCCAGAACGTCGGCGTATTGCGAAGGCTCGGTCAGCACGGTGACGAAGGCATGGTTCTTGGCCGCCGAGCGGATCATCGCAGGCCCACCGATGTCGATATTCTCGATGCACTCGTCATACGAGCCACCAGCGGCCACCGTTGCCTCGAACGGGTAGAGGTTGACGGCGACGAGATCGATGGGGGCGATCTGGTGCTCCTCCATCTGCGCCACGTGAGCGGGGAGGTCGCGGCGTCCGAGCAGACCGCCATGGATCTGCGGCACCAGGGTTTTCACCCGCCCATCCAGAATTTCCGGGAAGCCGGTGTGATCGGCCACTTCGGTGACGGGAACCCCAGCCTCCCGCAGCGTGCGGGCAGAGCCTCCGGTAGAAAGGATCTCCACCCCGCCACCAGCCAGCGCACGGGCGAAATCAACGAGGCCCGTCTTGTCAGAGACGGAGATAAGGGCGCGGCGGAGTTTGATGATGTCGGTCATGCGGGGTGGATAGACCTACGCCCCCAGCAGGTCCAGCGTTCGCGCAAGCACAACTGATTCGTCAAAAAGGGCGAGCGCCCGGCTGCGTGCCGCCTCGCCCATCCGAATGCGCTGGATGGAGTTGTCGGCAAGCTTGCCCAGCGCCTCCCCCAGCGGCGCCACCGTGGCGGGGGGGACAAGATAGCCGGTCACCCCATCGATCACCTGCTCGCGCGGGCCGCGAATGTTGGTGGTCACGACGGGCAGGCCGGTGAGCATCGCCTCGATGATCGACATCGGCAGGCCCTCGAAATGGCTGGGCAGGGTGAAGACGTCCGATGCCGCGAGAATGGCCGGAATGTCATCACGATAGCCCAGCCTGCGCAGGCGCGGACCCAAACCGCTGCGCTCGAAATACGGCCCCATGTCTTCGCCGTGATCACTCGGCAGACGCTCCCCCACCACCCAAAGCTCGGCGTTCACGTGGGCCATCGCGGCGAGCAGTTCCGGGTAGCCCTTGTGGCGGACAAGGCGGGAGATGGCGGTGATCACCACCGCATCTTCAGACACGCCAAGCTCCCGGCGGATGCGGGCGCGCGCCTCCGGATCGGGATGAAACCGCTTGGGGTCGCGGCCATTGCCGATGGGCGTGCTGCGCCGGTTGATCCAAAGCCTGCGCGCATCGGCGGCCTCCTCGGTGGAGACGGTCATGTGAACATCGGTGATCTGCCCCGCCGTGAATTCCATCACGAAAGCTGCGATCCGCCGCAGCCAGGGGCCGGGCTGGTTGAACAGAAAGCCATGACACGTGTAGGCCACGCGCGGCACCCCGGCCACGCGGGCCGCGACACGGGCGAGAAACCCGCTGATCGGCATATGCGCGTGCACCATGTCCGGCTTTTCGGCGCGGAAGAACGCAACCAGCGCCCGGAACGCCCGGATCTGCGCCACCGGCGACAGGCTGCGGGCCAGCGGCAGGCCCTCCACCCGAAACCCCTCCCGGCGCGCCACATCGAGCAACGGACCTTCGGCGGAGACGCCGATCACCTCATGCCCCCGCTCCCGCAAGCCGCGCATCAGCGGCAACAGGAAATGGCGCAGCGAGAAATCGACGTTGGTGATCTCGATGATCTTCAACGCAGGGCTCAGTCCGAAAGCTGCAAAATGGCCTTGATGGTGGCCGTGAACTGCGCGCCGCTGCAATGCCGCGTGATGCGCTCCAGCGCCGCCTCGCGCACGGACTGCCACATCGCGGCATCGCGATAGAGTTCGACCAAGGCCGCAGCAAACGCCGCCGGTGCCTCGGCCTCGCAGGCGATCAGCTCTCGCCCCGCCTCCCAGCCGAGTTGATCGGCCAGCAACGTGGTGGCCATCACCGGCACGCCAAACGAAGCGGCCTCGACCACTTTGACCGGAATGCCGGCGGAGAAGCGGGTGGGCGCAAGAAACACACGGGCGGTTTCATAGAGCTCGACTGCATCCGCCACGAAGCCCAGATGCACCACCGATGGTCCGGCGAGCAGGCGGGTGGCGTCCAGCCCATCGGCGACATAGCCCGCAATCAGCAGCCGCACATCGCCCAACTCCGCCAACACCAGCGGCCACACCTTGTCGATGAACCAACGCAGCCCGTCGAAATTCGGTGTGGTCGCACTGTAAAGTGCTCCGAGGGCCAGAATGTCCTGGCGTTGCGAGAAGCCGGGCTGCGTTGGGCGGGGCTGCACGGTGTGTCCGAGCGTGTGAACGCGCGGCAGGCCCGCCTGTTGCAGTTGAGCCTGCTCTACGGCGTTCACGCAGATGATGTCCTGCACCAGATACGCCTGCCGCAACTCCCGCTTCAGCGCCTGATCCAGATCGAAGCTGCGGCCTTCCAGCGCCGCCAGTGCGGCATCACGGTTGGCCCCGAGCGCCTCGGTGTCCAGCACCACGCGGGCATGCACCATCGGGCCCCAGCTGCCATGGCCGATCACCCCGGCCAGCCGGTGCAGGTTGTGCGCCCGGCAGACCCAGACCACGTCGTAATAGGTCTCGCGCTCGGCAAAGAACGCCTGGACGTGCGTGATGTCGCGGTTCCACAGCAACTCCACCGTCTCGTCAAAGCCTTGGCGGTAATCGGCTGGGCGCTCCACCGGGTTCATCGGATAGACCGTCACTTCGCAACCGAGTGCGATAAGGCTTGCCACCACATCCGCCGATCTTCCAAAACCAGAGCCGATGTGCCGATACGGAATCGTGTCCTCAATGAACAACACGCGCAGGCGGCGGGTGGCGGAACGGCCGGAAAGTGCGGCGCGCACATCCGGCACCAGCTTGCCGCCGAGCCAATCACGATGCTTGGAGACCAAAATCTCGCGATTGCGCCGCATCAGCGCGCGTGGTGCATCTGGGTTGCGGGCGGAGCCGAACTCCAAATGCATGATCACCACGGCGGGATCATAAACGACGCGCCTGCCGCTTTTCCACACGCGCACGCACAGATCGGTCTCTTCGTAATAGGCCGGCGCGTAATCGGTATCGAGGCCGCCCAATTCGGTCAGCACCGCGCGCGGCAGCATGAGAAACACGCCAGAGCAGTAATCAACGTCGCGCACGAAATCGAATTCCGGCTCAAACGGGTCACGGTCGCGGCCATAGCCCATGGCGGAGCCATTGCTGAACAGGATCGAGCCCGCTTCCTGCAACTGGCCATGCGTGCGCACCACCTTGCCGCCGACCGCACCGATCCCCGTATCGCCATCCAGCCTGCGCACGGCCAAAGCCAGCGCGTTGGGCGGTAGCATCACATCGTTGTTGAGCAGCAGCACATGCCGTCCGCGCGCTGCTTTGATGCCGGCATTGCTCGCATGCAGAAAGCCCTGATTGCTGGCGTTGCGGATCACCCGCAGGCCTGCCACACGCTGCTCAATCTGCCGTGTGTGATCAATCGAGGCGTTGTCGATCAGAATCACCTCAAAGCTCACGCCGGTGCTGCCGGAGAGAAAGAGCAGCGTTTGAATCGTGAGGTCGTATTGATTGAAGGCGCACATCACCACGCTGACGTCTGGCTCGTCCGGCTGCGCGAAGGCGATGCGGGTGGGGCCTGCGTTGCTGGCCCAGAGATGCGCCATGCGCAGGAAGATGTCCTTGCCCGCCGCCTCATTGCCCGGCCGCTCATGCGTCGGGCGGCTTTGCGGCGTGGCGATTGTGGCCAGACCCAGCCTGCGGCCGAAGCGAAGATAATGCTCGAACGCTGTAAGCGTTGAATCCTTCTGCAATGCCTCTGCCACACGCTTGTGACGACGATAGATGGCAGGGTCGAACCACGGGCTGGGGCAGCGATCCTCGAACCGGCCATGATTGACAAAATGTTCGTATCCGTTGCGCAGATGGCCCAACGCCACCGCCTCACCGATATCGGGGTAGCGGGTGCTGTAGTACGACTCGTCAATATCAGCACTGCCGGCGAAATGCTGCGGTGTTGGGTTGGTAAGGTAGTGGTGCAGCGGGCTGCTATAATGCCCGTCAGCAATCAGATCCTCCACCTCCTCATACATCGCCAGATACCATTCCGGGTCAAAGAAATGGGACAGGCGAAGCTGGCCGAGCCAAGGCTGGGTGAGCACGGCGGTGAAGGGTTTGTCTGTGATGCCGGCCAGATCGGCAAGCACCGCAGGGTCGAAAAAAGCGCTGCCGGTGAAGCTCTCGGCCTGCCCTGCAATCAGGTAATGATGATAGCCGTTGCGTAGTCCATTGCTGAAAAGACTGTCATCGCTGAGATCACCACGCCGAGAGCGGTAAATACCATCAGAAAACAGCCAGTGTGCATCACGGTTTTTATAGCCCTCAGCACAGTAATGCGCGAAGCCGCTGGGCCATACACCACGGGCCACATCTGCCTTCACATCGCTGTTGCGGGCTTGATACCAAGCCTCATCGAAATAAGCATTGGGTGAGTGTTTGCGGGCAATTCCGATGGAGACATAATGCTCATATGGCTCGGTGGGCTCATGCTCCGCGTTGGGACGCATGTAGTTGGCCGAATACCAATCGGCATCGAAATGTTCCCAGGGGCAAAACTGCATCTTGGCACCAACGGTTGGGCTCTGATCAGCGCTGCTCAATGTGCCATCCTGGGTGATTTCAGCCATGGCGGGTGTTCAACCAGAACCGGCGAGTAAGCGCAATCATGCTGGCATTGCCCACTGGCGCTGTTCGAGCGTGGTGATATGTTGCGTTTATAGCCTAGGGAGTGAAACAAAATGAGCAGAATAGCCCTCGTCACCGGCGGCACGCGCGGCATTGGTGCCGAGATCAGCCGCCATCTGAAAGCCGCCGGGCGCACCGTCATCGCGAGCTACGCCGGAAATGATGCGGCAGCAAACGCTTTTGCCGAGGAAACCGGCATCGCGGTGAAAAAATTCGACGCCGGCGACTACGAAGCTTGCGAGAAGGCGGTAGCTGAAATCACCGACGAACTCGGCCCGATTGAAATTCTGGTCAACAACGCCGGTATCACCCGTGACGCCACCATGCAGCGCATGAGCCGCGACATGTGGGATGCGGTGATGGATACCAACCTCGGCTCCTGCTTCAACCTGTGCAAGCTGACGTTTGACGGCATGCGGGCGGCGAAATTTGGCCGCGTTGTCAACATCGGCTCAATCAACGGGCAGGCTGGGCAGTATGGCCAGGTGAACTATGCCGCAGCCAAATCCGGTATTCACGGCTTCACCAAGGCTTTGGCGCAGGAAGGTGCCCGATTCGGCATCACCGTCAACGCCATCGCACCGGGCTACGTGGACACCGACATGGTGCGCGCAGTGCCACCGGATGTGTTGCAGAAGATCATCGCGCGCATTCCAGTGGGTCGTCTGGGCCATGCTGACGACATCGCGCGTGGCGTGCTGTTCCTGACGGCGGACAACGCCGATTTCGTCACCGGGTCGACGCTCTCGATCAACGGCGGGCAGCATATGTATTGAACCGCGGCCTGCACCCGGCGAGATCGGCCACCCTCGCCGGGTGCTCTCGCGTTTGATTGGCCACCCTTGCCTTTACACTGTCCGACGGCCCGCATCAGGGGCAATTGGCAGCAGCCATGACGCAGCGGCACTCAAGGCTGCCACCGCAACAATGCCCCAAAAGCTCCAATGCAAGGCCGCATCAAGCACCGCCCGCAGGTTAAGATCATGTGCGAGAACCGCGAGCCCCGTTGGCTTGTTCAGCAAATGTAGCAAGGTATCGGCTTGGTCGCTGCCGCCAAAATGGGTGATGCCGAGGGTGAGAATCGCACCCATCACAGTCGCACCCAGCGCGTTGCCGAAGCTGCGCGAGAACAGGATCGATGACGTGGCACTGCCACGCATCGATTGTTCAACCGACGCCTGAACCAGAAGGATGCTGGTAAGGCTCAGCAGGCCCATGCCGATGCCCATCGCGAACGAGCCGGCGGCTGCGAGAAACGGGCTGCTCTCGGGCGTTAGGAGAAGCAGGATCGCAGCCCCGAGCGGCAAGGCAGGACTGCCAATGCGTAGCGTTTTGCGAATGCCGATAATCTTGAAAAACCGGCCGGTGATCGGCAATGCCATCGTCCAGCCGACGATCATGGATGTCAGCGTGGCACCCGCAATGAAGGGGGAGTGGTTCATCACCCCCTGCACATAGAGCGGCAGAAAGGTGGTCAGCCCAACCAAAGCCATGCCGCCCATGAAGGACGCCGCATTGCTGGTGGCAACCAACCGGCTTTTCCACAATGCGATGGAGATCATCGGCTCAGGTGCGCGGAGTTCCTGGAATACGAACAAAATAGCCGTGAAGATGCTGATGGCGGCGAGGCCCACAAACGTCAGAGTGTCGAGCCCCGCCGCGGTGAGGATGAAGAGGAAACAGACAATTGAGATTGCGAACAGAACAGCACCCGCATAGTCAATTTTGGCACGGAGGGGCGATAGCTGTTCGTGCAGGCAAGTAGCGAATAGGCCGATTGTCAGCAAGCCGATGGGGATGTTGATCCAGAACACCCATCCCCATGACACGTAA
This sequence comes from uncultured Rhodospirillales bacterium, assembly GCA_903823665.1. GTDB lineage: Bacteria > Pseudomonadota > Alphaproteobacteria > Acetobacterales > Acetobacteraceae > CAIQQQ01. The sequence continues at coordinate 21,366 of CAIJTR010000185.1, forward strand.
TCAACGATGACCCCGCCAGCCACTGGGCCAAACACAGCAGCACCGGCCCATACGGTTGAGATGATACTCTGTGCCTTCGGTCGTTCGGCCTGGGTGTAGAGGTCGCCGATGAGCGTGAGGGTCATCGGCTGCATCGCACCTGCACCGATGCCCTGGAGCAGGCGGAAGCCAATCAGCATCCCCATCGAGGTGGAAAAACCCGCGAGCAGCGAGCCCAGGAGAAACACCGAAATCCCGGAGATCATCACCGGCTTGCGCCCGAAGATGTCTGACAATTTGCCGAAAATCAGGGTCATCGTGCACTGGGCCAGCAGATAGGCCGAGAAAACCCACGTATAATATTCAAAGCCGCTGAGTTCACCCACAATGCGCGGCATGGCGGTGGCGATGATCGTCGCCTCCATCGCCGTCATGAACGTCGCCAGCATGATTCCCACGAACACGACGGGGCGCTTGGTGCGGCTCGCCGTGGCGAGTGGTAACGGCTCAGCGGTGTTGGTCATGCAACCCCCAGGTTCATGATGATCATTGGCGGCTGGACCGATATAGGGCGGCCTTAGCTGGCCGCCACCGTCAGACGTTGTGCGGCACGAGCACGGCCCATCAACGGCAGCAACGCCTTGAGTTCCGGGCCATGCTCCTCGCCGGTTAGTGCGAGACGAAGCGGCATGAACAGTGTTTTGCCCTTGCGTCCCGTCTCGGCCTTGATGGCGTCCGTCCAGGTGCCCCAGACATTGTCGTCCCACGGCTCCTGCGGAAGGAGTGCGAGCGCCTGGGTGAGAAACTCGCCTTCGCCCTCCATCACCGGCGGAATGATCTGCCCGGCCACCACGTCCCAATAACCCCGCGCCTCAGACATGAGATCGAGATTGCCGCGCACCGCGAGCCAGAACGCCTCGGTGGCACCCGGCGGCAGGCGCGAGACGGCATCGGCAAACGGCATAATGTGCAGCAGCTTGCGGTTCAGGGTCAGCACCTGGCCAATGTCGAACTTCGCCGGGGAGGACGAGAACTTCGAGAAGTCGAAATTCTTTGCAAGCTCGCGCGGCGGCAGCAAAACGGGATCGGCGGAGGAGCCGAGGGTGGCCAGATAGGCGGTGATCGCCACCGGCTCCACTCCATCGGCGCGCATGCTGCGCAGCGAAATGCTCTCAGTGCGCTTGGACAGCTTGCTGCCATCGCCCGCCGTCAGCAGCGGGAAATGGGCGAAGCTGAAGCGGGAGCGATTGGCACCCAGCGCCTCCATGATGTCGATCTGCACACCGGTGTTGGTGATATGGTCCTCACCGCGCAAAATATGCGTGATGTTGCAATCGAGATCATCGACCACCGAGGTGAAGGTGTAGAGAAAGCTGCCATCGGCGCGGATCAGCACCGGGTCGGATACCGCAGGCAGCTTCACCTCACGCTTGCCCAGCACCAGATCGGGCCAGCTGATTGAGTAATTGGAGAGTTTGAAGCGCCAATAGGGCACTTTGCCACCTGCCTCCGCCTTCTCGCGCTGCTCGGCGGTGAGGTTGAGCATGGCGCGGTCATACACCGGCGGCTGGCCACGCTTGACGCGATAGTCGCGCTTGGCCTGCAGCTCGGCTTCGGATTCAAAGCAAGGATACAGGCGGCCCGACGCCTTCAGCTTCTCAGCAGCAGCGGCGTAGAGCGCTGTGCGGTCGGACTGGCGGAACGTGTCATCCCAATCGAGCCCGAGCCATTTCATATCCTGCTCGATGGCGTCCGCAAATTCCTGCGTGCCGCGCGTGGTGTCGGTGTCGTCAAAGCGCAGGATGAACTTGCCACCGAGTTTGCGCGCGAACAGCCAGTTCAGCAGCGCGGGCCTGCCATTGCCGACATGCAGATAGCCGGTGGGCGATGGGGCGAAGCGAACGGTGACGCTCATTCTTCGTCACCCTCGTCTTCGTCACCCTCGTCTTCGTCGGCTTCGTCTTCGCTGCGCGGGTCCAGTGCGCGCCAATCCCGTTCAGATCGAGTGGCGGGGCGCGCGGCGAAGCTGGAGAGTTCAGGCTCGGCGCGCCACGTGTCGTCACCGGCGTCGATCACATGCGCGTCCTCGCCAAACGCACGCCAGAGTTCCAGCACGTCGGCACCGGAGGCGCGGCATAGCTCAATGCTGTCGCGCACGTAGCGGCGGGCAAATTCATTGGCCTGCATTAAAGTGGGAAAGCCTTTGATCTCTTCAACAATGCCTTCCTCGGCACCGCCAGACAGATCGAGGATGCGCACGCACCAGCCGCCCTCGGGGGCGAATAGCTCGGGGATATGAATTTCAGACATTTAGGAGACCAAAGCCGTGAATCCGTTCGTGATGGGGTAGCGGCGGTCGCGGCCAAAGGCGCGGCGGGTGATTTTCACCCCAGGTGGCGCTTGGCGGCGCTTATATTCGGCACGGTCCAGCATCCGCCAGACACGCAGCACGGTGGCGCGGTCATGCCCCCGATCGGCCAGCGCGTCCACTGATTGCTCACCCTCGATAAGGCCGGACAGGATGGAATCCAGCTCGTCATAAGGCGGCAGACTGTCCTGATCGGTCTGGTTCGGCTTGAGCTCAGCACTCGGCGGCTTGGTGATCACACGCTCGGGCATCACCAAGCCTTCGGGGCCTAGACCGCCCTCGGGGAAGTATTCGTTCCGCCAACGGCAGAGGTCAAACACCAGGGTTTTGTAGACGTCCTTCAGCACCGAAAAGCCGCCGCACATGTCGCCATACAGCGTGGCGTAACCGACCGACATCTCGCTTTTGTTGCCGGTGGTGAGAACCATGTGGCCGAGCTTGTTGGAAATCGCCATCAGGATCAGACCCCGCGCGCGGGACTGGATGTTTTCCTCGGTGATATCCGCCTGACGGCCTGCGAAAATCGGGGCAAGCGCGCCGTTGAACGCGTCCATGGCAGGCGTGATCGGCACCGTGTCGCACGAAATGCCCAGCAATTCGGCGCATTTGGCCGCGTCATCCAGGCTGTCCTGGCTCGTATACGGGCTGGGCAGCATGAACGTGCGCACCTTATCCGCCCCGAGCGCATCCACCGCGACGGCGGCCGAGAGCGCGGAGTCGATGCCGCCAGATAGGCCGAGAATCACCCCAGGGAAGCGATTCTTGCGCACATAGTCGGCGAGGCCGAGCATCATGGCGCGATAGATCAGCTCCATCCGATATGGCTCATCCGGCAGCGGCTGTGGCATACACACGAGCTTGTCGCCGACATATTCCCAGTCGGTGACAACAAGATCGCTCTCGAACAGCTTCATCTGGCAGGCCAGCGTGCGGTCTGGATTGAGCACGAAGCTGCCGCCGTCAAACACCAGCTCGTCCTGGCCACCGACTTGGCCACAGAACACGAACGCAAGGCCGGTTTCGACCACGCGCTCCACCGCGAGGGTGACGCGATCATCCTGCTTGCCATCTTCCCAAGGGCTGCCGTTGACCGAAAGCAGCATCTCCGCCCCGCTTTCCATGAGCGTTTCAGCAACCGTGGGAAACCACCAATCCTCACAGATCAAAAGCCCGATGCGGTTGCCACGGAACACCACGGGGCCGGGGGCGGGGCCGGAATCAAACACGCGCTTGTCATCGAACACGCCATAATTTGGCAGCTCATGCTTGGCGCGGCGGGCGATGATGCGGCCACCATCGAGCACGAAGGCGGCGTTATAAACCTGCCCATCCTCCTGCCATGGGCCACCGACAATCAGGCCCGGGCCACCATCACCGGTGTCTTGCGCCAATTGGTCGAGCGCTTTTTCACACTCGGCGAGGAAAGCCGGTTTGCGCACCAAATCCTCCGGCGGGTAGCCCGCGATGGAGAATTCTGGGGTGACCACAAGATCGGCCCCCAGCTCCGCCGCTTCCGCACGCGCCGCACGAATGAGGGCAAGGTTGGTTGCGATCTGCCCCAGATGCGGGTTGATCTGCGCGATCGCTAATCTCAAGGAGTCTGCCATACCGGCAGGGTAGAGGGTTTTGCGGGTGGGGTGAAGCGCAGTGTAGGCTGGCCTACATGACCAGCACCGCTCCCCTTCACACCCGCACCCTGTCCGGCATCAACGGCCTCAACATGCACGTCGTAGAAGCGGGCGATCCCGTCAATCCCTGCGTGCTGCTGCTGCACGGCTTCCCGGAGCTGGCGTATTCGTGGCGCAAAATTATGCCGGCGTTGGCGAAGGCCGGATATCACGTCGTGGCCCCGGATCAGCGTGGCTATGGCGGCACCACCGGCTGGGATGATGGCTATGACGGGGACGTGGACAGTTTTCGGCTGAGCAATCTGGTGATTGACCAGTTAGCGCTGTTGCATCGCCTGGGCATCAAGCGCGTGGCCTGCGTGGTGGGCCATGATTTCGGAGCGTCAGTGGCGGCGTGGGCCGCGTTGATGCGGCCCGATGTGTTCGCCTCGGTGGTGCTGATGTCGGCCCCGTTCGGCGGCGCGCCCTCGGTGGAGTCGCCGGGTGAGGATCTGGTTCATGCCGATCTCGCGGCTTTGCCCCGTCCCCGCAAACACTATCAATGGTATTACGCCACGCGGGAGGCGGACGGCGAGATGACGCATCCGCCGCAGGGGCTGCATGATTTTCTGCGCGCCTATTATCACCACAAATCGGCGGATTGGGCGGGCAACCGGCCTTATAAGCTGGCGGGGTGGGATGCGGCGTCCCTCGCGCAACTGCCGACCTATTACATCATGGACCTCGAAGCATCGATGCCGGAGACGGTGGCCGCCGAGATGCCTGATGTCGCCCCGGCGTGGCTGACCGACGATGAGCTGCGGGTCTACACCGAGGCTTTCGCCCGCACCAGTTTTCAGGGCGGGCTGAATTGGTATCGCTGCCGGACGGAGGGTCGCAACGGCGATTTGCGGCTGTTTGCCGGGCGGCGGATCGACGTGCCGTGTGCCTTTGTGGCGGGCGCGCAGGATTGGGGCATCCAGCAAACGCCAGGCGCGTTGGAGCGCATGAACGGCGGCAGTTGCAGTGATCTGCGTTTCGTCGAGTTGATCGAGGGGGCTGGGCACTGGGTGCAGCAGGAGCAGCCGGAGGCTGTGGTGGCATCACTGCTGCGGTTTTTGCGCGAGGTTTGATCGCAGGGCTGGTATTTGAGCGGCTGCGTTTCATATGCTCGATCAGCAAATAGGGAGCCCGCCATGTCTGGCCTGAGTAGCGCCGCACCCATAGCTGGATCATCCGACCGGACCGGCACTCCATGGCTTGCGCGTGGCGGGCTGTTGGTTGTGGCCGTTCTGGCCTTCGCGGCGGGGTTGCTGGTGGCAGACCAAGCCGAAACAGCGCGGGCGGTTGCTGCCGATCCTGACCTCGCCCGCCTGCTGCGCGCCATGGCCGGGCTGAAGGCGCTGATGGCGGCGGCTGCGGTCGGCGTGATGATGTGGCGGCTTGCGAGCCCAATCGGGCCGGTTCGCCTGGCGCTTTATGCCGTCTCAACCGCCGCGATGACCGCCGGGCCGGCGCTGATCTGGAACCTTGTGAACATTGGCTTCGGTGCCGCACTTCTGCATGGCGGGCTGCTCGCGGCGGTCATGCTGCTGTGGCGCGACCCTGCGGTGGGTGCGCGCCTGCAGGCGATGATCGACAATCGTCGGGCGGCGCTGCGTCGTCAGCCGCGCGCGTAGCTCCAGCCTTGCGCCTGTAGTTCGCCGATGCGGACGATACCCGCGGGCACGTCATGCGCCTGCGGGATTTCAACGATCTGTTCCACGGTCTTGCCCTCCGCCTTCGCCACGCCACGCCGGGAGTTCTGGCAGGCTGAGAACACGATGGTTGGGAGTTTGGCGTGGATCTCGGCAATGCGCGCCTTCACCGGCGAAAGATCGTCTCGCATCATCAAGTAGCCCGGCCCGTTCGCCACAACTTCAACGGCGGCGGTTTGGCCCAGCTCGGCGTAATGCTCGATAAAATTGGCGGCAAACGACAATGCGGCGTTCATCTCACCAGGCGTGCCTCCGCCGACATGGATGACCATACGTGGTTGCTTGGTGTCCTCAGCCTTTGCGGCGCTGGCCGCGACAACCGGGGCTGCGGCAAAGGCGAATAATCCGGCGGCGCGGGCGAACAGGCGACGGTTCATGGCAACACCCCTGGTTCAGAATGGCGACATGATAGCGCGACATAACGCCCATCGCCACACTGCGCCTTTGAATCGCCTCAGACGGATGCCACATATCCCGATATGAACCGTCGCACTCTTCTCGCCCTGCCCTTCCTTGTCCCCATCGCGGCGCGCGCCGCCATTGCGCCGCAGTCGCCACAGGACCGGGCCGATCTGGCGCGGATTGAGACGTATCTGAATTCGCTGCGCACATTGCGCGCACGCTTCCTGCAGGTGGCCCCCGACGGCTCCACATCGCAGGGCAATGCGTGGTTGCAGCGGCCAGGGCGGATGCGCTTTGAGTACGACAAGCCGTCGCCGTTCCTGCTCGTCGCGGGCCGGGGCTCGGCGGTGTTCTATGACAAGCAGCTGAACCAAACGACGTCAGTCCCACTGGCCACCACGCCGCTGGGCATTCTGCTGGCCGATGATTTGAAGCTGTCCGGCAGCGTGACAGTAACGGCCATCGAACGCCAGCCGGGCAGCATTCAGGTGACGACACAGCGCACCAGTTCGCCGAAAGATGGCTCGCTCACGCTGGTGTTCGCCGACAATCCGCTGATGCTGCGGCAATGGGCGGTGCTGGATCAGGACCGGCAGGAAACGCGGGTGAGCCTGTTCAGCATCGAACTGGGCGGCACTTTCGACCAAAGCATGTTCGAATTCACCGATCCAAGGCTGCGAAGCGGCAACGGTAACAACTAAATCGGAATAAACCCCATTTTGGTCTTTATTTCGACGCACCAGTGCTGGACACTGACCAGATGAAACCGCTCATTGGCATTTCCTGCTGCACGAAGCTGTTCGGCGCGTTTGGGATGAACAACCACGCAGCGTCTGACACCTATGTTCGCGCCACCGACCAGCTGATCGGGGCCGTGCCGCTGCTGTTGCCGGCAAATGGTGAAAAGGCGGACATTGACGCAATCCTGGGTCGCCTCGACGGTATCATGCTGACAGGCAGCCGCTCCAACGTGGCACCCACCCAGTATCAAGGCCCGCCCCACGCTGAAGGCACCCCTGAAGATCACGCGCGCGATGCCGTCACCCTGCCGCTGATTCGCGCCGCTGTGGCGCGCGGAGTGCCGGTGCTGGCGATCTGCCGGGGCTTGCAGGAATTCAACGTGGCGCTGGGCGGCAGCCTGCATCAGCGTTTGCAGGACATCGATGGGCGGATGGATCACTCCACGCCAATGCAGCCAAACCCGAAAAACCGCCAGGGCAAGGCGCATAGCGTGAAGCTGTCGGTGGGTGGGTTGCTGCATCAATTGGCGGGCACAACGACCATTGCGGTGAACTCGCTGCACAACCAGGGCATTGATCGTCTGGCCCCCGGCCTCGTGGTGGAAGCCGTGGCTCCGGATGGGACGATTGAGGCCGTGCGGGCCACGAATGCGCGCGGCTTTGCGTTCGGCGTGCAGTGGCATCCCGAGTACGATTTCGAGACCGATGCGCTCTCAGCCGCGATTTTCACGGCGTTTGGCCAGGCGGTTTCCGCCCACGCGCATGGGTCGCTTGCTGCTGCGGAATGAATTAGGCTTTCCCTCAAAACGAGGGGAAACGCCGAATGTCCGATCTGATCCAAGTAAAACAGCACGCTGATTTCCGCGTGATCTTGCTGAACCGTCCCGAGAAAATGAACGCGCTGACGCCGGAGCTGATTGCTGATCTGACGGCTGCAATGGCTGCTGCTGAGGACGACGCATCGTGTCGGGCGCTGGTGCTGACGGGCAGCGGGCGGGCGTTCTGCGCGGGGGCTGATCTATCCGGCTTCTCGCTGGGCCGCGATTTGGGCGAGGCGCTGGACACCAGCTGGAACCCGATGGCGCGCAAACTGCAGAACTTGCGCATGCCGACGATTGCCGCCGTGGGCGGTGTGGCAGCGGGGGCCGGGGCGAATTTGGCGCTGGGGTGCGACATCATCATCGCAGGAAAGTCTGCAAGCTTCATTCAGGCGTTCTCGAAAATCGGGCTGATCCCGGATGCAGGTGGCACGTGGCATTTGCCGCGCTTGGTCGGGGCCGGGCGCGCGCGGGCGCTGGCGATGCTGGCCGAGCCGGTGGAGGCGGAGCGAGCCGAGGCGATGGGCATGATCTATCGCGCGGTGGATGACGCCGTGTTGATGGACGAGGCGGAGGCGCTGGCGGCACGGCTGGCAAAACTTCCCACGCTCGCGTTGGTGGCGACGCGCCAAGTTTATGCGGCAAGCTCGTCGAACACGTTTGAACAGCAACTGGAACTGGAGCGCGACCTGCAGCGCAAGATGGGCTTCACGCCGGATTTTCAGGAGGGCGTTGAGGCGTTTCTGGAGAAGCGCAAGCCGGTGTTCAAAGGCAGCACCAAGTGACTCCAGACGAACTGGCGCGGGCTTGCGCCGATAAGATGTGGGCACACGACAAAGCTTCCGCAGGTATTGGGATGCGCCTTGATGAGGTCAGCCCCGGCCGTGCCGTGATGTCGATGGTGGTATGCGAGGCGATGAGCAACGGGCACGGCATGTGCCATGGCGGGTTCATCTTTTCGCTCGCCGATTCGACATTCGCCTTTGCTTGCAATGCCGCCAACCAAATGGCCGTCGGCGCGCAATGCACGATCAGCTTTCTGCGTCCGGTGCGGATTGGCGAGACGCTGGTGGCGGTCGCCGATTTTCGCGCCGAGGCGGGACGCACCGGCATTTACGACGTTCAGGTTTGCCGGGGCGACGAGATTGTGGCGGAGTTTCGCGGCCATTCGCGGATGATCGGCCAAAAATACTTCGAGGACCTGCCATGAGCTTTGATCGTCTGGAGCACGCCTCGCGCGACGAGATTGTGGCGCATCAAATGCAACGCGTGGCGGCGACTTTGCGCCATGCCTATGAGCACGTTGCGCATTACCGGGCGTCGTTCGATGCGGCCTGTGTGCGTCCGGATGATTTCCGCACGCTGGCGGATCTTTCGCGGTTCCCGATGCTGACGAAAGCCGATCTGCGGGCGAATTACCCGTATGGGATGTTTGCGGTGCCACGGGAGAAGATCGCCCGCATCCATGCGTCGTCCGGCACCACCGGCAAGCCGACTGTTGTGGGCTATACGCAGAATGATCTCGACGCCTGGGCCGGGCTGGTGGCGCGCTCCATTCGTGCTGCCGGTGGGCGTGCGGGGATGCGGGTGCATGTGGCCTATGGCTACGGGCTGTTCACCGGGGGCCTGGGTGCGCATTACGGGGTGGAGCGGCTGGGCTGCACCGTCATCCCCGTCTCCGGTGGGCAGACCGAGCGGCAGGTGCAGCTGATCCAGGATTTCGAGCCCGATCTGATCATGGTCACGCCGAGCTATATGCTGGCCATTCTGGACGCATTCCGCGCGGCGGGCGTGGACCCGCGTGGCACCACGCTCAAGGCCGGGATTTTCGGGGCGGAGCCCTGGGGCGAAGGCATGCGCTCGGAAATTGAGGGTGCGTTCGGAATTGACGCCGTTGATATCTACGGCCTGTCGGAGGTGATGGGGCCGGGCGTGGCACAGGAATGCGTGGAAACCAAGGACGGGCCGCACATCTGGGAGGATCATTTCTACCCGGAGATCATCGACCCGGTGACGGGTGCCGTGCTGCCGGATGGCGAGACGGGGGAACTGGTGTTCACCTCGCTGTCGAAGGAAGCGATGCCGATCATCCGCTATCGCACGCGGGACCTCACGGCGCTGCTGCCCGGCACGGCGCGCAACATGCGGCGGATGCGGCGGATCACCGGGCGTTCCGACGACATGATGATCGTGCGTGGAGTGAACGTGTTCCCGACGCAAATTGAGGAGTTGGTACTGGCGACGCCCGAACTGTCTGGCCATTTTCAGGTGGAGCTGACGCGGGCCGGGCGGCTGGATGAGATTGCCGTGCACACGGAGGCGCGGGTGGAATATCTCAACGTGCCCGGCGTGGGTGTCGCGCTGGCGGCACGGATCAAGGAGCGGTTGGGCGTGTCAGCCTCGGTGCTGGTGCTGCCGCCGGGCAGTGTGGAGCGGTCGCTCGGCAAAGCGCGGCGAGTGATTGACCGGCGGCCGAAGGATTGATCGGCCGCCGATCGTCACCGCCCGACGATTAGGTCGCGTATTTGTATTCCGGCGCTGCCTTGAGGGCTGCAGCGTCCGTGTTCATCGTGGCGTGCCATTTCTTGTCAGACTGGCCGTAGCTGATCGTGATCGAGGCTGGGGTGACGGCCACATAGTGATCGCCCATGCCGAGGAAGCCGCCGACGCCGATGATGTAGGCGTGGACGCGCCCAGCATTCATGGCGATGTCCTTGATGGTGCCGATCTTCACATTGGCACCATTGTAGACATCAAGCCCAATAAGGTTGGAGCTGAGGTCTTCGCCGGTTGGGATGGTGGCGAATATCGATGTGCTGGCAACCACTGGCATCTTCACCGTGCTGGGCGGAACGGTAACGACCGCTGGTGCGGACGTTGTGGATGCCGATGTTGTTGCGGTTTGCGCAAAGGCCGGTGAGGCCAGAGTGATCAACGTAACGGTCGCCAATAGAATGTTTTTCATGGGAATTCTCCATAGCCGGTGACGAGCGGCCCAGTGTGGGCCGTGCTCCATACGCATACTTGGCACTGCGCATGGAGCATCGTCAGGCTCGGAAACTACCCGGCTGCGGGCTTGGCCCCTAGGCGGGCACGCGGAACATGGCGCACAGCTTGTTGCCGTCCGGGTCGCGCAGATAGGCGAGATAGAGCGGGCCAGCGCCGCCCTGGCGGATTCCCGGCGGGTCCTCGCAGGTGGTGCCGCCATGGGCGATACCAGTGGCGTGCCAGGCGTCAACCTCGGCCTGGTTTTCCATGGCAAAGCCGATGGTGCCGCCATTGGCACCGGTGGCGGGCGAGCCATTCAGCGGCTTGGTGATCAGCAAGCGTCCGCCCTTGCTGGAATACATCAAACGGCCTTTGGCGTCCGGCGTGACGGGCTTGGCACCGCTGATAGCCAGAAGTGCGTCATAGAATTTCTTCGAACGCTCGATGTCGTTGCTGCCGATGGTGATGTGGCTGAACATTTCGGTTTCCTTCGGTTGAATCGCGATGGCAGGAGTGGCGGAGAAGGCGATCAGGCCCCGCCGTCAATCGTAACGATCGTCCCGGAGGTATAGCCCGAACGCGGGCTGGCCAGGAAGGCCACGGCGTCGGCGATTTCCTCGGGCTTGCCGGCGCGGCCGAACGGCATTCCGGCGCATAGCTCCAGCCAGCGCTCGGGGTCGCCGAACTGGGTCTTGGCACGGTCGCGCAACAGCATTTCCATACGCTCGGTGGCGGTGGCACCGGGGTTGATGCCGACAACGCGAATGCCGTCCTTGGTGCTACTGGTGCCCAATGCGCGGGTGAAGGCCATCAGGCCTGCATTGCCGGTGGTCCCAGCGAGGTAGTTCGGGCTCAGCTTTTCACCGGCGGCCCCCAGCACGTTGATGATCACGCCGTGGCCTTGCGCCTGCATTGACGGATAGACAGCGCGGCACATAGAGATGAAGCCAAACACCTTCAAATCCCAGGCGCGCCGCCACGTCTCGTTGTCCACCGCAAGCAAGCCTCCCGGTGGGATGGCACCAGCGTTGTTGACGAGAATGTCGAGCGGGCCTGCCTCATGTGCCACTCGAACCACCTCGTCCTCACGCGACAAATCAGCCGCGATGCCGCGAACGGCCACCTGATGCGAGGCGCGGACGACGTCCACGGCCTCATCCAGATGCGCAGGGTTGCGCGCAACCAGGATGAGATCGACGCCCTCCGCCGCCAGCGAGAGTGCGGTGGCGCGGCCGATGCCCTTGGAGCCACCGGTGATCAGGGCGCGCTTGCCTGCGAGATGAAAATCCATCCTAGGCGGCTTTCTTCAGACCCTTGGCGTAGGCCGCAACAGCCTCGCCAAAGGCTTCAAAAATCCGACGGCTGGCTTCGTCCTGTTTCACATGCCATTCCGGGTGGAACTGCACGCCGCAGGCAAACGACTTGGCACCGGCGACGCGAACCGCCTCGATGGTGCCGTCCTCTGCCACGCCTTCCACCACCAGCCCATCTGCCAGACGGTCGATGGATTGCTCGTGCAGGGAGTTCACGGTGATCTGGCTGGTGCCGACCATGAGGGCGAACTGGCCGGACAGCTCAACCGGATGGGCAAAGCCGAATTTCTCATTGATGTCGCCGGGGCCCGCGCGGTGATCACGACGCCCAGGCAGTTCCTGAACTTGCTGATGCAGCGAACCGCCAAGGGCCACGTTCAGTTCCTGAATGCCACGGCAGATGGCCAGCACCGGCATCCCGCGCGCAATCGCGGCGCGAACCAGGGGAAGCGTGGTGGCATCACGCTCTGGGTCATGCTTGCCGGGGGTTGCGTCGTGATCCACGCCATACAGCGCGGGTTCGACGTTGCTGGGGCTGCCGTCGAGCAGCAGGCCGTCGAGACGGTCGAGAATGTCAAGCATGCCCTCACCCACCGGTGGCAGTAGCACAGGCAGGCAGCCGGATGCATACATCAGCGCCTGACCGTAGCGTTTCGGGGTGTAGTGAATCTCCAGCTCGTTGACGACCCGGTTGCAGGCGGGAATCCCAACAAACAGCGCCATGGTTGTTTTTCCTTATGTGTTCTGTGAACGTAGCATCAGGTCACGCCTGCGATAAAGATCGGCGACATTGGCCCCCACCGCCCCCATCAGGGCCAATATGGCGAGTGGTCTGGCGCTGCCGTCGCTCACGACACCCACGGCAAGGCCACTGATGGCGGCGAGGCAAAAACCCATCATGCCCATGAGTGCTGACGCGGTGCCGGCATGGGATGCGTGGCGTTGCAGGGCGGCAACCGTGGTGTTCGGCATATTGATGCCCTGGCAGCCCATCATGCACATCACCGGCGGCAGCAGCATCCACCATCGTACCCCGCCGGGCAGCAATGGCCCCAGAAAGGCCACGGCCGCCAGGGCAAGTGCTGCCGCCAGAAAGCAGCGCACGGCGATGCGCATCAACTTGTCCGAGCCGACGCGCACGAGCAGCAGGGGGTTCAACTGGGAGAACACGATGAAAAAAAGCGCGCTGCTGCTGAACATCACCGCGTAGACGGAGGGCGAGACATGCATGCCCTCGATAAAAATGCCTGGAGAGCCACCGATATAGGCAAACATGGCGAACATGCCGGAGCCGCCCATCAAGGCGTTGGTGAGGAAGCTGCGCTCCCGCAGGATCTGGCCGAAGCGGGAGGCAAGCTGCATGCCGCTTTGGCGCACTCGCTTCTCCACCGGCAGCGTGTCCGGCAGGAACAAGACGACGAGAACACAGCACAACGTGCCGTAAATGACCGTCACCCAGAAAATAAAATGCCAGTCCGCGATCTTCAGTAGCAGGCCGCCCAGCGTTGGGGCGAGGATGGGAGCGACACCGCTGACCAGGATCAGCCGGCTCATCATGCGCGCGGCGGCGTGGCCCTCAGATAGATCGCGCACGATGGCGCGCGGGATCACCATGCTGGCGGAGCCGCCAATGGCGGCCAGGAAGCGCATGACCGAGAGCGTAACTATATCGGTGGACAGCGCGCAGCCAACATTGGCCAGTGTGAACAGCGCGGTGGCGATAACCAGCGGGGCCTTGCGACCAAACCGGTCAGACAGCGCACCTTGGGTGATCTGACCGATGGCGAGGCCAATAAACCAGGTCGCCAGCGTCCATTGCGCGGAACCGAGATGAACGCGCAGCGACGTTTCAATGGCCGGGAAGGCCGGCAGATACATGTCTGTGGAAATCGGCCCGGTGGCCGAGAGGAAGCCCAGCAGCAAAGGCAGCCAGAAAGGGTAGGTCAAATCGCCGCTCCGGTTGGGAGGCGGAAGCGCCGCGCCCGATGGGATCGCAGGCTGTCGAATATCGGATTGGACGGAAAAGCGCCACACTCTGGATGGGCTGACGTATGCAGCCAGTTCGGGTCTGCCGGTTGCGACGCCCGCGTTGATGCGGTATCGCCCCCCAAGAATGTCCGCACCCCTTCCCGCCCCCGCGCGCATGGCAGCGCTTGAGCTGATCTCAAAGCCCAGCTTTGCCGCCCGGTCCAACCTCGCGTTGCGTGACATGATGCACGCCACCGTGATGTGGCGGCTGTGCTGGACGCTGGCATGGCTCGACATCAAGCTACGCTATCGCGGTTCGCTGCTGGGGCCGTTCTGGCTGACGATGTCCACGGCGGTGATGATCGGCTCGATGGGGTTTCTCTACGGCACGCTGTTCCAGATGGACCTGCAGCACTACTTCCCCTTCCTCGCCCTTTCCATCGTGCTGTGGGCGTTCCTCAGCAGTTTGATCCAGGAAGCATGCGTTTGTTTCACGCAGGCGGAGGGGATGATCCGCGCGGTGCGAATGCCGTTCACGCTCTATGCGGGGCGCGTGGTGATGCGGAACCTGCTGGTACTGGCGCACAACGTCGTTGTGATCGTGGTCGTCGATCTGCTGGTAGGGCTCAACCCCGGCTGGGTTGGGCTGCTGGCCATCCCGGCCTTCGTGCTGTGGCTCGCATTGGCGGTGGCGTTGTGTCTGCTGCTCGGCGTGCTCTGCGCCCGGTTTCGCGATATTCCGCCGATTGTGGCCTCTATCGTGCAGATTGCATTCTTCATGAGTGCGGTGATCTGGCAGCCGAGCCAGTTGAAAGAGAATGAGTATCTGCTGGCTTTGAACCCGTTCTTCACGCTGCTAGATCGGAAAGCGTCGTGTAGGGAAAGAGTGTCTTCGCCTGTGTAGATCTCGGTGG
>CAIJTR010000186.1 GCA_903823665.1 uncultured Rhodospirillales bacterium
GGGAAGTCCGCCAGGACAGTGGTTGGCACCGTCCGCCCCTGTTTGATCGCCTGCTCGACGGCGTGCCGGTGGCTGACCTCGGCGACGTCCTGGCCGAACTCGCCGGCGAACTGCTCGACGTATTCTGGGTCGGGTCAAAAAGTCCCATTAGCTGTTATCCTTGGATGGCTTCAGGCCGATAAACAAATAGCTGGCCGATAGGGTGCAGTTGCCGACGATGCAAACGGCACTTGGCTTCTGTGCGCTCGTCGCTATAGACTGCCGTCTGAAGGGGAACGGGCGTGCCGGATTGGGCAAACCATCGCGAGCATATCTTGCCGAACTCAATCAGTTTCTTGGCGTGCGTCGATCGGCGATGATCTGGATGCACAAAGGTCCAGATGCTGTTCAGGGCCAGATCGCGCGTGTACCAGGCGGCCTCCGACAGCAGCAAACCGCAGGTGGCCTCAAGGCGATCGGGGCCACGGATCACGCCGATGATGCCGCCCTTTTTCTCGGTGCCCTTGACGATGTTATCGCGCACGACTTCCACGTCGAAGGCGTGAACGGGCGCCTCGGTGTGCATGGCGAGCAAGAGATCGAAGATTTGATCTTCGTCTGCTTTTGTGGCGAGTTCGACGCCGCCGAAGTCTATATTGCTGTGCATCATTTCTTTGGCTTGGGGAGGTCTTGGATTTGTTTCACGGTCTGCTTGCGGACCTGCAGGACCATGTTGTCGAGGATCTTATGGCCCTTATCCATGTCGCCGCCGCCGATGGCCGCGACCATTTCGGGGGAACAGATAAACTCGCCGCCAGCGGTGACGATCGGCGTGGTGCCGGTATCGCCGCCGTCGGCACGCCTCTTGAAGCCCATAACGTCATCTTCGATCTTCTGGGCATCATACCGCTGAAGGGATCGCCGGGTATTCAGGTCCGAAAACAGAGAATTGGGATTGCCCGCATCGGCGGGGGCCGTTTCCGAAGTATAGATGCCGTTTCGGGTTGCGTTGTAGAAGGCGCGCTGCCCTTGGTCGCGACCACCGTTCATGGCGCGGGCAATACGCTCCCCTACGCCGCCGCCGTCCGCAAATCCTTGACCCGCCTGCGCCGCCTGCATGTGCGGGCCGTTCTTGAGCATGGCATCCAGGATGCGCCCTCCGGCGAGCGTGTTGCCCTGCCCGAGGCCAGAAACAATATCTGCCGGGATGACGTAGGAATTGGGTGCCACGTCCATTGGGAGGCGATCGGTTCGGCCCGCAATGGGTGACGTGATGAGGCCGGAAAGGCCACCGGCAGGAGGTCCGCCAGCGTCGAGGGCCGCACCACCATCCGCGTAAGGCGCCGGCGGGACGAATGTCTGATCTGGACCTTCCGGCCCTACCCAATGCCCTGCCCGCGAACGCTGGTCGCCCACGGCATACTGCGATTGATCGCTGAAGGTCGGGTGGTTGGGCTTCTTGAAGCGGTCGCCCATGTGGCCGTTTTCGGGGTCGCGCCGCATGTTGGCGAGATAGGCGCCGCGCAGATCGTAATCCGCTCCGCTATCGTTGGGGGCGGTTTGGGCTTTCCATGCCTGAAATGCCGCCTCGTTGGGGACGCGAGTGTTATAGTCATCACCAACACCGCCACCGTCCGCGAAGGCCA
>CAIJTR010000187.1 GCA_903823665.1 uncultured Rhodospirillales bacterium
GACACTCTTTCCCTACACGACGCTTTCCGATCTACGCCGGTGTTTGTCGGGCCGAGATAGGGCGTACTGGGGCTGGCTGCATTGTAATAGGGCAGAACGACCGGACTTGCGTCAGCCTCGATGAAGCTCGCCTCCAGAAGATAGTTCACCGCCTGACCGCTCGTTGTCGGGGCGGTGAGATTGAAGATCAGTGGGTCGAGATTGACACCCATTTTTAAGAGGGCTTCAGTGGTGTCAGCCGCCAACGAACCGTAGGCGTTCTGATCCACTGTCGTGAACTGGGTGATACTGCCCGGGCCGCACGTCACGGCCATGCTGGCGGGTGTGGTGGGGTTGACCGCGAGGCCATCGACCACGGTGGCCGAACCGAGCGTTGCTTGCGCAAGTGCTCCGATTGCCAGCATGGTGTTGCGGTTGGTGTTGAGCAGGTCGGTATCCAGCGGGATACTGCCTGGATAGACAATGATCCGATCCATATCTGTGGCCCTTTCCTGTTAGGCTTGCGGGAGTTCAGTTCAAGATCCGCGTCCAGGCGATAGTGGAAACGGGCATCACGTGGGCGATGGCATTTGTGATGTCGGCGTCGACGATTTCGCCGGTGAGCATGGATAGGCTTGCGTATTGGAGGGCACCGCCGCCGTAGGAGCCGGTCGGTTGTCCGTAACCGGCGACATAGGCGATGCCGCTGCCGGACGGGCGATAGGCGGTGACGAAACATTGGAACGGGAGCAGCAGGCTGCCCCATCCGCCTGCAACGCCATAGCCCAGCGGGCCATTGTAGCAGCCGGTGTCGGTGGGTCTGGCTGGCTCGAAAATCGTGGGGGCTCGACCGGTGAGATCGCCCAGTGCTGAGGCGATTGCGGATCGCGTGTTGCGCTCGCGCAGAAGTTCCCGGGAAATGCGGGTGCGGAATGCCGCGTCTGGCTCAGCGGTACGGCGGGGGAGTGCTGTGCCTAAGAAATCATCGCTGATCAGATCGAGGAACTGGTCGGTTGCGGTCCCAAGCCGCGTCTGGCGCTTGGTGTATGCCAGGGCCTGATAGAGCCATACCCAGGTGCTGGCCAGGCCGGTCAGCAGACCGTCAAGCAGCGGGGTATTGTCTGCGAACCAGCGTCGAGGAAGGGCCGCCTTTAAGCGGCGGAGCATGTCGTTCGTGTCACTGGTCATGTCAGGCGACCTGCAAACTGCCGGCCTTCACAAGACCTGCGGGACCAGGGGTGACATCAGTTGTGCCCAGATTGAGCAAGACGTTGGTGACGTTGATGACGTTAGGATCAGCGGCATAGGCAAGTTGAGTGAGCCGCGACCATGGCAGGCTTGCACCGATGGGCAGCGCGTTGATGGAGGACTGCAGGCTGGCGACTACGTTTGCGGCAATCGCGATGTGGGCAGAACTTGCCGGTGTTGTGATCGACAATGAGACGTTGGCCAATGTCACCATGGGCGACTGGACCGAGTATGTCGATCCGATCGGCCTAACCGCTTCGATGGCTTCTGCGACCTGTGTGAGGAGAGTGGCAGATGGGCTTCCGGTGCCATCGTCAACCGTGACGATGAAACAGCCCATTGCAGGGGTGCCGCCTGACACGACGTTCTCTTGCAAGGTGTAGGTGAGGCCTTGACGGACAGATAGGATTGCGTGGTCTATCGCTTGGGACGTGCCGCGGGCGCGGCTTGCGAGGTAGCCGGAAAAGCGGGTTCGGAGCGGTGCGTCGGCTTCGGCATCGAGGCCGCCCACAAAAGCATTTTGGTTGGTAACCGTATCAATTCCGGAAACAGCCGACGCGATCAGGCTGATTGTGCCGGGCTGGACGTTGCCGAGACTGCCAGATGCTGTCGCGACGGCGCTGACCGTCAAACTCGCGACGCCTGCACCCAGCGTGTAGCCGTTGAGGGATTGGCTCCACGCCGGGTTGTTAGGGTCGGCGATGACTGAGAAGCTTAGCAATCCGTTGGCTGTTCTGACCAACGTCGCAGCGGGAATCACGGCCTGCAGCGTGGGTGTGAACCGGCTGAACGTGACTAGGCCGGTGGCAGGGACTGCGGGCAGGCGTGCGAGTGCGAAATCTGCACACCAAGTGTCGAGATCGGTGCCATTACTGGTGGCTGCCCGTGTGGTCGCGAGAACCTGGACGATGAGCCATTGCATCCACAGAGCAAGGGAAGCGTTGGCCTCCAGGATTGCGCGCAATGTGCTGCCGACAGTGAGGTCGATCAGTTGTGCGGCGGATCCCTGCACGGCGGCGGCGGCATTGCTTACGAGGGTGGAGAAGTTCTGAAGCTGGAGCTGCATGTTTAGGCTCCGACTACGAATGAGAGGGTTTGGGTGGTCCCGTTGGTAGCGTCGGCATATCGAATGTGGACGTAGACCCCGCCGGAGACGTCGGATTGAACGTCGATCACCGGCTCTGGCGTTCGCGCCACCGTGGCCTCCTTGAAGATCTGGCTGCGGATAACGGCGGCAATTCCCACTGCGTTGGTGGGTTGGCCTACGAAGCTTGCCAATCCGGCACCATAGTTGAGATGCCAAAGATAGTCTGAGGGGTTGGTGAGCAGACGCTTCAAGGTGCGCTGGAGCGTGAGGGCTGGGCCGCTTGCAGTTGCGATGTCACCTGTTGGCGAAAGTGTAAGATCGGCACCGAACTGATGGGAGATATCGGGCATTCTGTGCGGGACCCTTAATCTGGAGCAGATGTCGTGGAGGTGGTGCCGCTGCGGCTGTCGATATGGGTGTGAATATCGTAGTGTTGTCGCAACCGATCCAACGTGCCTTTGCAGTCGGCGAGATCCTGCTGGGATTGGATCGTGCCACTGACGAAGAGATTTCCTGTCAGGTGAACGTCACCCTGCATGTGGATTGTGCCATCCGTCAGGAGCTTGATGAACGCACCAGATTGATGAACGAGCCAGCACTCTCCGCTGGGTGCCTGCGGTGTGTGTGCGTTGTCTGACCATGCACGGCCGATGACGATGCCGTGCTCGGCATTGCCCTCCTGTCCCAGAACGACGACCTGATCACCGGGAGTTGGTGGGCATGAGATGCCCCAGCCGTTGCCGACCCAGGGAGA
The DNA here is from genome assembly GCA_903823665.1 of uncultured Rhodospirillales bacterium. GTDB lineage: Bacteria > Pseudomonadota > Alphaproteobacteria > Acetobacterales > Acetobacteraceae > CAIQQQ01. Next base: position 3,069 of record CAIJTR010000187.1, read on the forward strand.
GAGCACTGGCAGCCAGCCGGTCAGCACGCCTTCTGGCTGAAGCTTGACGCGGACGGCGGGTCTCGTTGGGTCAACCGAAGTGACGGTTGCAAAGCGCGGCTGCGCGGTGGTGCGGTCAAGCGCTGCGGCTTGACCTTTTAGGGCGTTTAAAAACTGTTCCAACTCTATTCTCCGATCGAGTTGGCGAGCACGGAGCTGTTGCGTGCCCGGAGCGATTGGGTGAAGCCGCTTTGGACGTCCAGCCGGCGGGTGACTTCGTCGATCCAATAGAGTTGATCGAATGCCGTCTTTGTTCCCGCAAGCATGATCTGTTGGCGTGGCATCAGGGTCAGCTCACCGGGCATATCCGCCTCGATGACGCGCTCATGGCTTGTCAGTTCCGCGAGGCGGGACTGCGCGAGGCGGAGGGCTGCGTCGGGGGTGAGATTTGGAACGACATAGACGAACGTTTGCGAAGGGCTGGCAGTGCCGCTCGACGTGACTGTTTGAACGAAGCTTTGCGCCAGGCGGCTGTTCCAACTGCGGACGGTGACTGCGATGTTTCCAGCAAGCGTGAGGGATCGCTCCATCGAGAGTGACATTAGATTAGCGGGGCCGTTCAGCGTTGGCTGCTGGCTTAGGACGATGGTCTGAGGAGTGGAGATGACCGGTGGCTGGAAATAGAGGGTTGTGGAACTGACGAAGACATCGAAACCTTCGTGGCTGGCTAAGGTGATGAGCAGATCCCATTCGCTGACCGTGCGGCTAAAGCTGTCGAGCGTGGTGCGGTCGTGTTCAAGTTGCCAGTAGGCACCGACAGGCGTGGTGGTTGCGGTGACCTTTGCGCTTAGTCCACGCCGTGCCGCTAGGATGGCGGCGATTTGGCTGGACGTTTGATTGGCGAAGGTCTCCTGCGTGCGGGCCTGGATGAAGCGGGAGGTGAAATCCCGCCCTTCAAGCGTGACGCGGAGTGCCCTGGGATCAATGCGGAGTTGGTCGATGTCGCCATGGATTACGCTGGCGTAGCCGACACCGTCGAGACTCAATTGAATTTCAATTTGTGCTTGGTCGATCGCGGACCATGTGTTGGCACCGGTAGTGTTTGTTTGCATATCGAGACGGAAGCGGTCTGCGGCGTAGTGGTTGTTGGAGGTGATTTCTGCGCGAAGCGCACCGGCTGTTTCGACACCGTTCACCAGCACCCGCATACGCGGTTGGCGGAGATCAGGCGGTTGCAGCAATGCCGCCTCCCGCGTTTGCGTCTGGGTCTGGAATGACCAGAGTGGCGATGCCGGTGATGAAGGCATCGGACAGGTTATTGGCCTGTGCGATGCGTATCCATTGCGTTGCGTCGCCGAGGTGGATGGCCGCCAGTTGGAAGAGATTGCCACCTGCGACAGTCAGTGTTTGCATCGCCAGGTTCCTTAGATGAGTGCCGAGTTGCGGGCGGCGCGGGCGAGATAGCCGGCGGCGGCGGATTGCTGAGCGGCGGCGGCGGCAAGTGCCGGGGCAGTTGCAATGTTGGTTGGAGACAGCAGTTGAGCATCCAAATTCGCTGGAACCGCCGATGGTGCGATGGCGGTAGCGCTGGCTCGGTCTTGAAGGACGCTAGTTGCGGCAGCGATGGGGAGTTGGATCTGCGCCGCCGATTCATCCTGCAGGACGCAGCATGAGATCTGATAGGGTATCCAGTTGGATCGCACCTGTTGAGCTTCGAATTTGGCAATGACAACTGAGTAGAAGAAGCTTCCCCAGGTGAGAGGCCAGAGGTTGCCACTAGATCGCATCAGATCGAGCCCACGGGCGCGGGTGGCTGCGTCAGGGCCGGTGAAGATACCGGCCCAGGTGATATCGTTGTCGTCCCGCCCCATGGCGTCGATGACACGAGAGCCGCCGGGCATGCGATGTATTGCAAGACGTTGTGCGCCGCCCCAGGCGATTGTGCTGGGCAATTCGAAGCCTTGGAACAGCACCGGACCGAGCAGCAATTCCAGACTGGCCATATTCAATCTCCGCTTTGTTGCGCGCCGGGCCAGCTGATGCCGAGGCGTGGATCGAAGGAGGTTCCACCGGCCGGGGGACGGCTGGCTTGGCGCGCTAGGTTGGAGGCGACCCAGTGACCGAGGCGTGTTCCGTCGAGATAGACGTCTCCAGTGGTCGGAGTTGCCGAGGCCGTTTGGGTTTGAGGCGCGATTGGATGTTGCGCGGAAGCGGCCTGTGGTTGGCCCGACAACGGCTGGACGCGCGTTTCAAGCTGTTGTGGTGCTGCGGACTGCCGGGTTGCGGGGGTCGCGTCTGACCGTGCTGCATTGGCGAACGGCGGTGGAGCTGGCGATTGCGCGGCGGCTTCGGACACGGTGGTAGGAGCTACGGAGGTTGCGGCTGGGGGACTTGGCGCAGCGCTGGAGTGACGTTCCGGTGGCTCGCGTGGCGTGACAGGCGCTTTGGGCGGTGGTGATCGGTCTGGTTTGTCGATGGGCCTAGGGGACGCTGCAAGCGCTGGCTGAGTTGAGGGCGGAGGTGTGGGCGGTGCCAGCACAATCGGCACCTGTGTGACCGGAGATGCAGGTGAGATGTCAGCGTCAACGCTCAACGGCTGCGGAGTCCGGCTTGCCGTCAGTGCCGTGGACTGCGCCGAGGGCCCAGGGGCGTTCGGAATGACCGGGCTTAGTTGTGTGGCAGGCGCGAGGCCCGGTCTATTGTCATCCGGTTGTTGGACTGCCGGTGCTGGCTGAGTGGTTGGTCCGACCTCTGCATTCACAGGCGGTGGTGCCGGAAGCGCTGGCAGGCGTGCGGGGGGAATGAAACCCGCGGCTGTTGTTTGGGCGGCGAGCGCCTGGAGTTGCCGCAGGTTGCTGGCGCTGTCGGCAATGGCACCGTCAAGCGCCTTCAGCTCATCGCGAATGGCCGCCACACCTGCACTGACGCCGTTATCCAGGGCGAGGCGGATGCCGATTAAGTAGGCGTCCTCCATCAGCGGGCTCCCAATGCGGTGGCGACGGCCAATCCGATGGCGTGCGCGATGCCCTCACCGGATTTTGCTGCGATGGGCGCGAAGGTTGGGCGGGGCGTGATGGTGGCGGTGCCATGCTCCTGATAGACGGCGACGTCTGACGTGCTTGCGACGACTGCATCCGGCCCTTGCGACCGGGCTTCGACGCTGTCTCTCAGCGTGCCGGTTCTAAGCCACGGATAATCATGTGGGCCACCAGGCGGAACGGAGAGTGCCTGACGGATTTGGTCTGCAAGGCCGTTCGCGGCGACACTCAGTGCCGTTTCGCCGACGGTTTTAAAATCCTGGTCGAGCTGGCTGATGGCGGTTGATAATTTCACGGCCGTTCCTTCCAGGTGAGCGTCTCAAAGTCGAAGGTGCCGCCATCAAGCTGGCCAAGGGCTACGACCCAGGCAAGGCGGTCTTCCGGTGGTAGGGAGAAGGCGACGTCGAACGGCACCCCGTTCCGGCACAGATAAAGGCTGTCGACCAGATCGGGGTGCCTACTCAGTTTCCCGCGTGGATGGCCTGATCGACGGGTGGAGCCTCTGGTGCAAGTGCCAGGGCGACGGCAGCAATTCCGGTATCACCGAGACGTGAGACGAGACTTTCGATCTGCGCCTCAGTGGTTGGGGTGGGAATTGGGATGTCGTCGATGGAGGTGACGCTACAGGCCAGCGTGGCCATGCCGAGCCAGAGGTGGTTTTGAGCTAGGATGGGACCGGCGGCTTTGAACAAACGCAGCTTGTCGAGTGCTGACAGGCGGCGAATGTTGATCCGGCGGCCTTCGCTGTCGGTCAGGCTCTGCATCGCGGCTATAGTTGCGAGGTGGCGGTGCGTTGGAGATTCCATCGCGATGGCCTTAGACGCGGACGCGGGTGGCAGCGAAGAATTCCAGACGCTGCTTCACACTATGGTCACCGCGCCACTGCCCGGCCTGGGTGAGTTTAAAGACGACCGAGGTGAACTGATACGTACTAGTGCTGCCGTTCACTTCACTGACGTATTGATAGAGCGTGCCGGTTGGGACCGCACTGCCGCCGATGAAGGCGGCTTCGGTTTGGGCGATGAAATCATCGACTGAGGAGCTACCGCGTTCAATCTCGAAGTGTCCCTCCCAGCCTTTCGGCAGTTCGGCTGCGAGCTGGCTGCCGTCGATCCGGTCGACGCGGATGGGGGCGGTGAGCTGGCGGGCTTCGAAGCCAGTGACGTGGCTGAGATCGACGCGGCCGAATGGGCCCATCAGGACGAGTTGGCAGTCGCGACCTACGTTGAAGGCGGTGCTGGTCATGATTTGAGTTCCTTATGCCTGCAACGCGCCGGGAGCGCCGGGAAGGGTTTGGCGGCTGACCTGGACAGTCTGCCCGCCTTCAATGTTGACGATGAACTTCTCATTGATCGCCTGATATTGGATCTGTGCGTCGGACTGCACGTAACCTAGGCCGGTTCGGGTGAGCGGGTTGTTGGTAGTGTCGCAGATGACGCTGAATGGGAGCGCGCCGTTGGTGCTGCCGAGCAGGCCCTGGCTGAGCATGCCTTGCAAAAAGCTCAGTTGGGTTGAGCGGATGCGGCGGAACAGGGAGGCGTTGATCACTTGGCCGACGTATTGCCCCATGCCGGAGGCGAGCGTGGCGGCGATGAAATTCGTCAGGCGCGTGTAGTTGTCACCGTTGGTGGCGGCGTTGCTGCTTGAGTTATGGCCACCGCGCACCCCCCAGAACGAGCCAGCGGGCTGCGGGTTGGCGACCACGTCTATGCCAGCGCCGATCAGGGCCCCGAGATCTGCAGCGGAATAGGTTGCCGATTGGCCACTGCCGGGATTGCCAGATTTTTGCGATCCGACGACGCCGTAGAGCGGTTTATTCAGGCTGGATTGTTCGGGTGAGAGATTGGCTAGGCGACCGGCGACAAAGCCCTGCGGGCTGATCAGCCGCAAAGCGGCGTTGGTCTGGTCGTTCCAGTAGATCCAATCGCCAAAAAGCAGTTTGCACGCATAGGTGTCAAGACCAGCGGCCTGTTTGGTGGCGATTGCGTTTGCGATGGAGTCCGACGCCGGGCCGGTAAGGATCATGTAGACCCCTTCGGACAAACCGAAGGCGGCCTGGGTTGTCCATTGCGTGCTGTCGTCAGCGTCCGCCAGAACGCCGATGGAGCAGGCCTGGCCGCGCAGGGCATACATGCCGTGACGCGGCAGAGTGTCGGTTCCAACCACGGTTGCGGCCGAGATCGTGGTGACGCCGTCCGTGCCGACCGGTCCACCGTTGAAGGTGTAGTTCGCCGTAGCGGGGGCAACTGACGTACCGCCGGAGGTAGCGACGACAAGCTGGCTGGGGCCGCGTTGCACGCCATTGCCGGTGTTGATGGCGCTTGCCAGATTGATCCAGAACTGGGTGCCGGTCCCGGCAATGTTGTTGAAAACCTCTGGCTGTAATCCTGGCAAGACGATGGTGCAGCGCCAGGTTCCGGCGGCACTGCCGGGTGAGAGGGAAAGTGAGATGAGATTGCCGAGACTGCCGGTGTAGATTGCCACGACGAAGAATGAGGTGCCAGGTAGCATGAAGGCGGCGGCAGTGTCTGTGCCGTCCGTTACGCGGACACAGCGGAAGTTTGACGCGCCCTGCTGCACGGCTGCGGCGACGGTGGTGCCCATGTCGTATTTGCGGGCCATCACCGGTCCGAAGTTGCGGGCATAGTCGGCCATGCTGGAGGCGATGACGGGCTGGCCGACCGGACCCCAGCTTGCAGTGCCCACGACGCCCATGATGTTGGTCGGCACGCCGTTGAGAACGAGGTTCTGCGGCGGCACGATCTGCACGTAGAGATCGGGTACCACGAGGGCGGTGGTGTTGATGTTACCTTGCTGAACAATCGGCATCGTTCAATGCTCCAGTGCGGTCGTTGCGGGAGCGGATAGAGCGGGAGCGGATGCGGCGTTGGCGGACGGGGCGAGCACGCGCACGACGTGGCCGGAGTATTCACCCGCCAATGTTTCGGCGACGGTCGCCGGATCGGACAGGTGGTCGCCCTTGGCATGCGGGCCGAACGCCCGCGTCACCACGAGAATAACGTTCATGGAATTTCCTTTAGCCTAGGAGGGATTGGGTTTGGAGGCCGTTTGGCGAGAGCACGCTGCGGCCGAAGATAACTGCGGGCAGCGTAGTGGCGATAGTGGTGGGATATTCGACAGCGACCAGCAGATCACGGCGGTAGAGGTTGGCGTTCTGGCTTTGGTCGAAGACGAGCGTGTCTACCTCACGCAAGCGGGCTTGGCTGGAATCTGTGAGTGTCAGGAAGGTTTGCGTGCTGAGGGCCTGATCGATCAGGATGGCTGTTTGGTCTCGCAGTGCCGGCGTGGGACACCAACATGACAGGCGAAAGCCTTGCACCTGTCTTCGTGTTTCTGTCAGCGATAGTTGATCGGCAACGACGCGGGCGATCAACGAGCCTGCTCCGGGAACCGTCAGTGAGGCACCAGTGACCTGCACGATACGGTGGGTGCGGATGTAGCTGGCGAGGATGGCGGCGACGAGTTGGGGGGTGTCGCCCATTGCGGTGCGATGGACGAAGGCGCTGTTGTCGACTACCACCCCGGCAAGTTGGCCGAGGTCTGCGCTGCCGGAAAATGTCACTGACTGGCCACTGACGGACGCGATGAGAGCTGGAAGCACGAGCGATTCGGCGGCCGGCGGATCGATATAACGGGTTGTGTTCTGGTGGTGCGCGGGATTGGGGTAGATGGTGACGTTAATTGTCCCGGCTGCAAGATCGCCGTTCAACGTCGTTTGATTTGGCCAGCCTCGGTATATTTTCACTAGCCCGCCGAGGGTGGATGGTGCGGCGGTGCCAAATGGGTAAATGACGCTCGTGATGAGTGTTGCGAGGACGGTTTCCACATCTGATTGATCGGCCATGTGGATTTATCCTTAGGTCGAGGCTTGCTTGACGGTGAGGCGGGTTCCTTGGTCTGACGTCTCGGCAATCGATACGATACCGGTTCTGCCTTCGTCGTCTGTCACGATATCACCGATCTGAAGTGCCAGACGCAGACTGGCGGGCAAGAGGATCTCCCAGGAGGACGGCGTCAATTCAGATTGAATGCCGGCGCTAGCGGTTCCTCCACCGGCGGTGATCTGCAGGCTCGCAGGCCAGGCCTCGGCGAGGATGGTGTCGAGCGCAGAGACCGCACCGCCATAGACATTCAGGCCGGCTGCATTGGCAGATGCCGGGCGAGAAATTGTAATCACCCGCATCGCGTGGACGCACAAGACGGGAAGCAGCGGCTGCTTGGCGGCGACGAAGAATACTGCGTTGTCATCACGCCTGCAAAGGATGTCACCAGCTTTGGCGTATGCCGCATCAAAAATACCCTCCCAGTGGGCGTCACTTTGCGGAACCGGACGGCGTATGCGGCCGCCGATTGGAAGAAATGCGGCGCGTAGGCGCATGATGCGGTGCTCAGATGCCAACGGGTGCGATGGGCCTTTGGGCCGGAACAAATCGCATTCCATGCCAATGGCGGCTGCGGCTTTGCCGTATCCATTGTAGATCCGGTCCTGCAAGGTGATGCCGTCCATTACACCACCAGCCTTGTGCCACCATCGCCGAGGGCTGGGCCTGCGGGAACGCCGAAGAAGCCGCAGAGCCTGCGTCGCCAATCGTCAAACAAGCGTGTGCGGTCGGCGACCTCACGGGCGTTGCGCACCCAGGCGGCGGCAGTGTCGGTGTCGAGCGTGGCGGAGGCGTTGGTGATTGCGGCTTCAAGTGTGGCCAGCGTTGCGAGATAAGTTCTAGCGATGGTCTCTTCAGACCCTGAGAGCCGCTGCATGCGATATTCGAGCAAGCCGTAGGCCTGATAGAAACGCCAATTGCTGAAACCGCCATTGCCAAGGCCGTAAGCGGGGTAGCCCATGTGGCGACGTAAGTCGGTAAGTTCGCTGTCTAGGAAAGCCATGTCTTGGTCCCTGCCCTGCTGGCTGCGCGGCGGTGGCTGCCTTTCCGCATGAAAGGCAGCCGGAGGCAGGACGGGTTAGCCAATATGCTCGATGAGAACAGCGCGCTTGAAGTTTGCGTTCGTGGCGGTGGGCAAAGTGCTCGGGTTCGTCGTCGTGTCAGACGGAGCGCAAAACCCGCCGATCCAATACCAGCTTTGGGCGATGATCTGCTGCAGGCGATCAATCGGCTCGCGGGTGACCATGGCGATGCCATCGACAATGGCGACCAGGCTTTCATCCGGTGCGACATCTGCATCGGCCATGCCGGCAAAGTCACCTTCGATCAGTGCACCCTGACCGCAGACGATTGGCCGTCGAACATAGGCACCAGAGACGCTCGGCGAGTTCTGGATGTAGGCTTCGTTCGTTAACATGAAGCGTAGGCCGAGAAACTCGCTGATTGTGCCTTTGCGGAAGACCTGGTTGGCCGAGGTGGCACCCTGGAACAGCTGGCGGAAGTTGGGATCAGAGAACAGCTGACGGGCGCTCACCGGGTCGAGGTAGCAGTTGTAGACACCGTCGATCTCCGGCACTGCGTTAAGGCGGAGCTGGGCGACGGCGTTGAGCAGCGTTGACATGTCGAGCAAATCACCGGCCACGAGACCAGCGGTGGTGCTGCGGTTGTTGGGGCGCATGATCGAGCTTGCGTTCGCCCCGGTGACAGCCGAATTCGCAGCACCGTCTGAGACCGATACGTTGGCTGTGAAAGTGAGCACCCCCGAGATACCGTTCGGCGCGGACGTCAGGTTGGTGGCGTCTGCCGCTGTACCAATCAGGGTGTAGCTTCCCGAGCCCACGATGACACTCATCGTCGTGCTGCCGCCAACTGGCGTTTGCACTCCGTTGGAAAAGACAGTTTGGAAGCCGCGGATGTCATCGACCGAGATCGATGTGCTGGGCGCACCGAGGGCAACGCGAACACGGGTATTGCCGCCGAAATATGGGGCGAACAGGGCGTTGCGTGCCAACTCATCCAGCGAGCGAGCAGCCTGTTCGCCGTTGATGGCGGCGTTGAGCAGAAACTGACTGGCAATGCCCACGCGCGAGGTGACCATGTTAAGGTCGGTGGTTGCGGCATAATGGTTCAGCGTGATGGTGAATTGCTCAACGGCAAAAGTGGCTGGCACTAGGCCGTTGTCGAGGTTGGTGTTCAATGCCGGGACGGTTGGGGTGGTGACCGATGGCTTGAGGCCGGCGCGGGTTTTGGTGAGCGTTTCACCGATGCCAACGGCAAATTCGTGACGATCCGCGCACATGCGGTAGCCGAGGCGGCTGTTGAGTGCAGCCTGGAATTCACGTTCCAGGAAACCCTGCTGGATGATAGGCTGAAGAGCTGCCGGAAAATTCTGAATACCCATAGTGATCGTTCCTCATAGGGGTGCGACCGCGCTTGCTGATGCAAGCACGGGACTGCAAACGTTGTTTGGAGAGAAGCCAGCGGTCAGCGGCGGCGCAGAAGCTCCGCGCGGGCGGCCTGCCATTCGGCGTGGTTCATCGTCGCCGCACGTTTGGCGAGCGGCGCGCTGGACGGCGGGGTGGCAGCGGCAGTTGTGGAACTGGCTCCGTGAAACAGCCAGGGCTTGCTGCGGCGAAGCTCTGACATCAGACGGTCAGCGCCCTCGACCTCGCCTTTTTCATTGAGACTGACCGAGCTTTGATCGATGAGTTTCAGGCCGTCGATATCGACGATACCGGCCTTGATCGCGTGGCTTTTGAGCTCCGCGTGGATGAGACGGGCCTGATGGGCGGTTGCCAGATCAGCCAAACGGCGCTCAAGTTCGACGATACGTTCTTCAGGTCCGTGGGGTGAGTTGCTTGCTGGTTCTGTCATGTTTGCTCCTGCGCAATGCGGGCGCGTTCGGCTGAGATGTCGGATACGGCGTAGAGATCGGCGATGCTGCGCAAGGCTGTTTCAGGTGACAGCAGACCCGATTGGGTTAGTGTCGCGAGAGATTGTGCATCCAGACTGCGATCTTGCGCATCTGGGGCGTAATATCGTGGCCATTGCAGACGCAAACGGGCGCTGCGGTTCAGTGCTGCGATGGGCTCGTGATGCGTGGTGAGATCGTAGCGGTGGCTGGCCTCGATGATCATTCGGAATATCTGCAGAATTGCCGCGCCGTAGCTGACGCGGAGATTGTCGGCGAGGAAAATGAGGCCTTGGTTCATCATTTCAAGCGCGCGGCCGGATTGGGCTGCGGTGAGCCGGTCGGCACTGGCGCGGTTGCCGTGAACCCCTTCTAGTGCAAGCTCACGCAGCGTTCGTACGTATTCGATAACGGCACTGGCGGCGGTGCCGTTGATCTCGAGCATGCGGGCGTCGCCGTGTTCGCTGACGACGAGGGCGTTGCCGCCGCCGCGCACAAGCGAGCTGGTATCACCCGCCGGTTCGCGAATGAGCAAGGTGGGGTCGGAGCTGTATTTGAGGCCGCGGCCGGCCTGGCTAAGCTGGTAATCGATTTCGATAGCGGTATCGATGGCGGGCTTGAACGTGCAGGCACCATCGATTCCGTCAGCGCCATCGGGGCCGCCGGGTAGATTGCGGATCCAGACGATGGGAACGAAACCGAGGCCGTGGTTAGTGCTGCGCGCCTCATCGATTTCGGGCGGGTGTGCGCTGGTTGTGGGCCATGGGATGAACCATGTTTCGCGTTCGACGTCCCAAATCCGCTGAAACCAGTATGTCGTTTGCCGATCGGTGATCGCATAACCCATGTCGGCAAGGACGCTACCTTGGACTTTGTATTTCTCGGTGACGCTCTGCAGCGTATCTGGTGCCATTGGGTTCCAGACCGGCGTGAGGTAGAGCGTTTCCAGTACCTTCAGAAAGATACGACCGCTGAGAACCCTCAGCCACACGGCAACGGAGCCAATGGCACCTCGCAGGGCTGCTTCCTGCATAACGGCGTTGAGGTGGGTTTCCGCTGTGATGTCCGCGAAGATCGAACGCAGTTCAGAGTCGTCAGTGTCGATTGTCGGGAAGTGCTCATTACTGAACACCAGGCTGATGCTGTCATCGACAACTATCCGGGCGAGCGGGTAGCGGACGCTGGGACGGCGCTGACGGAGAGGGATGTATTCGCCAGACGAGGTTCGCTCGTCATGAAAATCATAGGGCAGCACATCATATAATGCACCGTCCTGAACAAGCTTGTAGAGGTTGAGCCGGGCTGTGCGTGGCGGGTAGTCACGGTCGGCTGGAATGAGGCTCGCGATGGCGTTGAACATGGGCGCTTGCCTTTGACTGGAAGGGATGGGCGGCAGCCCTTAGCCGAGGCTGTTGCTGTCTTCGTCGCGCTGGCGGAGGTAGAGTTCGAGTTCGCGGCGCAGAACTGGCTTGTTGCAAGCGAGTTCCATGACGCCCCACGTGTTGCACTTGAGGTCTCTGTCCGGATCGAAGCCGTGACGCAGAAACATACTCCAGCGTTCGAGGTATTGGCGTTTCGGCTTGGCACCATGCCAATGATGCTCGATCGTGCCAGGAACTGCGCCGATATTGCCGTTGATATGGCGGGTGACGCGGTCCTGCCATTGCATTAGACGACGCTGGTAGGAGGGGCTCGTGCCGCCAGGGATGGATTGGTCGGCGGCACCCACGAGTGATAGAGCCATGTGATGGTCCCCCGCCCCCATGGCCGCGAAGTCTATCAGGCCACCCGTCCAGTTAAGTGCCTGCCGCGTGGCGGCCCAGGCGTATCCAGGATGCGGGTAATCATTGTAGCCGCCGTTGAAGACCCAGAACTTGTCGTGGGTGGCGACAACCGGGCTGCCCTGATGCAGCTGGCGGCAGAAGCTCACGTGATGCTGTAGATGCTCGTCATGTGGGCCGAGATCATAGGCGTCGGTCCATGGCTGAACGATGTCGTAGAGTTGCAAGGCGTGGACGGTCTCAGTTGCCCAATGCGGCCTACGAAAATGGATATCGGCGTCGATCCAGGCCACGTACTGCCATTCCGCCGGAAGGCGGGACAGACCGATGTTGATGAGATTTTCCTTGTTCCAAACAATGGTCTTACTGCGGACACCGACGAAATTGATACCTAGCGTATCGGCAAGCTCATGCGGACGGTCGCCGTAGGCGCATTCAACGACGGTGAGTCTGACGCCACTGTCCAGCATGTGTGCGATGAAGCGCCGGGCAAGGATGCTGCGCGATTGCCAACGGATTGGGTTGGCGACGACTGCAATGACATGGAGAAGGTCGGCGCGCATGTTGGGGCCTTCACGGTTCGCATGGGTGGTGGGATTAGCGGGCCATCATCGGCACATTCAGGCGACGTGGCTGCGTGGCGACTTCAGACACGAGGGAGAAGGCGCGGCTGAGGGCATCGACCTGGTCGTCTTTGCGGCCATTCGGAAAGTCGCGTAGTTCGTCAAGAAACGTGCGGTTCCAGCCCGCGCGAACCATGGAGAGCATGCCGGCATCCACGGCAGCGGCGGCTGGCTGGGCACGCAGAAATTTGCTGCCCGTTTCCGGACTGGCACGCACGCGGTGGCCAGCGAGGCGGGTCGTGAGCCAGGCGATTTGCTGCTTACCGGCCTGACCTGGATCTTGTGCAAGGCCGATAGTGACCGACGGGCCATCCTGGCTGGCCGTGGCACAGATCGCGTTGGCAATTTCGATGGGGCCTTCGCGCAGCCGGACGATGTCAGTGATGACGTATTGATGGTTCGACGTAACGGCGAGCTTAAGGCCGACCGTCCAATCGGGATCGCGTCCCTCGGTTGGCTGCGTGCCCGCGAGATCCCATGCGCGGATTTCGCGGATGATGGAGGGCGGTTGGTCGAGCACCTGAATGCGGGCAGAGAGGAACAATGCGTCTGCATCCGGAGTGGGGTTTTGCTGGTAGGTGGCTTGCCAATATCTGGGGCCAACGCTGTGGCGCGTGCGTTCGAGCGCTCGTTGATCGAAAGCTTCCGGCCACAATGCGGCACCGGGTTCGCGGCCCATGGGATCATTCTCTTCGGCCAGTGCCGGTAGGCGCAGGACGGTCCAGCTAGGATCGTTCTGCAAGATTCGTCCACCGAGGTCGTCTTCATGCCATCGGGTCATGATGAGTATGATCCGGCCCTGGGGTCTGAGGCGGGTGAGCAAGTCGGCGCGATACCAGTTCCATAGGGTGTTACGGGCTGCGGCGCTGACGGCCTCCGCCATGTTTTTTACCGGATCGTCGATCAGGACGAGGTCGGCCCGTCGCCCGGTAATGGGGCCACGAACGCCACATGCGAAGTAGTCACCCCGGTTTGAGGTGCGCCAACGAGATGCGCCGCGGTCCTCTTTGGAAAGCTCGTAGCCAAGTGTTTCGGCGTTTTCGCGGACAAGCGCGCGGGTGTGGCGGGCGAAGTGGGAGGCGAGGCTGTCGGTGTGGCAGGCGCTGATGATGGAGGTGGCGGGGTGACGGGTGAACCACCAGGCCGGGAAGATACTCGAGGCATAAGTGGATTTTCCGTGGCCGGGCGGCAACAGGAGCATCAGCCGATCGATGCGGCCGGCGGCGATGTCATTCAGTTTCTCTATTATAAGGTGATGATGCGCTGCGATGGTGTGACTTTGGGGCTCGCCTACGTGTAGCGCCCAGTCCAGGAGGGAGAGCTGCGGAGCGCCGGTGCCATGCTCAGACAGCGGCGCGGCCAGCTCCGAGGGGAGCTGGTTTGCGCATGGGGGCATGTGATCCTGGGATTTTGGGGACGATGGAAGTGCGCTGCGTGCGCCTCAGTCCGATCATAAGGAAATAGATAGATCATTTTGGGGTGGTTGGGAAGGAACTTCTTCCACTTTAGGGCGAATTTCCTTTTGCGGCGGATTTTCTGGGTGCGCGACAGGAAAACTGCAACGGACCGGATTGATGCATTTCAGCGCATGCGTTGACATGTTGCGCAGATTAATTTTGAGAAATTGTTTTTTTTCAGTGGTTTATGCAGATATTCCACAAAGTTGACAAATGGAATGTCTTCTGGTTGTGACTGAATATGGCAAGAATGGGGCGATGCTGGGCACGATAAAGGGTTGATCTGCGGACGTTCTCTTGCATCTATGCTCACTCTGACTGCGGTATTTCGCCACGAGCACTATGTGTTGCTGTAGCTGGATTTTGGGCTGGCTTGGCGAGTGTGCCATCGGCCTGTCAGGAACTGGATCGTTTTGCATCCGGCCCTGAGCTACAGCCTCGCTGGAACGAGATGGGAGCGTTGATGATCGCTGTGACAAAGAGAGCGTTTGGGATCACCCTCTCGCTTATGATGAGTGTTTCGATGGCAGAGCCTGCGATGGCCGCCGCCACAGACGCAAGCAAGGAAAATGGCAAAGTTCACCGTGCATCGACCACAACCGGTGCGACGGCTTCGACCAGGGCCAGAACCGGCACCAAGACGACCACAAAAACGTTAGCCTCGGCCAATCGAGCTTCGCACGGGCGTGCCCGCACGCGCGATATTCCGTCCTATTCGGGTTGGTCGAGCGATCGCAACATTCGTCGCGCCAGCCTGTCTGGTCATGTTGACCATTCTTTGATCGATGACGGCACGCTATGGCGTGAGGACGGTCATCAGTCGTCGACGTGGCAGCAGGTCGGGATGGCTTCCTGGTATGGCGGCAAGCGTTGGCAGGGCCATGCGACGAGTTCGGGTAGCGCGTTCGATGAGAATGCCCTTACGGCGGCGCATGCAACGTTGCCGCTGGGGACGAAGGTGCGTGTTGTTCGCCATGACGGCGCGCGTTCCGTCATTGTGACGATCAATGACCGGCCCGGCACGCGCACGCGGATCATCGACCTATCGCGTGAAGCCGCCAAACAGCTGGGTATTCTCGATGCCGGCGTGGCAATGGTGACGCTGCAGCCGATGTGAGGCGGCACAGGCGGCGGATGATTCGCCGCCTGTCTGTCTACCTATTCAGGCGGAGAGCATCGTTTTTACGATGATGTCGATCCCCTGCGCGTGCCAGCGCTGGATCGCTTTGTGGTCCGCCCCCAGCAGTGTGGCCAGGCGGCGCCACGGGAACAAATGGCGGTCCGTCACGGGGCTGATCAGTGAACGCGCGCCTACGATTCGGCGCAGCACGTAACGGTCCAGCGGGATGCGCGGTATCCAATCCAGCGCCTCATCCATTCGGGTGATTTGCGCCGATGTTGGTGCGGACGGCCGAAGTCGCGCATCGACGCTGTCCCAGCCGTAGGCCTCGATGGCAGATTGTACGACATCATGCCGAGAGGTGCGGAGCTTTGTGGTTGGCCCTTTGTTTGGCAAGGACAGCAGCGCCCGCCCCGCCTCCTCCAGACGGTAGACCACGAACTCGGCGTCGACTGGGTGCTGCTCACCCTGGCGTGCGCTTTTGATGGCGCGCGTAGGCTGTGATGTGGCTGGCATGCCGGTCATCCTTTTATAACGAGGTGTTGGGTGATGGGACCAATGGCTGCGTTGCACCGCAGCATTCGCAAATGATGGGCGATGCTGTCATTGGCGATGCGATCGATCTCGCTTCGGTTCAGGGCCGATGCAGCGGCAGCACGGGCCGCGGCGCGAAGGACTTGTGGTGAGACTCGCGCGGCCAGCAAAGGCCGCAGGACGGCACGAGCCGCGCGGGCAGCTTCGGCCCGGTGAATTTCTACTGATGGAGCCTGGGGGCTGAGTCTGGCGCGGCGGCCGCAATCGGACACCCTGGCGGGCAATGCCATCGTGACGAAGGCTGCCAGCGCTTCAGCACGACCCATCATACCGCAGGCAACAAGTTGGGCGAGAATCGGTGCCGCGCTGTGGAGGGAGTCCGGGACGATGCCGGTTTTGGGCATCTCAGGCCACCGGCTGGCTGGCTGCAGGACGGTGCGCCTCGGAAGACTTTCTATGTTGTTCGTGTGTCCGGAAGTGGTCCCGCCATGGATATTCATAGGCCTCGCCTTCCATGCAGGTTCCTGCGGTGATGAGATTCCAGCTAATGGGGTGACCGGCGGGAAGTGGTTCACGATTGCAATCATCCCGTTGCTCGGACTCGGCAGGCTGCAATGGACGCTTGAGCGGGGGCCGGGTGGGAACGGTCAGACCAATCTGCCTTGCATGGCAGGCGATGGTGCTGCGGCTCAAGCGGAAGGCTAACGCGATTGCGCGAAGGGAAAGGCCATCGAGGTGCATTTTCACCAGACGCGCATCGGCATGTGGTGACCAGGAGACGCGGCCGGGCATGCGGACTCGGTTGGAAACGGGGCTTGGGGTGGCTGTTGAACTCGCTTGCATAGGGTGGCTCCGCTGAGAGGGGCTAACGCTCAGCGCTGTAGTTAGATTTAATCACTTTAAATGTCAATAAGACTATCCTGGCATTGTTATTTTTTTTCACGTATCGAGGCCGCAGCATTGGAGAGCAAGCAGCGATGGACACGGCAGCAATCGGGACACGCATCAAAGCAGCACGCGAGCGGGCGGGCCTTACTCAGGCGGGCCTTGCAGAACGCGTGGGCGTCACGCGCAGCGCGGTGGCGCAATGGGAGACCGGACGATCTGGCCAAGTTGGCGGCAATCTCACGCAAATAGCCTCTGTTCTCGGCATCGGAGTTGAATATCTGCTGCTAGGAAGCACGCCGGGACTGGTTTGGTCGGAAATGGCGGGGCCGGATGGGATGACTGGTGACGAATTGGCACTGCTGCGGCTCTACCGTGAGTGCCCCCCGGAAGACCGCACGCTGGTTGCGCAGTTAGCAAAACGCTTGGTGCTATCAAAGGAGAAACAGTAACTCAATATGACACATAGTAATTTTTGATAAAGTAAACCCGCCCCAAAGCACTTCCACAATACGACTGCCAATAAAATTTCTTATTTCAATTGCTCGCACTTGCACCATTTTGTTTGGAGCAACACTTTGACGCAGGGTGCAGATAGACTCGGCATCCCTGGGACGATTACGATCAACCATTGTAATACCACGTCATCAATTTTGAAGTGGGCACCGGCCCAGAGAATGCGTCAAAAATCAAAGCATAAAAAATGATGAACTGCCAAAGCCTTAGCTCTTTATGACATGTGCGTGATGCTAGCGGCCACCTCTCACGAGGGGTTAACAACCCCAAAAATTGATTGAAAATGAGGCATCTGCCTTTTGGGAGGCAGAACACCCACCGAAACTGGGCACTATTTTTTGCACTTTGGCAGCCATCATGAGGCGCGCGACTACGGTGAATTCGAATTGTGAGTAAAATGTGACAGAGCGGCTTCAATTTTAGAATTTCGCTGTCGTTTGATTGATATTTCCACTTGATCTTCATGGAACGCCTGACCTACAACCCCCTTAAGATAGCTATCACACGGTCATTAGGGGTTAAGCATGGCGTACGTAACGATTTCCGGCGCTTCCGGCACAAACATCGTCAACACCATTCAGTATACCTCGGCGGCCACGGCTGCTCTCGCGCAGGCTGCCGCGGCGAACATCTCTTCGCTGATCACAAGCAGCCAAGCAACTCAGGCGAGCCTGAACAGCGGCACCGCTCCGACCGGGACGTTCATTGCTTCGATCGGCTCGACGGTTGATACCAACGTGGGCCCCGTAACGGCGAACAATATATCAACCGCCGTTGGATTCACGATCAACAACCTCGCGAACACCATCGCTTCGAACAGCCGTTTCTCGTTTGGAAATGAGTCGGTGATCTCGGGCATTGGCAACTTGAATTTCTCCGACAACGCCGCTTCGACCCAGATATTCGCGGGCGGCGGCAACAACACGATTACGTTCAGCAGCTTCTCTTCGAACGGCTCGTTTACGGGTGACGGTGCCAACCAGATCGGTGTGAACACCACCAGCGGTGTAACGTCAGTGTTCGGCACCGCCGCTTCCACCGATACCATCTACGGTGGTTCGGCCAGCAGCAACATCGCATATAAGTCGACCGCCGGATCGAGCGCTTTCATTCTTGAGCGCAACGCCAACCTCACTGTGTTCGGTGGTGCTGGTGGTTCGACTACGGTGTTCGGCGGCGCGAACAGTGGCCTGACATCGCCATCCGGCGCTGGTACGCTGACCGTTGTAAACGGTCAGGGCTTCTTCATTGGTGGCTCGGGCGGGCCGAACATTATGTCGACCTCCTCGATCGGCGGCACGACGCTCGTCGGCGGCGGCAACGGCGACGTGCTAACATCGAACGGTCAGGGCGACATCATCAGCGGTGGTTCGGGCCTGTCGACGATTAATGCATCCAACTCGGTCGGTGGTGACTCGCTCGCTGGCGTCCAGAATGGCGCTTCGGTCATTTACGGTTCGAAGTCCATTGGCGACGCGATCTTCCTCACCAACTCCTCGATCACTGGCGCGCTCAACGGCACGTCTTACACCGGCGCAGACATCTTCCTGCACACTGGTGCTAGCACGGCGCTGTATGGCCTGAACTCCACCGTGGCCAATATTATCTACGCTGGTGCACCTTCGGCTGGCATGGGCGCTGAGAAGGCGACGATCAACGACTTTATCTCCGGCACAGATAAGTTGGTCCTCCAGACATCGGTTACCGGTGCAGGTGTGACAATCGCCGGCGGTGCTGGCGGCTCAACAGTGGTAACGACGACGAACGGTTCGACCTTCACGTTCCTGAACGCGCCGATCGCTCTGACGGATATCGTTAAGTCGTAAGACCTTACGCTAAAAAAAGGCCACCACGGAAACGTGGTGGCCTTTTTTTGCCCCCCCCCTCAAGCGGACCAGAGCAAGCTGTGCCAATCGGTGATATGAATCGATAACGTCCGAACAGACGACTTGGCAGGGAGAATGATGATCGAATCGCCATCAGTCCATCTCCAGCTCATGCCCTCACCTGATTCAGCTCGGTGAAAACCACGGGTGAGTGACGGTCCGTCAAGGGCGATGTCAACGCCATCCACCTGCAGCCGGAATATCGCCACTCCTAGCCTACGGCCGTCACCCGGTGGCTGCACGGACGGACTTGTCACCTTGATAATCGTGCTACGTGGCGGCAACGCAAAGCGCAAAATAGTGTGTGACCCATCGAGCTCGGCCTCGATCAAGCTCAGATCGTCCGACCCATTCCAAACTTTCAAAGGCGGTTCACCCGATGGAGCGGAACGAGCTGTTTCAGAGGTGCTGGTGGGTGGATTGCCGGCTTCAGGCTGCATGAGGCTGGATAGGCGAACCACGCCCACTGCCAGGTTCTCAACGACGATTCGGTCCGCGCCATCGACCTGCACATTGACCCAAACCGGCGCGGAGGTGCCTGATGTCAGAATGGAGACCGCAGACATGCGATGCAAAGGCGCGTCCATGTTGGGAATCGCGATTGGTACGTTTGGGTCTAGCCACAAATTCTGTCGCGGCACACCAGGGGCGACACTGCCGGCAGCAATTTTCGCCACCTGAAGCGGCCGGTCTGCGTCCTCGATCGCCATGATACGGCGAAAGCACATCCGGCCACCAACCGCCGCCAAAACTTCATCGCCCAACGCAATATCCGCCAGCGAACGGTAGACCGGGCCTATCGCCGGGTCGAGGACATACAAGCACGCCGTCTCGGGAAGAGTGAGCAGCGTATCGGTTATGTCGGCCATTTATCCGTCCTATCATTTTGGGTTCAGTGCAGCCTGAAATTCATGCTACGTGCAAGAGCATGTGGTAGTGTGTTGGCACAATTACTCATTGCCAGAAATGATGATTGACCCTCGCAAAATCAAAAGGGTCAGGAGAAATTCGATGTTTGCGAATACGCTGAACGGCTGGCTGCACCAGAGAGGTATTCATTACGGCTGGGTTATGGTGGTGCTGACGTTCCTGACCATGCTCGCAACCGCAGCCGTCATGGGCCTGGTGGCCGTGATGATTTTGCCGTTAAAGTCAGAGTTTGGCTGGGAGACCGGCGATATTTCCGGCGCATTTGGCCTGCGCGTGTTGCTGTACGGGTGCGTTGCCCCATTCGCAGCGGCGTTCCTTGCGCGATATGGCGTCCGCCGCATGGTCAGCGTTGCTTTGATACTCGTGCTCATTGGGCTTGCTGCGGCGTCTCAGGTTACCGCCGTCTGGCACCTTTGGGTAACTTGGGGTTTCATTGTGGGCTTGGCGACCGGACTAACCGCTCTCGTGCTGGGTGCCACGGTGGCTACGACGTGGTTCAGCGCCCGGCGCGGTTTGGTGGTGGGCCTGTTCACTGCTTCCAACGCCACCGGGCAGTTGCTGTTCTTGCCGATTGCGGCCTGGATGACCGAGCATGCCGGCTGGCGGATTGCATTGGTGCCGCCATTGGTTGCGTGCACGTTGGCCTGGGCCCTTATGGTGCTGTTCGGCCGCGATCATCCAAGTGAACTCGGGCTCGCGCCATTTGGTGAAACCACCGTCGTGGCGGCCCCACCGCGTCCAACGGGCAACCCATTCAGCGCAAGCATTGCGGTTCTGGGCGAGGCCGTGTTTGTGCCGATGTTTTGGCTGCTGTTCGGTACATTTTTCGTGTGTGGGCTTTCAACGAGCGGCCTTGTGCAATCCCACTTCGTTCCGCTGTGCCATGATTTTGGCGTAGATGCCGGGGAAGCAACCGGATTGCTGGCGATCATCGGCGCGTTCGATTTCATTGGAACCATTGCATCGGGCTGGCTGTCTGACCGCTTCAACAATCGTAACCTGCTGTTTGCCTATTATGGGTTGCGGGGATTGAGCCTGATGGCCCTGCCCTACACGGATTTCTCGTTGTTGGGGCTTAGCGTGTTCGCTGTGTTCTACGGCCTGGACTGGGTGGCGACGGTTCCGCCGACGGTCCGCTTGGCGGCCAATGCGTTTGGACGCGTAAAGGCACCAGTGGTATTTGGCTGGGTGTTCATGGGGCACCAGCTGGGCGGTGCGGTGGCAGTGGTTGGAGCCGGGATGACCCGTGACGCTTTGGGAAGCTACCTGCCAGCCTTCTTTGCCTCCGGTGTGCTTTGTATCGCTGCTGCATTGGCGGTGGTTTGGCATCGGCGGGAGAAGGCATTGGCGTAACCGGCTGTCACATATCGAGGAGGTTGTGGCATAGCGGGTACGTTCGTAGGAACCCGCTGTATGTAATGTGTGCATTTTCCACATTTCCACGTAATCTCACGCCAAACTGTGGATGTACCAGATCACGTGGCGTCTCCCAATCGTCCTGATGCTGAGCGTTTGAAACTCCGGACCATCGCACTTGCGCTTATTTTTGCGAGTATCGCGATCTTTGTCGCAGCCGTAATCATCACCAACAATATCTCCGCTAAAGTGATGCAGCGCGCCGAAGACCGCGCTTTGGTCCGAATGCAGGGTTCGGCGGATGCACTTGCCGACGAACTCCGCGAAAGACTGAACAGCCTTGGGGAGTTCAGCCGACTTGCGGCACTTACTATCTCGTTTACGCCAGATAGCGAGCCCCGGGCGCGGAGCCTTGCCGCACTGTCCAACGCCATTGAGGCTAGCCCGCTCTCAATTATGCATTTCCAGCTCTCGGATGCGGACGGGCGCAAAATTGTGGAGTTGGGCACCGAACCTGCTGGGGATGTGGACGAGCCTGGCGTGATCGGTCTGGGGCGGCTTTGGCGAACGCCCACCAGGGCGCTGGCGCAGCATTACACCAGCCGATTGCCGGAAAAGCCCTCGCTCGTCGCCAGTGTGACGTTCGACCCGAATGCCCTTTCAGTCGCTCTGGCCCGCGCGCTGCCGCCTGATATTGGAAGCGATACGATAATTGTGTCAGCGATTGCGCGGTTGAGTGACGGTGTTCACGTGGCGCGCTCGAAAGAGCCTGAGCGGCTGGCGGATGCTGAAATTCCGATGACACCGGACGAGTTGACGCTGGTCCGCGCCGTGATGCGTCAGGCCCGCAAAATGGTCAGCCCCGTCACCGGGCTTGAGATATTGCTGGCACACCGCAGCCTTCCTGAACTTGATCTTTCCATCGGGGCACTGGCACCCCGCAGCCAGTTGCTGGCGTCCTCGCTGGTCGAAGAGTTTAACATCCGGCTGATTGCGTTGATGACGCTGCCGGCGTGCCTGGGGTTGTCTGCGCTGGCACTGGCGCTGGAGAGCCGGCGCAGAGTGCAGTTGGCGAACACCGAAACTAGGCTGCAGGCGGAAGCCGAAGCAGCGGTTCGCGAAGAGCTGACCAATCTGGTAAGTTGTTCGCCGGCGATGTTGTATCGTGGACAGATCGACTCAGATGGCAAGTACATCCGGCATTTCATCACGCCGAACAGCCTGCCTGTGACCGGTTGGGAGCCGCAGGCGCTGAGCGACCCTGAGCGCGTTTGGAACCTGATGGCGGAAGAAGATCGCCATATTCGCCATACGAATTATGCGCGGGCGCTGCGGGAGGGCCGTGCATCGATCGATTACCGCTTTTTGCGGCCGGATGGCGGCTATTCGTGGCTGCGCAACGAGGCGGTTGTGATCAAACGGCTTCCCAATGGTGGTGCGGATGTTGCGGGTGCAGTGACCAATATCAGCCACGAGCGTGAGCTAGCGGCATCGGCAGCGTTGCACAACCGCATGGCCACGCTTGGTGAAATTGCAACATCACTGGCGCATGAGTTGACCCAGCCGGTGACCGTGATTGGCATGGCGGCGTCGATTGCGCAGTCGATGGCAGAGGATTGTGCGGCACCAGACGCTCTGCTGTCTCAGATCTCGGCCATTTTGCGGCAAACGGACCGGGCCGGTGAGATGATCCGGCATCTGCGCAGCTATGGGCATGTTGAGGGCGGCGATTTGGCGGCGGTTGATCTTTCGCAGGCGGTGACCGGGGCAATGTCGCTTGCTGGTAGCCCGCTGCGCGAAGCCCGCGTCGAGGTCTCAATTGAATTGGATGAGCATGTGCCTCAAGTGGTGGCACGGATGGTTCAGGTTGAGCAGATCCTGGTCAACCTACTGATGAATGCGCGTGATGCATTGCGCGACGTGCCTGCGGAGCACAGGCACGTTCGGGTGTTCGCCACCGTCGGCGACAAGGTGCGCCTGAATGTTTGCGATAACGGCTCTGGGCTTTCAGCAGACGTGAAGCGGCGGCTGTTCCAGGCCTTTTTCACCACCAAGCCACCTGGTCAGGGCACCGGCTTAGGTTTGTCACTGTGTCAAACAATGATGCACGGCTTTGGCGGCGACATCATTGCCGACAACACGCCTGATGGCACGATGTTCACGCTGGAATTCAAGCGGGCGACGGCGTTGCAACTTGTGCCACCCGAGACCAAGACCGAGACAGCCGCCTCGGTCTGATGTCAGGCTACGACTGAAGTGCGCTCTATCGAGGCACGCGCCCACGCGGCGGCTGCATCTTCGTCGAACAACTCGGTCAGCTTCTTCATCATGGTGCCGCCGAGTTCCTCTGCATCGACGATGGTGACGGCGCGCTTGTAGTAACGCGTGACGTCATGCCCGATGCCGATTGCGACGAGTTCGACAGCGCGGCGGTCCTCGATTTCCTTGATAACGTCACGCAGGTGGCGTTCCAGGTAGTTGCCTGGATTGACCGATAGCGTGCTGTCATCGACGGGCGCACCGTCGCTGATGACCATGAGAATGCGGCGATGCTCGGGGCGCGCGAGAATGCGGCGGTAGGCCCAGAGCAAGGCTTCGCCGTCGATGTTTTCCTTGAGCAAGCCCTCGCGCAGCATGAGGCCAAGGTTCTTGCGACTGCGGCGCCACGGGCTGTCCGCAGATTTGTAGATGATGTGGCGCAGGTCGTTGAGGCGGCCGGGGTTGCGCGGCTTGCCTTCCTGCACCCAACGCTCACGCGATTGGCCGCCTTTCCAGGCGCGAGTGGTGAAGCCGAGGACTTCGGTTTTGACCGCGCAGCGTTCGAGCGTGCGGGCGAGAATATCCCCACACATGGCGGCGACAGTGATGGGGCGACCGCGCATGGAGCCGCTGTTGTCGATCAAGAGCGTGACGACGGTGTCACGGAATTCGGTATCGCGCTCGTGCTTGTAGGAGAGCGCCATCATCGGGTTGACGATGACGCGGGCGAGACGGCCGGCGTCGAGCTGGCCTTCTTCGAGATCGAAGTCCCATGCGCGGGTCTGTTGCGCCATCAGACGACGCTGCAGGCGGTTGGCGAGCTTGGCGACGACGCCCTGGAGATGCTGGAGTTGCGTGTCAAGATGCTGGCGCAGGCGAGCGAGTTCGTCGGCATCACACAGATCAGAGGCGTCGATTTCCTCGTCGAATTGGCGAGTGTAGGGGCGGTAGCTTGCCTCTGGATCACCACTTGGCTTTTCACGGCGTGGCTGCGGGCCACCGGGACGGTCGTCACCTTCGGCGGCGGCGCTGTCATCGTCGGCTTCTTCGCCAGCTTCGTCGTCGGCGGCTTCGCCTTCCATTTGCTCAGGCTGGGCACCGAGCATCGACTCGGCTTCGGATTGCGATTGCCCCTCGCCTTCCTGGTTCTGGTCCTGCTGTCCGGCCTGTTCACCCTCGTCATCGCTGGTGTCATCGGACGGATCGGGCTCGGCATCGACTTCGGCCTCGGCGAGGTCGAGGGCGGCGAGCAACTTGCGGGCGGAACGGGTGAATGCGGATTGATCACCCGCATTCGTAGCCATTTCGTTGAGCGCGTTATCGGCCAGATCGCCGATTGTGCTGCGCCAAAGGTCCAGCACGCGGGTGGCTGATTTTGGCGCGGCTTGGCCTGACATGCGCTCACGGGCGAGGAGACCGAGGGCAGCCGCGATCGGCAGCTGATCCTTGCGGGTCATCCGGTCGTAGCCCTCGCTTTCGCAGGTTTCTGCGAGCTTGGCGTGGAGGTTGGCTGCGATGCCGGCCATGTTGGTGGAGCCGATCACCTCCACTCGGGCCTGTTCGAGAGCGTCATAAACGTCCCGCGCCTCACGACGGCTGGGCATGCGGGCGTTGTGGACGTTGTCGTCGTGATGCTTCAGGCGCAAAGCAAGCGCGTCAGCGGCACCACGCAGGCGCGCCATTTCGGCGGGTGGCAAGGCGCGGGTCGGCAAAGGAAGCCGGGCGCGCTTGCCAGCCAAGCCGGACGGCCCCGGCTGATAAGCAACCTGGACCTCGGCGCTGCCGGCCACTGCACGCAGAGCGCTTGCAGTGGCCTTTTTGAAGTCTTCGGAACGCGTTGCGTCCTTCTTATCAGACACGATTGGCTAGCCTTTGCGCACCATGTTTCCAGTCGGCAGCTCTTCGTTGAAGCAACGCTGGTAATATTCAGCCACCGTCGAGCGTTCGGCCTCGTCGCATTTGTTGAGGAACGAGAGGCGGAAGGCAAAGCCGATATCGTTGAAGATTTTGGTGTTTTCTGCCCAGGTGATGACCGTCCGGGGACTCATAACGGTGGAGATGTCACCGTTGATGAAGCCGGCACGAGTGAGGTCGGCCAGGGCCACCATGCTCTCAATGCGCTTTTTGGCGGCTTTGTCCGTCGCGTCCGTGCCCATTTTGGCCATGACGATGTCAGTCTCCTGACCGTGCGGCAGGTAGTTCAACGTGGCAACGATGTTCCAGCGGTCCATCTGGCCTTGGTTGATCTGCTGTGTGCCGTGGTAGAGGCCGGTGGTGTCACCCAGGCCCACCGTGTTGGCAGTGGCGAACAGGCGGAAGCCCGGGTGCGGGCGGATGACCTTGTTCTGGTCGAGCAGAGTGAGCTTGCCCTCCACTTCCAGCACGCGCTGGATGACAAACATCACGTCCGGCCGGCCTGCGTCATACTCATCGAACACCAGGGCGCAGGAGTGCTGCAGCGCCCACGGCAGGATGCCTTCGCGGAATTCGGTGATCTGCTTGCCGTCCTTGAGGACGATAGCGTCTTTGCCGATCAGATCAATACGGCTGATGTGGCTGTCGAGGTTGACGCGGATGCAGGGCCAGTTGAGGCGCGCTGCAACCTGCTCGATATGGGTGGATTTGCCGGTGCCGTGGTAGCCCTGGATCATCACGCGGCGGTTGAACGCAAAGCCTGCGAGAATGGCCAGCGTGGTGTCGCGGTCAAACTTATAGGTTGGGTCAACATCCGGCACGTGCTCCGTGCGGATGGAGAAGCCCGGCACGTGCAGATCGGAGTCGATGCCGAACGTGGCGCGCACGTCCAACGTGATGTCGGGCATCGAAATGGCCGAGGTGGGCGTGGGGCTGGCAGAGAGAGCGGCATCGTTCATCGAGCATAGGTCCTGTGCGTCAATTCCGGGATGATACGCCCGGGTTTTCCAGATGGGTAGTGCAGCCTGACAATCGTACGGTCTTAACCCGTCGCTGCCTGCGGTTCAGCGGTGAGGCGGACGCGAATGGCGGCGTAGGCGAGGTTGATGTTCTTTAGTTTCTCTTCCGAGGCAAGATCGCCGCCATTGGCGTCGGGATGGTGGCGCTTGGCGAGTTCCTTGTAGCGGGCCTTCAACATGTCCAGCGTGACGGGCCAGTCGAGGCCCAGCGTTGCCATGGGCTCGCGCAGATCGGTCGGCATGATGTCCGCGGCGGGCGGTGCTTTGTTGCGCGCGCCAAGACCGGCGTTGAGGACATGGTTCGGATCGCGCAGCATTTGCTCGTCGATATGCCCACCCAAATGACCGAGAGGCCAGGTTGGGCGTTGCCAAGCGGTGTCGGCGCGGAGTTGCGCCTCGATTTGACCGGGCGTCATGCCTTTGTAGAAATCCCACCCCGCATTGTAAGCACGGACGTGATCGAGGCAGAACCAGAAGTACTGGTTCAGCGCGGTGCGCGATTTTGGTGCCCGGTATTCTCCGAGGTTAGGGCAGCCGGCGATGTCGCAACTATGACCCGGTGCTGCCGGATCTGGCGCGTAGGCGCGCGGTCGGGGTGTGCTGCGGGTCATGGTTCGGTTATGTGCGGGTGATCGGGTGGATGGAAAGAGGAGAAATGCAAATGGATCGAAAGCAGCGGATTGAGGCGGCCTTGCAGGCGGGTTTTGCGCCGACGGAGTTGAGGGTGATCGATGAAAGCGCCCTGCACGCCGGACATGCCGGTGCCCGCGAGGGAGGGCAGACGCATTACCAGGTGATGATGGTGTCTGACCGGTTCACGTCGCTTGGCCGCTTGGCTCGGTCGCGCGCGGTGCATGAGGCGCTGGCGGCTGAATTTGCCGGCGGTTTACATGCCCTATCATTAAATTTACGAGCACCCAGCGAATAGCAAGTTCACACCTGTAAATAGAAAAGATGAAAAACATACCATTGTATATTTTTGAAAAACCGGCTTCCACCTCAAGAATTTGTTTACTATTTAATAAACATATTGGATGCCTATAGAGACGGGAGGCTGGCGTGGGTGAGAGCCGATTGGTGAACCGAAACGTCACTTCGGCCGGTGGGCGGACGAGTATTCGCCTTGAACCGGAACTTTGGGATGCGCTTGGCGAGATTTGCCGTCGTGAGAACATGACGCTGACCGAAGCCATTCGCATGATTGAGCGGGTATCACGGAGTTCCGGTGTGGCCGGTGGCCGCACAAGCGCTGTGCGGGTTCACATCGTATCGTATTTCCGTGACGCCGCGACCGATCATGGTCATGCGCAGGCGGGACATGGCCACGTCACGACGAACGGGATGATGAGCGCAAATAGCTGATTTTGGCTGGCGAACGCTATTTAAGGCGTCCGCCACATCGCGTTATTTGCCCTTCGCCGCAGCGATCAGAGCATCTTCATCCTGGAAACCGTAGTAAGTCAGCTCCTGAACGCAGGCGTTGACCTCCTGGACCACGCTGTTGGTCGTCAGCACATTGTAGCGATCAGACTTACACGTGGCAGCGACCCCGGAGCGTGGGTCAACCATGCGCACTTCCTTGTAGCGGCCACAGCCAGAGAGGGCGGCCAGAGAGATCAAAAACAGTGCGGCACGGCCGGCTTTGGTCATATGTATTTTCCTCATCGGACGGCGGATCGGGCCAAAGGTGCCACGAGACCGCGTGTGCGTTCGATATCGTATTCCTGAGTGAAACCAAAGCCAGCATGTCCACGACGCACTGCCGACCGTTTTGAGCGCGGAATCGGTTGAGAAATTTCTCTGCGTGATGTTCGATCTGCAGGGGTGTTGACTTGCATGATTTCTATATGGGTCTGGGGTGCATTTTTTCATTTCTTCTGGCCCAATTGATGGTATGCCGGGAGCGTAAATGTGTGTGCGCCAGTTCACAGACGCTTGGCACACATGGTTTGCTATTTATGATGCCGTGCAGGAGCGCGATGCCTGAGTGACTGATCGGGCAACACTCTCGGAGAACTTCGTTGATGCTGGCTCGAGGGTGTTTTTTCGACCGATTGTCCCGTAACGTATTGATTTTGGTTGGCTTGACAGCCGCCGCACCGAGTCTGGCACTTGCCCAGGCGGGTGGCGGCGTGCCTGTGACGGTGAGCAAGCCAAGCTATCAGGATGTGCCAGTCTACCTTAAGGGCCTTGGGCTGGTGGCGGCGTCGAATACTGTGGTGCTGCATCCCCGGGTGGATGGCACGCTTGACCGCGTGCTGTTCAATGAGGGCGATGAGGTTAAAGCAGGCGCATTGCTCGCGGTGATTGACCCCCGCCCTTATCAGGCTGTGCTGGACCAAGTGGTCGCCAAGAAGGCGAGCGATGAGGCGTCGCTGACAAATGCTCGTCAGAGCCTGGGTCGATCTACCCAGCTGGCACGCAATCAATTTGAGACACAGGCGACCGTTGACAATAATGTGGCCTCAGTTGCGCAGCTTACTGCAGCGATCAAGGGTGATGAGGCGAACATTGCAGCGGCAAGGCTGAATTTGGAGTTCACCCAGATCACCGCCCCGTTCGACGGGCGTGTTGGATTGCGGCTGACGGACCCTGGCAGCTTTATTCGTGCGGCTGACAACACCAGCCCAGGCATTGCAACGCTGAGCGCCATTCATCCTGTGACGGTGACGTTCACGCTGCCGCAGGACCGGCTTGGGCAAATCATCACGGCAATGAGCAAGGGCAAGCCCAGCGTTCTGACATCCACCGCCGACGACAAGACTCAGCTTTCGACCGGCAAAATGCTGACAATCGACAACACGATCGACACCACAACAGGCACGATCAAGGTGAAGGCGATATTCGACAACACGGACAGTAAGCTCTGGCCCGGACAATTCCTCAATGCGAGGATGCTGGTTGATGTCCGACAGCATGCTTTGACTGTGCCTACATCAGCTATCCTGCGAGGTCAGCTGGGAATGTATGTCTACACCATTCAGCCAGACCAGACGGCAAAGTCTGTTCCGGTTGAGGTGGTGCAAGACACGGGGAATATTGCCGTTGTTTCGAGTGGCCTTACCGGCACCGAGACGGTTGTGGTGGCCGGGCAGTCCAGGCTTGCAAACGGCAGCAAGGTGCAAGCCACGAACGCTCCCGGTAGCTGAAGACTCTATGTAAGACTCGAATGGTATCCTCCACTCACATCGCCCAATTGATCGGTCGAATGATATGAGCATCTCCACCCCGTTCATCAA
The DNA here is from genome assembly GCA_903823665.1 of uncultured Rhodospirillales bacterium. Taxonomy (GTDB): domain Bacteria; phylum Pseudomonadota; class Alphaproteobacteria; order Acetobacterales; family Acetobacteraceae; genus CAIQQQ01. The sequence continues at coordinate 32,418 of CAIJTR010000187.1, forward strand.
AAAGCCGGTTGCTACGTCTCTCGTGATGGCCGCTATATTGCTCATCGGGTTGGTAGCCTATCCACTTCTGCCAGTGGCACCGCTGCCAAGGGTGGAATTTCCGACGATCCAGGTGACGGGATCATTTCCGGGTGCAAGTTCAGAGACGATGGCAACCTCGGTTGCAGCGCCGCTGGAACGCCAGTTCAGTCAGATTCCAGGACTTGCACAGCTCACATCGATTTCGGTGGCTGGCGGTTCTCAGGTGGTTTTGCAGTTCGATCTTGATCGCAACATCGATGCTGCGTCGCTCGACGTGCAGGCTGCTATTCAGGCCGCCTCTGGCCAGTTGCCAAAGGCGCTGCCGTCTCCTCCCACGTTCCGTAAGGTGAACCCGTCCGACAGCCCGATTCTGATTTTGGCTGTGCAGTCAGACACGCTTGCGCTGACTGAGATTGACGAGGCTGCTGACACGGTGCTGGCGCAGCAGATGTCGCAGATCCAGGGTGTTTCGCAGGTTTTGATCGGTGGCGAGCAGAAGCCATCGGTACGTGTTCAAGTTGACCCGGCGCGCTTGGCCGCCATGGGCCTGACGATGGAAGACGTTCGCCTGATGCTGGTGAGTGCCACGACGAACTCGCCGAAGGGGACCATCAACGGCGACAAGCAGGCGTTCAGCATTTTTGCCAATGACCAGCTGACGAAGGCGAAAGAATACGAGAATTTGGTGCTGGCGTATCGTAACGGCGCACCGATCCGGCTTGCGGATATTGGCGTGACAGTGGACGCGGCTGAGAACCTGCAGCTGGCCGGGTGGCAAAACGGGCGGCGCGGCATTCAGCTGTTTATCTTCAAGCAGCCGGGTGCAAACGTGATCGACACAGTGGATCGGATCAAGGCGAACCTGCCGGCACTGAAGGCTTCGATTTCACCGGCGATTTCGGTGACGCAGATCCTTGACCGGACGCAGACCATTCGTGCGTCGGTGGCGGACGTGCAGTTCACGCTGATGATCTCGATCGGCCTCGTGGTGGCGGTGATCTTCGTCTTCCTGCGCAATTTCTGGGCGACGGTGATCCCGTCCGTAACGGTACCGCTGGCTCTGATCGGGGCGCTTGCGGTGATGTATTTACTCGACTACAGCCTAGACAATTTGTCGCTGATGGCGATGACGATTGCCGTGGGTTTCGTGGTCGACGACGCCATCGTGATGTTGGAGAATATTTATCGTCACATCGAAGACGGCATGAAGCCGATGGACGCGGCGCTGAAAGGTGCCGGCGAAATTGGGTTCACGATCATATCAATTTCCGTCTCCCTGATCGCCGTGTTCATTCCACTGCTACTTATGGGCGGCATTGTTGGCCGGTTGATGCGTGAGTTTGCGGTGACGGTAGCGATCACGGTGGCGGTTTCGGCGTTTATTTCGCTGACGCTGACGCCGATGATGTGCTCGCGCTTTCTCAGCCATGAGCATGGCCATCACGGCTGGGCTTACCGGATGGTGGAAAAGTTCTTTGAGGCGCTGCTGGGCGGCTATCGCCGAACGCTGGATATTGCGCTGAAATACAGTTTCATCACGCTGCTGGTATTTTTCGCGACGGCGGGCACCACCGCGTATTTGTTCGTGAAGATCCCGAAGGGCTTCTTTCCGCAGCAGGACAACGGTGTGTTGATCGGTATCACCGAGGGTTCGCAGGATATCTCGTTTGCTGAAATGTCTCGCAAGCAGTTGGAGTTGGGCAAGATTGTCGGTGAAGACCCTGACGTGGCGGGCTATTCGTCATCAGTCGGTGCCGCCAGCGGATCTCCTGCCAACAATGGGCGTATCTACGTCGCTCTCAAGCCATTTGAGGAACGCACGTCCTCTGCGCAGAAGGTTATTGCCCGCCTGAGACCGAAGCTGGCGAAAGTGGCAGGCGTGGAGGCAAGGTTCCAGGCCGGCCAAGATATCAACGTCGGCGGCCGTCTGGCGAAGGCGCAGTATCAGTTCACGCTGCAGGACGCCGACATCAACGAGCTTTACGCGTGGGCCCCAAAAATTCTGGGGGGTCTCGGCAAGATCGACGTTCTACGCGACCTTAGCAGTGACCAGCAAATGGCGGGCACGACGGCGACGCTGACGATTGATCGTGATCGCGCCGCGAGCTTCGGAATTCTGCCGCAGGTGATTGACGACACGTTGTATGACGCGTTCGGCCAGCGGCAGGTGACGCAGTATTTCACACAAGTGAACTCCTACCACCTGATCTTGGAAGTATTGCCAGATCAGCAGGGATTGCTGGACACGCTAGACAAACTCCATGTGCGCTCAAGCACCGGTGTGGCGGTTCCGTTGTCGACTTTTGTGACGGTTTCAACCAAGCCGGTGGTACCGCTTTCGATCAACCACCAGAGCCAGTTCCCGGCGGTGACGCTGTCGTTCAATTTGGCTGACGGCGTGGCACTTGGCGATGCGGTGACCAAGGTGAACACGGTGATGAGCCAGCTTGGGGTGCCGGCCGGGTTGCGCGGGACGTTCCAGGGCACGGCGCAGGCGTTCCAGTCCTCGCTGGCAAGCCAGCCTTACCTGATCGCGGCGGCGTTGATCTCGGTCTATCTGATCCTGGGCATTCTCTATGAGAGCTACATTCTGCCGCTGACCATTCTATCCACGCTGCCGTCCGCCGGTGTGGGTGCATTCCTTATGAGATCGGAAGAGCGTCGTGTAGGGAAAGAGTGTCTTCGCCTGTGTAGATCTCGGTGGTCGCCGTATCATTA
>CAIJTR010000188.1 GCA_903823665.1 uncultured Rhodospirillales bacterium
CAACTTAGCGCCGACCAGATTGCACCGGAACGGTTCAATCTGGTCGGGCGTTGCTCTAAATCCGGGGCGGGCGCTGCTCGCACATTGTTAACGCCTTTTGTGCAGGATGCGGCCCAGGGCAACATCCTGCAGGTGAAGGCGTGAAAAACTGGCTGAAGCCCAAAACGGGCGCGGTTAAGGCAAGGCGGCCTTTGGTGCTGCGCTCTCTGCTATGGCTCTGGTGCATGATCGGGTTGTTCGGCGCGAGTGGGGCCACGGCATTGGCGGTGCTCGGCCCGTTGCCGGAGCGGCACGCGGAGCGTTTGGAACCTGTGGCAGAGGCCACAAGGGCTGAGCCGGAGCACGCGAGGCCGGAGCCCGCGCAAGTGGAGCCTGCGCAAGTGGAGCCTGCGAAGCGGGAGCCTGCGAAGCCGGAGCCTGCGCATGTGGCGCTCGTGCCGCCGGTTGAAGCACATTCGCCGGGGCCAGTTGCCGCATTTGGGGCCATTGCCCCGCCAGACCCAGCATTGCTGGAGGCTTCGGCGCTCTATGAAGGCGGCCGACTGCCGAGAATCGGGGTGGAGGGGCGGCGGCCGATGCAGGCCTATGCGGCGGCGTTCAACGCGAGCGATACACGCCCGCGTGTGGCTGTTCTGCTGGCGGGCATCGGTATGAACGAGGCAGAGTCGCTGGCCGCCAGCGCCAACCTGCCAAGGACGGTATCACTCGCGGTGTCCCCCTATGCCCGCCGAATGGACAAGCTGCTCGATGCCGCACGCGCTGCCGGGCATGAGTTGTTGCTGTCCATTCCGATGGAACCGCAGGGCTATCCGCTGAACGATCCGGGCAAGCAGGCCTTGCTGACGGGGGCGAGCCCGACCGTGAACGAGCAACGCCTGGAATGGGCGATGACGCGGTTTTCCGGGTATGCCGGGGCCACCGGAGCACTGGGTGAAATGCGGGGGGAGCGTCTGGCGGCAGCGGGGGATCAAATGTCCGCCATGCTTGCAACACTGGCACAGCGCGGGCTGCTTTATGTTGATCCAAGGCCGGCCGGGCTGCATCCCGCATCCCCTTCCCGCAGCGGCGCTGTGCAGCGCGGCGTGGATTTGGTGCTTGATGATCCCGCTGGGGCCGCAGAGCTTGATGCCGCATTGGCGCGGCTGGAGAAGGTGGCACGGGATCGCGGCAGCGCCATCGGCCTTGCCGGAAGGCCAACGCCGGGTGTGGTCGATCGCATCGCCGTTTGGGCGGCAGGGCTGGAGGCGCGCGGCGTGGCGCTGGCCCCGGTGAGCGTGGTAGTGCAGATGCCGCAAGCACCGCTCACTGTTGCCCCCTTGAACGTCGCCAGGATAACCGCGCCAAAATGATCGACCCAGCCACCCTGCCCTATCGCCCGAACGTGGGTGCCGTTTTGTTCAATGCTGAGGGGCTCGTGTGGATCGGCCGCAGGCAATCCCATCCGACGCAGGAGGCGGCACCCGGCGGCTGGCAGCTGCCACAGGGCGGGATCGACGCGAATGAAGACCCGCGCCGCGCCGTGCTACGCGAACTCGCCGAGGAGATCGGCACCGACAAGGCCGAGATCATCGGCGAGCATCCGGACTGGCTGAGCTATGATCTGCCGGCGGAGGCGATCGGCGTGGCACTGGGTGGCAAATATCGCGGCCAGCGCCAGCGCTGGTTCGCCCTGCGCTTCACCGGCGTGGATGTGGACATCAATCTTTTTGCCGAGGAGCATCCGGAGTTCGACGCCTGGCGCTGGGCGGAACTGGCCGAATTGCCGGGCTTGGCAGTGGACTTCAAGCGCGCCATCTATGCCGAACTCGTCACCTCGTTTGCGCGATTTGCGCGCTGAAGGCTCCGCCATGCGTCTTGCTGCCCTCGGTTTTGCCTTGCTCTCCGCCGCCACGCTGGCCAGCCCCGCCTTTGCTTCGGGCGATGAACCGACACGCATTGGCGATGTGAGCACCACCTTCCGCCTGGTTGGCCGCAATGATCGCGTGGTGGTGGACCGGTATGACGACCCGAAGGTAGAGGGTGTCAGCTGCTATATGTCCCGCGCTGAAACAGGTGGTGTGAAGGGCACGCTTGGCCTTGCCACCGACCCGAGCCGCTTTTCCATCGCCTGCCGGGCCACTGGCCGCGTGGTGGTGAAGGCCGACCTGCCGGAGAAAGAGGTCGTGTTCGGCGAACGCGCCAGCCTGTTCTTCAAGGAGATCAAGGTCTCCCGCCTGTATGACAAGGAGAAGCAGGTGCTGGTGTATCTGGTCTGGTCCACCATCACGATAGGTGCGCAGGGCAGTCCCTACAACAGTGTAACGGCCGTGCCGATTAACCCTTAACCGGCGGCATGGGCTCCAGCTTCGCGCCATCGAGCAAGGTGTCGGCGCGGAGCTTATCGGCTTCCTTGGACGTGCGGGCCAATTTGGTCAGGCCGAAGCGGGCGCGGTTTTCGGCGGCCTCCGCGGCTTCGGCCGCACGTTCCCGGCGCTTTTTCTCCAAACGAAGGTTGACCAGTTCTCCCATCCCGCCATCCTGCGCCGCACGCACTTGGTGTCAAGCCAAGGGGCGTCGCATCGCAGGAGCATCACATGGCAGAATTCATCACGCTGACCGCCGCTGACGGGCATCATTTCCAGGCCTGGGTGGACGGGCGCGAGGACGCCAAGCACGGCCTCGTCGTTATTCAGGAGATTTTCGGTGTCAACAGCCATATTCGCCATGTGTGCGCGAACTTCGCCGCACAGGGCTATCGCGTGGTGGCGCCGGCGTTGTTCGACCGCACGGTGCGCGGCACGGAGTTGGGCTACACGGCAGATGACGTGGCGCGCGGGCGTGATTTGCGTGGCCATGTGACGGACGATGCGGCGATGGCAGACGTCGCTGCTGCGGCCGCCTATTTGGGCGATCGCCGCAAGGGCATCGTCGGCTATTGCTGGGGTGGGACGATTGCGTGGTGGGGTGCCACACGCAGCAAGGCGTTCCAGGCGGCGGTGGGCTGGTATGGCGGCGGCATTGCCGGCACGCGCACAGAGCATCCAAACGCCCCGGTGCAGTTACATTTTGGCGAGTTGGACACCGGCATTCCGCTGACCGACGTAGAGTTGATCCACAAGGCACAGCCGGGCGTGGAGATTTTCATCTACCCAGGCGCGCAACATGGTTTTGGCTGCAATGACCGCGGCAGCTACAGCGCACCAGATGCGGCACAGGCCCAGGAGCGGACGCTGGCGTTTTTTGCCAAGCATCTGGCCTGAGCAAAACAACGGCTGAAACGACAACCGGCGAGGGAGACCCCCTCGCCGGTTTGCTTGATCACTCCGCCGTTTCGGCTTCGCGTTCAGTGTCGTCCGACTCAGCCTTGGCCGCCGGCGGCGTGTTGGCCTCGATCACCTCGAAGTCGAGCGACTTGTCCTTCAGCGTGACCTTCACCGAGCCGCCCTTGGTCAAGCGACCGAACAGCAGCTCCTCGGCCAGCGGCTTCTTGATGTATTCCTGAATGACGCGGGCCAATGGGCGCGCACCATACAGACGATCATAGCCACGCTCGGCGAGCCATTCCTTCGCACCGGATGACAGCTCGATGGTGACGTTGCGATCCGCGAGCTGGGCTTCCAGCTGCATCACGAACTTCTCCACCACGCGGCCCACGGTGTCTTGCGACAGAGCCGCGAACGGGATCACCGCGTCCAGACGGTTGCGGAATTCCGGGGTGAACATGCGCTTGATGGCATCTTCATCCTCACCTTCACGCCCCTCACGGCCAAAGCCGATGGCTTCCTTCGCCATGTCCGACGCACCGGCGTTGGTGGTCATGATCAGAATGACGTTGCGGAAATCAACGATCTTGGCGTTGTGGTCCGTCAGTTTGCCGTGATCCATCACCTGCAGCAGGATGTTGTAGAGATCCTGATGCGCCTTCTCGATCTCATCGAGCAGCAGCACGCAATGTGGGTGCTGGTCGATGGCGTCGGTCAGCATGCCGCCCTGGTCAAAGCCCACGTAGCCCGGGGGTGCTCCGATCAGACGGCTGACGGAATGACGCTCCATGTATTCCGACATGTCGAAGCGGATCAGCTCGATGCCGAGGGTAGACGCCAGCTGGCGCGCCACTTCGGTTTTGCCAACGCCGGTCGGACCCGAGAACAGGTAGTTGCCAATCGGCTTCTCCGCCTCACGCAGACCGGCGCGGGACAGTTTGATGGCCGCCGACAATGCCTCGATCGCCTTGTCCTGGCCGAAGACCATCGACTTCAGATCACGGTCGAGATTGCGTAGCGTTTCCTTGTCATCCGCCGACACCGACTTGGGTGGGATGCGAGCGATCTTGGCCACGATCTCTTCCACGTCGCGCAACGTCACGGTCTTGCGGCGCTTGCCTTCGGGCTGAAGCATCCGCGAGGCACCGACTTCGTCAATGACGTCGATCGCCTTGTCCGGCAGCTTGCGGTCGTGGATGTATTTCGCCGACAGCTCGACGGCGGCGCGAATGGCCTCCTCGGTGTAGCGGACCTTGTGGTGCTTTTCGTAGTTGGTCTTGAGCCCACGCAGAATTTTGATCGCATCTTCAATCGACGGCTCGTTGACGTCGATCTTCTGGAAGCGCCGCACCAAAGCGCGGTCCTTCTCGAAATAGGTGCGGAATTCCTTGTAGGTGGTGCTGCCGATGCAGCGCATGGTACCCGCGGCCAGAGCGGGCTTGAGCAGGTTCGACGCATCCATGGCACCGCCGGACGTGGCACCGGCCCCGATGACGGTGTGGATTTCGTCGATGAACAGCACGGCGTTGGGCTGCGCTTCGAGTTCGGTGACGACAGCCTTCAGCCGCTCCTCAAAGTCACCACGATAGCGGGTGCCGGCCAGCAAGGCACCCATGTCGAGCGAGTAGATGGTGGATTTCGCCAGCACTTCCGGCACGTCACCTTCCACGATGCGCTTGGCCAGACCTTCGGCGATGGCGGTTTTGCCGACGCCGGGATCACCCACGTAAAGCGGGTTGTTCTTGGTGCGGCGGCACAGGATCTGGATCGTGCGCTCAATCTCATGCTCACGGCCGATCAGCGGGTCGATTTTGCCGCCCATGGCCTTCTTGTTGAGGTTGACGCAGTAATTCGACAGCGCGTCCTGGCCACGCTTGGCGGATTTCTCCTCGCGCTCCGTCTCCGGCTGGCCATCGGCTGGGGGCGTGGAGCCCTGCGCGGCGCGCGGTGCTGTGCGCCCCGGAGCCTTGGCGATGCCGTGGCTGATGAAGTTCACGGCATCCAGGCGCGTCATGTCCTGCGCCTGCAGGAAATAAACGGCGTGGCTCTCGCGCTCACTGAAGAGTGCGACGAGCACGTTGGCACCGGTCACTTCTTCCTTGCCGGAGGACTGCACATGGATGGCGGCGCGCTGCACGACGCGCTGGAAGCCAGCGGTTGGCTTCGGGTCACCCGGACGGTCGGTGGCAAGGCCGGAGAGTTCCTTGTCGAGGAACTCGGTCAGGTCGGTTCGCAGTTTGTCGAGGTCAACGCCGCACGCGCGCAGCACGGTTGCGGCATCTGTGTCATCGGCGAGGCCGAGCAGCAGGTGTTCCAGGGTTGCGTATTCGTGGTGGCGCTCGGTTGCGAGCGACAGGGCACGGTGGAGCGTCTGTTCTAAATTGCGGGAGAGCATGGGATCGAACGCTCCTGGCGGTCAGTCGGTAAATCGGATAGCAGACATAGGCAGCTTTCAGGCGACGCGAAGCCTGAACATCATTCTTTCCTGATTGCGCGCCGGGCGCACCACCTATTTGCGTCATAAATAGTTAAAAACTGCACAGGCGGGTTAAAACCCGGCTGCGTGGCCGGGTTGCGGCGTGGCACCTGGGCCTAAACCGGCTGGCGCTGCGGGGCCATGGCGGCCAGCGCCTCGTCGATCCGGGTGAATTGCGATGGCGTGATGCGCAGGCCGAGCTTGCTGCGCCGCCATACCACATCGGCGGCCTGGCTCGCCCATTCGCCATTGACGAGATAGCGCAGTTCCGCCTCGGTCAGGTCGGCCCCGTAATGTTCACCGAGATCAGCCATGCTCTTGGAATTGCCCAGCAAAACCTCTGCCCTGGTACCGTAGGCACGGGCCAGACGGGTGGCGTGCGACAGCTCCAGGAAGGGGTATTTGCCGAGCAGATAGCGCACCAGCCCGTCGAACCCATCGCGTGCGAAATCACCCCCGGGCAGTGCGGCGGAAGCGGTCCAACCCGCGGCGGAACCGGCCATTTTCGGCAGAAACGGTGCAATTTTGTCGAGGGCCGCCTCGGCCAGCCTGCGATAGGTGGTGATTTTGCCGCCGAAGATGCTGAGCAGCGGGGGCTCGCCCTCATTGGCATCAAGCTTCAAGACATAGTCCCGAGTCGCTTCCTGCGCGGCGCTGGCCCCGTCGTCATACAGGGGGCGAACGCCGGAATAGGTCCAGACCACCTGATCGGGCGTGACCGGCTTGGCGAAATAGTCGCTGGCTCCCTTGCAGAGGTAGTCGATCTCTGCCCGGCTGGCGTGAACATCCGCAGGATCGCCCTGGTAATCCTGGTCGGTGGTGCCGATCAGGGTGAAATCCCGCTCATAGGGGATGGCGAAGAAGATACGGTTGTCGGCGTTCTGAAAGATGTAGCAGCGGTCGTGCTCATAGAGTTTCGGCACCACGATGTGGCTGCCTTGGACCATGCGGACCTTGGCCTGCGTGTTGGAGCGGACGACTTGGCCGAGCACGCGGGCGACCCAGGGGCCGGCGGCGTTGACGAGTGTGCGGGCGTGGATGGTGCTCGACATGCCGTCCTGATCGCGCAGGGTGAGATGCCACAGCCCGCCTTCCCGCGTGGCGCTGGCGCATTCTGTGCGGACCATGATGTGCGCCCCGCGCTCGGCGGCGTCTCGGGCGTTGAGAACGACGAGGCGGCTGTCCTCGACCCAGCAATCGGAATATTCGAAGCCTTTGGCGAATTCGGGCTTGAGGATGCCGTCATCCAATTTGCGGGTGATGGTGGCAGGCAGCAGCTTGCGGCCACCGATGTGGTCATACAGGAACAGGCCGAGGCGCAGCAGCCATGCTGGTCGCAGGCCTTGATGATGTGGCAGCACGAAGCGGAGCGGCCAGATGATGTGCGGTGCAATGCCCCACAGCACCTCACGCTCCTGCAGCGCTTCGCGGACGAGACGAAATTTGTAGTGTTCGAGGTAGCGCAGGCCACCATGCACGAGTTTGGTAGAGGAGGCCGACGTGGCACCACCGAGATCACCACGCTCACACAGCGCCACTGACCAGCCGCGCCCGGCCGCGTCACGCGCAATGCCGGCACCGTTGATGCCGCCGCCGATGATTGCGATATCGAAAACGCGCTCGCTCATACCGTCCCCTGTGGTCAGACGTTACGGGATTCAGGCTGGTACGGGAAGCAAAGCCTGCACCTCTGGCAGAGATGTGACCTGCAAAGGCTGGCCGGCAAGGGCCACAAGGCAGCCGCTCGGGGCCACGGCGTGCCAGGCTGCCCGGCGCTCGTCGATCGGCTCGGAGACGATAACGAGGCCCTGGTCATCCTCGCGCCAATAAAGTGTCGGCGGTCTGGCGTCTGACGACCAGCGGAAGGCCCAGATGTTCTGGCCATCGGTGAGTGAGGCGGTGAAGCGCAGCGGATCGGTGGTGCCGACTTGCTGCATCAGGCCCCAGATCATCGACAGTGTGCGGCTGATGGCCAGCGGCGGGTCATTTTCGAGACCCATTGCAAGCGCGCAGAGCAGAATGGCCTCGCTGTCGGTGCTGCCGGCGCGCATGTGATAAAGCTCGTCCGGGATGGCCTGCTCGACGCGGCGGCGCACGGCACCCCAGCCGCCGATCTGGCCGTTATGCATGAAGAGCCACTTGCCCGCCGTGAACGGGTGGCAGTTGGCGCGCGTTGTCGCGGTGCCGGTGGCAGCACGGACATGCGCAAAGAACATGCCCGCACGGACCTGTGCGCACAGCGAGCGGAGGTTTTCGTCAGACCAAGCGGGATGAACCTCTCGGTAGAGGCCCGGATGCGGCCGCTCGCCATACCAGCCAATGCCAAAACCGTCGCCATTGGTCTCGGTTTTCGACTCGGTGGCGTGCAAAGACTGGTGGATCAGCGAATGGGCGGGTGCCGCGACCAGTGTTTCGATCAGCACGGGATCGCCGCGATAGGCCAGAAAACGACACATGTTATTCCCTCGTGGGCGCCCATTTATCCACACACATTGACAGAATTACGGCAGGGCAGGATACCGCGCGCCTCGTCTCTCGGAACATAATGATGGCGGTTCACGCTTTTATCTTTCCAGGCCAAGGCAGCCAGAGTGTTGGCATGGGCCGCGACCTTGCGGCTGCGTTCGCACCGGCACGTGAGGTTTTCGAGGAGGTGGACGAAACCCTCGGGGCCAAGCTGTCCAAGCTGATGTTCGAAGGCCCGCTGGAAGACCTGACGCTGACAGAGAACACCCAGCCGGCGCTGATGACGCATTCGATGGCGGTGCTGCGGGTGCTGGAGCGCGAGGGCGGCATTAAGCTTGCTGACCGCGCGGCGCTGGTGGCGGGGCATTCTCTCGGCGAATACACCGCACTGGCCGCTGCTGGCAGCTTCACGACCGGCCAGGCGGCGAAACTGCTGCGGCTGCGTGGGCAATCAATGCAAAAGGCGGTGGCTCCCGGCGTGGGGGCGATGGCGGCACTGCTTGGGGCCGAAATGGAGCTTGCTCTTTCGATCTGTGCTGAAGCCTCAACAGGCGGCGAGATTGTTGAGGCGGCGAATGACAATGGCGGCGGTCAGGTGGTGATTTCTGGCCATAAGGCTGCGGTGGACCGGGCCATTGAGATTGCCAAGGCGCGTGGTGTGAAGCGGGCGATGCTGCTGCCGGTTTCCGCGCCGTTCCATTGCGCGCTGATGGCACCGGCTGCGAGCGTGATGGCGGATGCTCTCGGCCAAACCCCGCCTTTGCCGCCGGTTGTGCCCGTTGTGGCGAACGTCTCGGCGGCGAAGGAGACTGATCCGGCCGAGATTTCCCGCCTGCTGGTGGCGCAGGTGACGGCGACGGTGCGCTGGCGTGAGAGTGTGCTGGCGATGATCGGCATGGGCGTGGACAGCTTCATCGAAATCGGCGCCGGCCGCGTGCTGAGCGGGCTGATCCGCCGGATTGCGCCGGATGCTGCCACGCATTCGGTGGGCACGCCGGGCGAAATCGAAGCGTTGCTGAAGACGCTGTAAGGGACGACGCCATGTTCAAACTCGACGGCAAAACCGCACTCGTCACGGGTGCATCCGGCGGCATTGGGGCCGAAATCGCTCGCACGCTGCACAAGGCCGGTGCGGTGGTGGTGCTGTCGGGCACGCGGCGCGATGCGCTTGACGCTCTGGCGGCCGAACTGGGCGAGCGGGTGCATGTGTATCCGGCTGATCTCAGCGATCCCGCCGCTGCTGACGCGCTGGTGGCGGACGCTGAGGCCGCAGCCGGGCCGCTTTCGATCCTGGTGAACAACGCCGGGCTGACGCGGGACATGCTGGCGCTGCGGATGAAGGACGAGGATTGGCAGAAGGTGATCGACGTTGATCTCACCGCCCCGTTCAGGCTGGCGCGCGCGGCCTTGAAGGGCATGCTGCGGCGTCGGGCCGGGCGGATTATCGGCATTGGCTCCATTGTCGGGGCCACCGGCAATCCTGGGCAGGCGAATTATGCGGCGGCCAAGGCTGGCATGGTCGGCATGACCAAGGCGTTGGCGCAGGAAGTCGGCTCGCGCGGCATCACCGTTAATATGGTGGCACCCGGCTTCATCGAGACACCGATGACGGACGCACTGACCGATGTGCAGAAGGCCAAGCTGTCTGAGGCGATCCCGCTGGGACGGCTGGGCAAGCCTGCCGATATCGCGGCATCGGTGCTGTATTTGGCAAGCGACGAGGCCGGTTGGGTGACCGGGGCCACGCTGCATGTCAACGGTGGGATGGCGATGATTTGACGATCTGAGCCCCCGAGATTGGCGATTGTGACGAATCCATGCTAAGCGCGCGGACTTCGTTTGAGGCAGGCGTCGCCGCAACACGTGGCTGAACAAAACCGGATTGAACAAACCGGCAGGCAGGAGTTTGAGTGGACATGAGCGATATTGGTGATCGGGTGAAGAAAATCGTCGTCGAGCATCTCGGCGTCGACGAAGCGAAGGTGACCCCGGAAGCGTCTTTCATCGACGATCTGGGCGCGGACAGCCTTGATACGGTTGAGCTGGTGATGGCGTTCGAAGAAGCCTTCAGCGTTGAGATCCCCGAGGACGCCGCTGAGAAGATCGCCACCGTCAAGGACGCGATTGACTACATCGAGAAGCAGAAAGCAGCGTAATCAGCGCGCTTTCGGGAAAAAATAAGGTGGGGATGGCGCAGATGCGGCGTGTGGTGGTCACCGGTATGGGCATTGCCTGCCCGCTCGGTATCGGGGTGAACCATGTCTGGCAGCGATTGCTGCGGGGCGATTCGGGTATCGGTGCCATCCAATCCTTCGACCCCAGCGATCTGGCGGCGAAAATTGCAGGCGAAATCCCGCGCGGCGTGCGCGCCGAGGGCGGGCTGGATTTCGGCGAGTGGATTGCGCCGAAAGACATGAAGAAGATGGACAAGTTCATCCAGTATGCGATCGTCGCCGCCTCTGAGGCGGTGGAGAACAGCGGCTGGGTGCCTGAGTCCGAAGACGACAAATGCAACACCGGGGTGATGATCGGCTCTGGCATTGGCGGGCTTGAGACCATCTATGAGGCCTCGATCCTGCTGCATGAGGGCAAGATGAAGCGGCTTTCGCCGTTCTTCATTCCATCGGCGCTGATCAACCTGGCCTCGGGCCATGTTTCGATCAAATATGGCTTCAAGGGTCCGAACCATTCCGTGGTCACGGCGTGCGCCACCGGCGTGCATGCGATTGGCGATGCGGCGCGGCTGATCATGTTCGGCGATGCCGATGTGATGGTGGCCGGCGGTGCCGAGGCTGCGGTGAACAAGATCGGTATGGCCGGGTTCTGTGCCTCGCGCGCGCTTTCGACGGATTTCAACGACTCGCCGCAGAAGGCCTCGCGCCCTTGGGACAAGGATCGTGACGGCTTTGTGATGGGCGAAGGCGCTGGCGTGGTGGTGCTTGAAGAATACGAGCACGCGAAGAAGCGTGGGGCCACGATCTATGCCGAGGTTTCGGGCTACGGTCTGTCCGGCGATGCGCATCACATCACCGCCCCGGCTGAGGGCCATGACGGGGCGTTCCGCGCGATGAAGGCGGCGTTCCGCAATTCGAATGTCAATATCGAAGAGGTCGGCTACATCAACGCGCACGGCACCTCGACGCCGCTGGGCGATGATTTGGAGCTGGAGGCGTGCGAGCGGTTCTTCGGTGAGCACGCCAAGAGCGTGGCGATGTCGTCCACCAAATCGGCAACCGGGCATTTGCTGGGTGCGGCTGGTGCCATCGAGGCGGTGTTCTCGATCATGGCGATCCGCGATCAGGTGGCCCCGCCGACGCTGAACCTCGACAGCCCGTCGCGTGAGAGCGTGATTGACCGGGTGGCGCATGAGGCGCAGCCGCGCAAGATCGATGTGGCGCTGTCGAACAGCTTCGGCTTCGGCGGCACCAACGCGTCGATTTTGTTCCGCAAGGCGGCCTGAACTTAGGTCTTTTCCATGTCCAGGCTGGTTCGGCGGCTGCTGATCACGTTGGCTGTGCTGACGGTAATCAGCGGGCTTGCGGCGGGTGCGTTAAGCTTTGCGTTCACCCGCTATAGTGGGCCAGGGCCTTTTGCCACGACTGGGCCGGTGCTTGTTCCGCGCGGAACGCCAGACGTGGTGGGTGCCGCGTTGGTGAATGCGGGCGTTCTGCGCAATGTCTGGTCGTTTCATATTGCGACTTTTTTGACCAGTGCGGCTGGGCCGCTGAAGGCAGGGGAATTCATCTTTCCCGAGCATGTGAGCCTTTATGCCACGCTGGTCATTCTACGGCGCGGCCAGCAGGTGCAGCACAAGCTGACCATACCCGAGGGGCTGACGGCCTTTCAAACCACACAGATTTTCGATCACGCGCCGTTGATGGACGGCACCACGCCTGCGTTTGGCGAGGGAGAGTTGTTTCCGGAGACCTACTCCTACACGCGTGGTACAGCGCGCGAGGCGGTGGTCGCGCGGGCGAAGGCTGCGATGGACAAGCAACTGGCGACTGTCTGGGCGTCTCGGGACCCTGCAGTGGCGCTCACCACGCCGCAGCAATTGCTCACGCTGGCCAGCATCGTCGAGCGCGAGACGGCACGGCCGGAGGAGCGGGCGCATATCGCGGGCGTGTTCCTCAACCGGCTGAAGCGCGGCATGAAGCTGCAATCCGACCCCACCACGGCCTATGCGGCAAGCGGCGGCAAGACCAGCAATGATCGAGGACTGACGCGGGCGGATCTGGATGCGGCGAACCCTTACAACACCTATTTCACCCCTGCCCTGCCGCCTGGGCCGATTGCAAGCCCCGGACTTGCCGCGATGCAGGCGGTGGCGCATCCGCTGGCGACGGATGATCTGTATTTTGTGGCAGATGCCACCGGCGGGCATGCCTTCGCCAAGACGCTGGACGAGCATCAGCGCAACGTGGCGCGCTGGCGGGCGCTGAACCCGCATCCATGACGCTTGCGGCCGACGATCCCCTTGCTTTTAAATTGAGCGCATGAGCAACGCGGAGCACGCGCCCATCCCGGTCGCCGAGGAGCCGTTGATCGGCCATCTCGACGATGTCGATTGGCAGAAATTCTGGGGCTGGGCGTGCAACCCGGATA
The DNA here is from genome assembly GCA_903823665.1 of uncultured Rhodospirillales bacterium. Classification (GTDB taxonomy): domain Bacteria; phylum Pseudomonadota; class Alphaproteobacteria; order Acetobacterales; family Acetobacteraceae; genus CAIQQQ01. The sequence continues at coordinate 12,790 of CAIJTR010000188.1, forward strand.
CGCCGGACAATCCGCTTTGGCTAGTGGCGGTGATCGACGACGAACCGCCGGTGGCGTTTTTGGCCAACCGGCTGCGGCAGGATCTGGCAGAGGCCGGACACGGGCGCGGATGCGTTGGGTTCCATCTCTATTACCCGCGCAAGCTCGACCCGCGCCGGTCGCACCGGGTCAGCGTCCGGCGGCAGAGCGATGGGCTGGAATTGCCCGGTTCGCCCTGGGTTCTGCCGCAGGCTCCCGCCGGAAGTGCTGAGGCGCGCGAGGCGTTTGAGCGTGAGTTGAGCGCTGAGATCGAAGCGGCGGCGACGGGGCCAGAACTGGTGCCAATGGTGGATTTCATGTTGCGCCAGACCGACCGGCTGTTGCAGGCGCATTGTGACCTCGACAGCGGCAAGCTGGCACGCCTGTTGTTCAAGCAACGCTGGGCGGAGACGCTGGGCGAAATCGGCATGGTGGTGCCAACGCCCGATCCACGCGCGCTCACGCTGTTCATTGGCCCTGGACTGCCCGCCGAGGGTACGGCGCACGCGATGGTTCGGACGCTGCAGGCGCTCGATCTGCGCGTGGTGGCGGTGGCAATGCGAGGACTGCCGGGGCATGGGCCGGTGGCTGAGGCGCTGGCGGCGGATGGTGTGCTTGTGCAGGGCAAGCCGCTGCATCACTCGGTGGAAGACGTGCTGGCCCGGCATGCGCCGCAGTTTCGGCTGATCGTGCTGCAAGGTGCCGTGACAGCTGCGTGTTACGGATTGCTGGCCCGGGTGCATCATCCGCAGGCGCGGATCGTGACGTGGCTGGAGGATGTGACGCGCGACACCAAGGCGGCGCTGGCGGCGCAGTTGCTGAGTGACGTTGTGGTGGTGGGCTCGGCCCCGGCTGCGGCTGAATGCGAGAACCGGCTGCGCGGCGGGCGGGTGCGCGTGGTGGCGATGACAGACGAGCCCGCCCTCCGTGCGGCAGCGCTCGCCTCGGCCATCAAGGGCGAGCCGGCACCGGGTTAGACGACCAGGCGCTGCTGTATGGCCGTGAACACGCTGGCGACTGCCGTTTGCAGATCGCGCCGCGCCACCCATCCGAGATCGTGTTTGATCTTCCGGCAGTCGAGCACGATGCGCGGCACGTCGACCGCACGGGACGGCTGCTGGTCGATACGCAGGCGGCGGCCGGTCTGTTGTTCCACCATTGCCATCACCTCGAGTACCGAACGCCCGATGCCGGAGCCGACATTCCAGACGTCGCCGGTGTGGGCTGTGACATCGATGCAGGCAACGATCGCATCGGCCACGTCATCCGCATCGAGATAATCGCGGATCTGGCTGCCATCGCCCAGCAGGCGGAAGGCGTGGCCTTGCAGGGCTGCGCGGACGGCGATGGGGACAATGCCCTGGTCAGTGCTGGTCTGGTGATGGCCGACCGGGTTGGACACCCGCAGGATAGCAAACGGCAATCCGGCGGTGCGCCCGGTGAAGCGCAGCGCCTCCTCGATCATCAGCTTGCCGAGGCCATAGCCGGAAATCGGCTCGCAGGGCGTGCCTTCATCGGTGAGGAGCCTGTCGCTGCGGCCATAGACGGTGCCGCCGGAGGAGGTGTGGATGAGCTTGGCCTGCGGATTAAGACGGGCGCAGCGAGCGAACAAGGCGGCGGCTGGGCCGACATTCTCCGGCATCTCGCGCCATGGCTGATGGGCGAACGTGGCGGGCACCGAACGGCTGATGAGATGGACCACAGCGGTTGCACCGCGCAGCAGGTCGTCACCCGGCTCCTGCTCGAAATCAGCGGCACTCATGCGCTGCTCGAACGCGGCAAGCCTTGGCATATCGACAGGGTATGAGGGGCTGACGAGTGTGAAGGCCCGGCCATCGGACACCAGACGATCACGCAGATGGCGGCCGATGAAACCGGCCCCGCCCAGCACAACGATCATCGGGGGGTCTTGCTGCATAACATCGCCTTCAAGTGGACCACCGCGTAGAGGCGGCTCTGCGTCGCAGGGGATTGGCCATATATCCGGTGAATCGAGAACGATACCAGCATGACCATGGCATTCTTTGCAAAATCGAACACTGCGCCACGCCGACGACGCCACTGGCCCTGTTCAGCCAAGGACCATGTTGGTAGTGTGGAGGCGGAAACGTTGGTGGTTGCTATCACCCGCGCGTTTCGCTGAAAGCGTGGTTGGGGGAGGCGTTTGCAGGCCGTCAGGGCGTCAGAAAGGGCTCGATGCTGGATCGTACGTTTGAGACGCTGCTGATCGAGAGCCATCTTTTTCAGAGTTCTTATTATCGCAGCAATGCCGGACTTCCTGCCAGTATGACGGACGGTGAGGTCCTTGCTCATTATTTGAACGTGGGCGTGCATAACGGTGAGCCGCCGTCACCGTTGTTTGATGCAGCCGTCGTGCTGGCTGCTGCCCGCGCTCTGCAGCTTGCAGAGCCTGAGCCAGGTGAACCGGCATTGGCGTATTGGCTCCGCGAAGGCATGTCCGCCGGAATTGTGCCAACACGGCTGGTCGACGCTGCGTTCTATGAGCGCTGCTATCCTGATGTGGCTGCCGGGCCATACTGGAGCTTTCAGCATTTTGTGCAGTTCGGGCTGGCGGAGAATCGCCGGCCGAATGCGTGGTTCGACCCCGAATGGTATCGCAGCCAGATGTTGCTGCCCGCGGATTGTGCCTCGCTGCTGATGCATTTTCTGCTGGATGGCGCATCAAGCGGCGTCAGTCCGAGCGCGTGGCTGCAATTGATGAGTTGGCCCGTGGGCGACAGCCGGGCGATGTTGCAGGCGTGTCTGGCAGTTGATGTCAGTTTGCGGGCGCTGGCCGATCTGCTTGACATCGCGCAGATCGAGCGGCTGGCCAGCCTGTTTCTGCCAGCTTATTATCGCGCCCAGGCATCGCTGCCGCCAGTCACCAGTGATGCGCAAGCGTTCCGGCATTTTGTGCAGAGCGGCCTGGCGGCGGGTTTGTCCTGCTCGCCGTTGTTCGATCCGGCCTATTATCTGCGCATGGCAAAGGAGGCCGGATTACCGCCGCTGGGGCCGGGCGAAGTGGCACTGGTGCATTGGCTGCGATATGGGCTGGCGGCACAGATCGTGCCATCGCCGTGCTTCGACATGGCGTTCTACCTGGACGACAATCCCGATGTCGCCGCCGACAAAGTGTTCGGCTACGTTCATTTCATCGACTTCGGCCAGTTCGAGGGACGGCGCGCCAACCGGTGGTTCGACATGAACCACGCGAGCGTGGACGGCACGTCCTGCGGAATGCCCGGCTTGCAAGCGTATTTGGTGCGTGCGGCGGAGCGGCGCGAGGCACCATGCCAGCTGATCGCTGACGCAACCTCGCGTAGGCCGGATTGGTTGGCCGACATGTCCGTGTTCGGGGCGGCCTATCCTGTGCTGCTCGCCCGCTTCCAGCCGATGCGAGATAGCCTGCCGCCCTGGGCGCTCGACCTTATGTTCGCGCTGTTCGATCCCGCCAGCTACGCCGTCACTGCCGGATTGGCTGAGGCAACGCCACCGCTGCGCGCCTTTGTGCATTTCCTGGACATTGGCCTCGATGCCGGGCTGGCCCCCGGACTGCTGTTCGACGCGGATTGCTATCGCAAGCGAGTGGCTTCGCGGGCAGATTGCACGCCCGTTGGAGCAGAGCCGCCGCTGCTGCATTTTCTGCGTGAAGGCACGCTGAAGCGCATCTCGCCAACGCATCGCTTTGACGAGGCATTCTACTTCGCCGCCAACCCCGATCTCGACCCGCATCGCATGTTCGGCTTCGAGCATTTCGCCAATCACGGTGTGGGCGAAGGACGACTGCCGCATGGCTGGTTCGATACAGGCTTTTGCGCCGCAAAACTGAGTGGCGATCCGTCCGTGCCGGTCTATCTGCGACTGCTTGGTGCAGGGTTGGACGAAGGCGTGGTGCCGTCGCCGAAGCTTGCCGCATTGCTGGGCCGCGCGATGGCACCGGGGGAAATTTCACGGCCCCGCTTTGATGCGCTGCTGGCGGCGAGTGAGGCCGTGGTGGCGTCGATCGGGCATGGCGGGCTGGAAATTGCCACCGCGCTGTTCGTCCCCGAGGCCTATGACGGCAACGGCGCGCTTGCTCAGGATGCCGGGATGCTCGACCGGCTGATCCATTTCCTGCAGACCGGACTGTCGCGCGGTCATGCTGTGGGCCCACTGTTTGATGCGGCGTTCTACACGACACAGGCGCGGCGCGCTGGGCTTTCCTTCATCGGTGAAAAGGCGGCGCTGCTGCATTTCATCGAGCACGGGCTGGCAGCGCGGATTGTGCCGACGCCGCTGTTCGACAATGACGTTTATCTCAGCGCCAACCCCGATCTGGCGGGGATGGCGATGTGGGGGTTTGAGCATTTCATCCGCCACGGCGTCTATGAAGGCCGGCCGTTCAGCCCGCAGCCGATGGCAAGTGTGGCCCCGCCGAGTGGGCTTGCCGCCCAACCGTCGGCACGGCTGCGGCTGATGCTGGCCGCGGGGCTGGTGCCGGCCGGCATGTCCGCCTCAGACGCCGGGCGGATGCATTGGTTTGCATCATCTCAGTCGCGGCTGCGCGAGGTGATGCAGTCAGGCAAGTTGGCGGGCATCATGGCCGATGCCATAGCGCTGGAGCCTGCGGTGGGAGAGAGCAGCGACGTCACCGCCTTTCTGTTGCCGCCGTTCTTCAACCCGATGGCCGAGCCGCATCGCGCCATCAAGGCTCGGCTGCCGCGTCTGCGTTACGACAACATCGTCACCGTGCCGTGGATCCGCAATGGCGGCGCTGATCTGGTGGCCGGGCACTTCCTGAGTGCGCTGCTGCGGACGCGACCGGGCGAGAGCGTGCTGCTGTTGCGGGTGGATTATCCGCATTTCGACCGGCCGGATTGGATTCCGGACGGCGTGGATGTGGTTGATATCTCGGACATTCTTGGCGAAACCACGGAATCGATTGCCGAATATCTGCTGCAAGTGGTGCTCTCCGGGCTGGCCCCGGCGCGGGTGGTGAACATCAACAGTCGGCTGACGTGGCGATGCTTGCGGCGGTTTGGCGCGCGGCTTGGCGGATTGATGCGGCTTTATGCGTATCTGTTCTGCTGGGACCAGACGCAAAGCGGCCGGCGCGTGGGCTATCCGTCGGATTTCTACCCGAGCACGGCCCCGCATCTGGCGGGGGTATTCACCGACACGCCCTATTTGAAGAACGAGCTGGTGCGGATGTATCAGCTGCCGCCCACCCTGGCCGCGCGCCTCATGCCATTGCACTCACCAGCGCTGCTGGAGCCGTGCGCACCAACGATGGCAGCGCTTGGGGCGGCCAGTGCGAGCAGTCGCGCCCGGCCGCTGGTGCTCTGGGGCGGCCGGCTGGATCATCAGAAGCGCTTCGATATCGTCATCGGCGTGGCGCGCTCGATGCCTCTGGTTGATTTCCATTGCTGGGGCTCCGCCATGCTCGGTGGTGGGCCGGATTTATCGGACTTGCCATCGAACATGGTGATGTATCCGGGATTCAAGGCGTTCACCGATCTGCCGCTGGGCACGTGCGATGGCTGGCTGTTCACCTCGGCGTGGGAGGGGATGCCGACGACGGTGATCGAGCTTGGCACGCTGGGCATGCCGATGGTGTGCAGCGATGTGGGCGGGGTTTCGGATTTGATCGATGACAGCACCGGATGGCTGGTGCCGGCGGATGCGAGCATCGCCGCCTATACCGCGGCGGTGGAGGAGATGGTGCGCAATCCGGCGCAGCGGATCGAACGCGGGTTGGCGGTGCAGGCGCGTGCGGTGTCGATGTTCGCACCGCAGCGTTATGATAGGATGCTCGCCGCTTATCTGGCACGCAGCGACGAGGGGCAGACGGCATGACCGACATCACGGCGGTGATCACCGGCCATCGGGAAGCATTGCTGGCTGGCCCTGCCCTGCGCAGCTTCTGGGTGTGTGTCGAACATGCCCGCGCAGCCGGGCTTTCGGTGGAAACGCTGGGCGTGCTCGATGCGCCGGACGGGCTGACCCGCAGTCTGTTTGAGGCGCAGCAGGAGGCCGGGCTGGTGGTGCTGGCCTGCCACGGCCGCGACCCGGCGGTGGCGCGCAATCATGCGGTGGCGCAGGCAAGCGGCACGCATCTGGCGTTTCTGGATGCGGATGATCTGTGGTCACGCAACTGGCTGGTGGACGCGCATCATTTTGTGGCGGCGTCTCCGCGCCCGGTGGTGGCGCATTCGGAGATGAATGTGGTGTTCGGCAATTATCGCTGCGTGTGGTGGCATGCCGACAGCGAGGCCGAGGGGTTTGACGTCGATTTCCAAAGGCTTGGCAATTACTGGGATGCGATGTGCCTGGCCCGGCTGGATTTGTTCCGCGCCCACCCGTTCAGGCGCAACGATATCAAGGCGGGGTATGGGCACGAAGACTGGTACTGGAACAACGAGACGCTGGCGGCGGGCATTGCGCATCGGCCGGTGCCGGGGACGGTGCATTTCAAACGACGGCGGGACAATTCGCAGATGGCGCTTTGCGACATGAGCGATGTGGTGGTGTATCCGAATGCGATCACCCAGTATGAGGCGGCGTTTTGAGTACCGGCACCCCCGGACACGCCTTGGATCACATCGTCCCTACAAATATACATGCCTTGATTTCTGAGGGCAGCGCGAGGCTCTTGCACCACGAGAAGTTCCTACGTGTGCAAATGACCGACGTGACAGGCGTTGTTCGCCGACCAAGACCTTTTAGGGTGGAAGACCCGTTCTCGAGCGGGAATGCAGATACGTTATTGAATGATAATGGGTATATCCCCGCGCTGGACTTGTTTTGCGTTGAACTGAATGACGCCACATTGTTGGGCGAACGCGCGATTTTGCTCAATGAAACACGCCAACTGATGACTGATAGTCATCATCCCGAGCACAGCGTCGATGTGTTAGCCGTTGATGATCGCAGGCAATTTGAAAGAGTCCCGCTGCGGAAAGTAGACGATGGCTACAATTTTGAAAATCCCATGCCTCAAATGATCGAAATTGACGATCCTGTTATTTTGCTCTCGTCCATGGAAGAAAATAATTACGGAGCTTTTTTGCTGCGTGTGGCAACAAAGTTGATCCAGATAGGCCGATTGGGCTTAAATGAAACAAAGGTGCTAGTGGCCTCTCGTGGGGCCTGGCAGCGCACGATTTTAAAATGGGCAGGCATTGGTGAGGATCGCCTGATCGACCATGACGCAGCATATTGTTACCAAGCCCGTCAGATGATCGTGCCGAGCCTTCGCCTACCAAATTTTTTCCTTGATGATGCCTCGGTGGCTTTCTGCCAAGCCATCCGCGAGCGCATCGCCCGAGAGCATGAGGTGCCAACTGGCGCTTCACCATTGGTCTATGTCTCTCGCCGCGGACAGGCGATCAAGAACCCCACTCACCGCGTCATGACCAACGAAGCCGAATTAATCGAAATGCTGGAGCGCAAAGGTTTCTGTATTTTCGAGCCGGAGGCGCATTCGTTCGAAGTTCAGGCGATGGTGTTCGGGCAAGCGCGGATGGTTGTCGGCCCTGGCGGGGCGGGAATGTTCAACACTATTTTCTGCCGCCCAGGCGTGACGATGATCTCCATGGAGCCGCAGATGGATTGGCTCGTGATGCACGCGAACATCTTTTCCTCCATGGGCCATCAATACGGCCTCGTGGTAGGCGGATCGGACCCGACTGATCATTCAGCCCAAAAACGCTGGCGGGCCGACCTGCCATCCATGGCGAGGCTGATTGATGCAATCGTTTGAGGCGAGTTGATCCTTTGGCACTCGGGCCTCAATTCGCCACCCCGCGGGAGATGGTGAACGGCGCGCGGGCGTCGTCTAACGCGGCGTAAATCACGGTTTCAAGGGCTGTGACTTCGGTGGGCTGGAACACGCTGTGGTTGATCGTGAGCCGCCGCTCGACGCGCAGACCGGTGGGCTGGGGCGTGTAGTGGGCGGTGTAGCTGCCGGCATCGTTGACCACTGACACGTCCTTCGGCACGCCCACGGCGCGGGCAGCCTCGGGCAGATTGATTGTGGCGGTCCATCGCAGGTCTTTGGCACCAACCATGACGGGGTAGAGCCTCGTGCCCTCACGCGAGAGATAGCTGCGCATCAGCGAGGGGCGGACGAGGTCCATCCCGGCGGGGGTGGGGATGGCGGCATCCGCACAGCAAGGCGGGGCACCGTGCAGGCTGCGCCAATGGGCGGAGACGTCGAATGGCTTGGACAGGTCACGCGGGTTGGAGGTGACGAAATCGCCAAACCCACCCTCCGGCGTGTTGCGCAGCACCTGCTCGGCAAGATCGACGGTGGTGGACGCGTTGGCCACCGCACTGCGCAGGCTGCTTTCGACATAGGCGGACATTTTCAGCGAGGCGGTGCCGTCAATGGTCCCGTCGGGCTTTATCTTGATGTCAGCGGTGGAGATGTATTGGCTGTCCTCTGGCCGCATGTCCGGCGTGCGGGCGACGCGACCGTGCTCGGTGGCAATGACGACGAGCTTGCCGGACAGTGTCGGGTCGCGCGTGTCAAAGCGGGCATAGGGGTTGGTGGGGTTGAGGTAGAGGTCGTAGGTGGGCAGGTAGATGATGGCGTGGTTGAACTGGCTGACCCACATTGGCATGGGCTGAAACCGGCGGCCCCAGTCGATGATGGCCGGCTGTGCCTCGATCCCCTCGGCCATCAGCAGCGCCTGCATGATGACGACGTGGTCTTTGCAGTCGCCATAGCCACGGGCGAGGACTTCGGCGGCGGGATGCGGCACCCAGCCGTCGTTCTGGTCAAGGTAGATGGCGACGTAGCGAATGTTGCCGGTGACCCAGTTGTAGACGGATTGGGCGGCGTCCACGCCGTGGCGGTCGCCCACGATGCTGTCCGCCAGCTTTTTGATCTCGGGAGTGACGACGACGCGGTCGAGGGATTGCTGGTGGTAGATGGCACCGAGGGCTTCGAGGTTGGGCAGGCTGGTGGCGGCGAACACCGGCTGGAAGTCACTTGATGAGACGGCGCTGTGCTCTGCCTCCGCCCCAAGACGGTTGCCGATTTCGGCGGTGACGTGGCGGATGCCCTGGTCCACGGTTTCCTTCGCCTCAAAGCCGCCGCGTGTGGCCCAATGGACGGGCACGGCTTCGGGTGCGTTGATCTCGACCGTCTGTTTGGTGAGCGCCCATTCGAGGGGGGCGTGGCTGATGATCTGCAGCCCAAGCAGCGGCGGGGATTTCTGCGTCTGCTTCCACACAACGTGGGTGTGGCTGCCCTCCGTCAGCTGCGGGAACAGGACGGTGGTGGTTTGGCTGTCGGAAAAGCCGGGGGCGGATTGGGTGGCGGCACTGGGGCGGGTGAAGATGCTGCCGGGCTGCACGGCGAGGCGGGTGCCGTCTGGCTGGTCAACCCATGCCTCGACGAGTTCGAGGGTTTGCGATTTGGGATAGAAATCCATCGTCTCCCGCTCACCGGCGGCGATGCCCCGGCGGGTGAGCAAAGTGGCGTCAGACTCGACGGTCAGCACATAGGATTGGTCGGCGTGGACATCGTAGATTTCGCTGTAGCGGTCGATGCGCAAATGCTGGGTGACCTCTGCCTGAGCTGGAATGTTCACAAGCCACGCCGCCGCCACGACAACAAAACCCGCCAGATATGCCCGCATCCTCAACCCTCCATGCCGCTTCACCGGCAAGATATGGGCAGGCGGGGGGAATTAGCCAGCGTTGGGCGGAATTGGCAGTGTGATGGTGACGTTGGTGCCGATTCGAGCCTGCGCTTCGACCACGAGGCTACCGCCATGCGCCTGCGCTAAGCTGCGGGCGAGTGAAAGGCGGAGGCCGATTCCGCGTGTGTCCAGCGGGGTGACGGTGGCGGCGCCGGGCCTAGCGGTTCCAGACCCTTCATCTTCGATGTGAATGGCGACGTTCTCGCCCTGGGCGGACCAGAAAATTTCAACAAAATCATCATGCGAGGAGGAACGCGCGGCTTCCCCCAGCACGCGGATGAGCAGGAGGCGGAGCGCACGGCGATCTACCCAGAGCATAAGGGGATGGCCGTTTTCCGCCCTGATTCGCCAATGCCTGCGGGCGGGGCTGATGGCGGTGGCGAGGGATTCCACAGCCTCCCGCACCAATTCGGCAAGCTCGATCCATTCGCATTCCAGGGCGTGCGGCTGGGAGAGTGGGAGGAGATGGTGGCACAGTTCATCAGCGAGTCCGCCGAGTTGGGCGGCAGCTGTGGCAAGTGAGGGCGCGTGGCGATGCTGCTCGGCGGCGAGCCTGTCCGCATGGCCGCGCAGGGTGAGGCCGAGGGCCTGGAGTTCGAGGGCGAAGAGTTGCAGGGCGCGGGTGACGCTGGCCTCCCCGTCCCGCGCTGCGGCGCAACTGGCCTCCGCCGAGATGTTGCGCAGGATCAACCAATCACAGCGCCGGCGCAGCCACAGGCTGAGGGCCAGCGAGGCGGTGAGGGCTGCGAGCAGCATGGGAATGAGTGCGTTCATGGCACCCGAGCGTAGCCAAATTTGGCAAATGCCAGGTTAACGCGCGCAAAAATGTCGGCACAAAAAAGGGCGACCCGGACACGCCAGATCGCCCTTTATTCGATTGCTCAGAATTATTTAGGCCTGAGCGGAAGCGGCCTTCTTGTCGCGCGCCTTGATGATGCGACGCTTGATGACCTGGGCTTCCTCGGGAAGCTTGGTGTTCGGCGTGGACAGCAGAAATGCGTCGATGCCGCCATTGTGCTCCACCGTGCGGATGCCGCGGGTGGACAGGCGCATGGTGATGGACGTGCCGAGAATGTCCGACAGCATGGACGAATGCTGAATGTTCGGCAGGAACCGGCGACGGGTCTTGTTGTTGGCGTGGCTGACGTTGTTACCCGACAGGACACCCTTGCCTGTGATCTGGCAGCGGCGGGACATCGAAAAATTCCTCGAATTGATACCAGGGCCGCAAAGTAAAGCGACGCCTGGATGCATGGCAGGCGGGGTGTATGGCGAAATCGGCAAGGGACGTCAAGGTTTAGCAGAGGCCAGCACAGCGGTGATTTCAGAAGGCGGCTGCCATTCCTCCGGCAGCGCGCAGAGGCGGTTTCGCACGCACCAGTCGCCGAGGGTGGGGCTGGCGGTGGCGACGGTGAAGGGGATGGCGAGCAGGTAGCCGAGCGTGAACGGCAGCGCCCAGGGCAGCAGGGCGGGGGCGGTGATCAGGAGGGCTGTGTTCAGGACGACGCCGAACAGGGTGGGAGGCCAGAGGGCGGTGGCGGCTTCCTGCCATGTGACCACCCGGGCGTCACGCGCCTGGCCGGTCCAGCGGGTGGATTTTCCGAATGGGAGGGAGAGGATGAACAGCGTGGTCTCGAACGAGGTGACGCTGCTTTGCAGGAAGGAGCAGATGATTTCGACCAGTGCGCCGATGGCGATGTGTACGCGGCCACCGTAGCGGGAGGCTCGGCCTAGGGGCGCGGCGCTGTGGACGTAGCCGATCAGGCGGGGGGCGAGATACATCGCCATGAACACGATATAGACGGCGATGAGCAGTGACGGGTTCGCGGCACTCGCCCAGGGCAGCAATGCGAGAGTGAGGGTGAAGGCGGGGATGCCGAGGAACATCAGCACCGCCCAGCAGAGCTGGAACCGGCTGACGGGGCGCAGGCCGGGCATGGTGAGCAGGCGGACATATTGCAGGTTACCCTGGCACCAGCGGAGGTCGCGGCGGATGTAGTCGAGTAGGGTGGGCGGATTTTCCTCGAACGAGCCACCGGCGATGGGTTGCAGGCGGACTTCGAACCCGGCGCGACGCATCAGGGCTGCTTCGACCTGATCGTGCGAGAGGATGGGGCCGCCGAGCGGGGGAGCGCCGGACAGGATGGGCAGGCGGCAGTTTTCGCGGAACGGGGCCACGCGGATGATGGCGTTGTGGCCCCAAAACGGGCCGCAATCACCGACCCACCATGCTTGGCCCACGGTATGACTGCGCATGCCGTGGCGCATGCCGAACTGGAAGGCGCGGGAGAACAGGCTGCGTGCGGGCATGCCGACGACGAGGCCCTGGACGATGCCGAAGCTGGGGTTGTCCTGCATGATGACGACGAGACGGAGCAAAGCGTCCCCAGTCATCAGGCTGTCGGCGTCGAGCGGGATCATCAGGTCGAAGTCACGGCCTTGCTCATCGCAGAAGGCCATGACGTTGCCGGCCTTGTAGCCGGTGTTGTCCAACCGCCTGCGATAGGTGAGCCACGGGGTGGTGGCCATCAGCGCCTCCTCCTCCGCGATGATGGCGGGGTCGGAGCTGTCACTCAGCGCGAAGAAGGCGAAATGGGCGGCGCGTCCGGTGGCTTGCAGGCTGTCATGCATCACTTGCAAGCGGGCCAGGGCACGGGCGGGGGGCTCGTTGCGGATCGTCATGAGGACGGCGGTGCGGAGTTTGATCTCTGACGCACGGGCGGGCGGCGGCGGCGCGAAGAGGGTGGGGATTCCCACCACCGACGCGCAGAAGCACAGCACCGTCCACGGCGCGAAGGCTGCGAAACACAGGATCAGCACCGTGTTGACGAAGCCGCCGGCCAAGCCGTTCGACAACGCCACCAGCAACCCCACATAACAGGTGAGGTTGAGCGCGAGGAACATCATGCGGCGGCGATGCTGGCGGTCAGGCGAGACGATGGGGATCATTGCAACTCCGGCGGGGACATGGGGACGAATGGCATGATCTCAACGTCACTTTGGTATGAAGCGCCCGGCGTGGTGGCGCTGCGTCAGGCCGAGCTGGCGCCACTGGGGATCGGCGAGGCGCGGGTGCGCACGCTTTTCTCCGCCATCAGCCGGGGCACCGAGCGTCTGGTGCTGGAAGGCCGTGTGCCGGAGACGGAGTGGCAGCGTATGCGCGCGCCGCTGCAGGAAGGCGAATTCCCGCATCCGGTCAAGTATGGCTATGCCGCCGTCGGCGTGGTGGAAGCCGGGCCGCAGCTTTGGCTGGGGCGGCGGGTATTCTGCCTGCATCCGCATCAGGACCGGTTCAACGCGCCGGTTTCGATGCTGGCGGCGGTGCCGGAGGGCGTGCTGCCAGCGCGGGCGACATTGGCAGCCAATATGGAAACGGCGCTGAACGCGATTTGGGATGGCGGGGTTGGGCCGTGCGATCGGGTGGCGGTGGTCGGCGGCGGCGTGCTGGGGCTGCTGGTGGGGCATCTGGCGGCGCGCATTGCGGGCACGCAGGTGACACTGATCGACACCAATCTCGGCAGAGCGGCGGTTGCGGGCGCGCTCGGCGTGGCATTCGCCCCTCCCGACAAGGCACCGGGTGAATGCGACGTGGTGTTCCACACCAGTGCCACTGCGGCGGGGCTTGCGACCGCGCTGGGCTGTGCTGGGGATGAGGCACGGGTGGTGGAGATGAGCTGGTATGGTGATCGCCCCGCGAGCATTCCGCTGGGTGGGGCGTTTCATAGCCGCCGGTTGCAGATCATCAGTTCGCAGGTGGGTCAGGTGGCACCGTCACACCGGCCCCGCTGGAATTACGGGCGCAGGCTTTCGGCAGCACTGGGTCTGTTGACGGATACACGGCTCGACGCACTTGTGGAGACGCGGATTGCGTTTGCGGATGCACCGGTTTTGCTGCCCCGCCTGCTGAGCAGCAGCGCGCTTGGCCTGGCACCGGTGATCGGCTACCCAGCCTGAAACCTGATTGGGGCACTTGGTATGTTTGCTGTTGAAGTTCGTGACGCCATTATGATCGCCCATTCGCTGCCCGATCCGTTTTTCGGCCCGGCGGCACGCAAGCATGGGGCGACGTTTGTGGTGGATGTGACGTTCATGCGCGAGAGCCTGACGCGGCATAATGTGGTGGTGGATATCGGGGCGGCGCAGACGGTGCTGAAGGCCATTCTGGCCCCGCTGGGATATGAGGATTTGGACACGCTGCCGCAGTTCAACGGCATTCTGACAACGACCGAGTTTTTGTGCCGTCATATCTTCGACGAAATGAAGGCGGCGATTGGGCGGGGTGAATTGGGCGACGGGGCGGAGGAATTGGCCTCGCTGCGGGTGACGCTGGGCGAGACGCATCTGGCGCGGGCGTGGTTCGAGGGGCCGATTGCTGCGTGATGTGGTTCGCCGTTCCCGGTGATCTCGAGCTGCCCACTGGCGGGTATGAGTATGCGCGGCGGGTGTTGGAGGGGGTTCCGGGGCTGCGGCACTTGCAGCTTCCGGGTGGCTTTCCGGTGCCGGGTGATGCGGAGTTGCGTGAGACGGCTGGACTTCTGGCCGGGATTCCGGCGGATGATGTGGTGCTGTTTGACGGGCTGGCGCTGGGGGCGATGCCGGGGTGGTGCCTGGACGCGCTGAGGGCCCGGCTGGTGGCGCTGGTGCATCATCCGTTGTGTTTGGAGACTGGGGTGGCTGCGGCGGCGCAGGCGGCGCTTCGGCGGTCTGAGACTTTGGCGCTGGCGCGGGCGGCGCATGTGATTACGACGAGCCGGAGCACCGCTGATTTGCTGGTGCGCGATTTCGGGGTAACGGCGGAGCGGCTGAGCGTGGCGGAACCGGGCACGGCCCCTGCCCTGCGTGCGGCCCGCGTTGGTTCGCCGCAGCATTTGCTGAGTGCGGGGGCTGTGACGCCGCGCAAGGGGTATGATGTGCTGGTGGAGGCGCTGGCGGGGCTGGGTGATCTTGATTGGCGGCTGACGATTGCCGGTGATCTGACGCGCAATCCCGCGTGCGCTGCTCTCCTGGCTGAGGCAGTGGCGGTGCATGGGCTTGGTGGGCGGGTGACGTTGACGGGGACGATTTCCGACACCGCGATGGCCGAGCTTTATGCTGGGGCGGATGTGTTTGTTTCCTCTGCTCACCACGAGGGTTACGGCATGGCTGCAGCCGATGCGCTGGCGTATGGCCTGCCGTTGGTGGTGACGCGGGCCGGGGCGTTGAGCGACACCATTCCGGCGGATGCTGCGGTGGTTTGTGCGCCGGGTGATGTGGATGGGTTACGGCGGGCTTTGGCTTTGATGCTGACGGATGCGGTGACGCGGGAGCGTTGTGCCGAGGCGTCGTGGCAGGCGGGGCAGCGCCTGCCGCGCTGGGCGGATACGGCGCGGATTATTGCGGGGGTGCTGGGGCGGGCCGGATAGCGGCGGCTTCGTGCTTGATGAGCCACTCCTTGCGGTGTAGTCCGCCGGCGTAGCCGGTCAGGCTGCCGTCGGCTCCGCGGAGGCGGTGGCAGGGGATGACGATGGAGATGGGGTTGGCACCGTTGGCGGCACCGACTGCTCGGATGGCGGTGGGTTTGCCGAGGCGCTCGGCGAGCGTGCCGTAACTCAGGGTGATGCCGGGCGGGATGCGGCGAAGTGCTGCCCAGACTTCGCGTTGGAACTCTGTTCCTCCGGTATGCACCGTGATGCGGTCCAGCGCGTTCAGATCGCCATCGAAATAGGCTTGCACGTGCCGCCCCGCTTCGGTGGGCTGGGATGCGGCGACCAGTTGGAACGTGCCGTAATGCAGGCGCAGGAGGCGGTGCATTCGGTCTGTGTCATCGTGAAAATCGAGGGCGCGCAACGCTTCGCCGTCGGTGATGAGCAGGAGCGTGCCGAGGGGCGAGGCCTGCTCGGTGAGGGTGAGGCGGATCACTTTGCGCGCAGATCGCAGTCGAACAACACGTCACCGCCTTCGAAGACGTGGATTTTGGTGCGCGGGCGGGTGGCCTCGTTCATTGTCTCGATGGGGGCGAGTTCCAGGCCGGGTCTGCCGGAGCCGATGATGACGGGGGCTACCAGCACTTGCAGGCGGTCCACCACGCCGGCGTCGATGAAGCGGGAGATGGTGGTGGCACCGCCTTCGATGAGGATGCGTGAGAGGCCGAGGCGATGGAGTTCGGCCACCACGGATTGCGGGTGAATGACGCCATCTGTGGCCGGGACGACGACGCATTCCACGCCGGGCGGCAGATCGGTTTGGCAGGCGGTGATGCAGAGCCTGCGCACACCGTCACCGGCGTAGCATTTCGATTGCCACGGCGCGCGGCCGGACGGGTCTAGCACCACGCGGGCGGGGTGGCGGCCGGGCCTGCTGCGGACGGTGAGTTGGGGATTGTCGGCCAGAACCGTGCCGACGCCGACCAGCACGGCATCGACCGCGGCGCGCAGGCCATGCAAATGGTCGAGTGCGGCTGGGCCATTGATCCAGCGGCTGTGACCGGAGAGCGTGGCGATGCGACCGTCGAGGGACTGGCCGAGTTGGGCCACGACATAGGGACGATCCGGCGACGCCGCCGCGATGTCGACCAGACTTTGCGCTGCCAGATCGATCCGGTTTGGTGCTGGGTCCGTGCTCATGCGGTTGCATATGGGCATGAAGCCGGTAAGCAGGAGGGGAGGCCCTACTAGAAATGGCAAAGAAAGTGACATATCGTTTCGCTAACGCCTAACTGGGGAGGATGTAGCATGCGCGCGACATTGGGATTTGCTTTGTGCCTTGGGGTTATCGCCACCACTGCCGCTGCACAGGACTTCCCCGCGCGAAAGCCCGGTTTATGGACGCTCACGTCCACCACTGACGGTGCGGCAAATCAGATGGGCGACATGCAGATGTGTATGGACAACAGCACCGGCCAGCGCATGGCATCGATGAATGGCGGGCCGCCGGGCATGCAGCAGCGCTGCAGCAAGCAGGAACATCACATGGCGGGCAATCAGATGATTTCTGATTCCATTTGCGCGGTGGGCAACAGCACCTCGACCACTCACACCGTGATCACGTTCCCGAACGACACGTCGTGGCATATGGACGGCACAACCAGCTACGCGCCACCGCTGAGTGGCAAAGCCAGCAGCAAAATGACCCAGGATGCGAAATGGATGGGCCCCTGCCCCTCTGGCATGGTGGCGGGGGACATTCAAACCAGCAACGGCATGAAGTTCAATATGAACAATCCGTCGGGCACCATGCAGGGGCTGCCGCCGGGGATGCAGGGACGGCCTGGAATGCCGTCGGGTATGCAGGGAATGCCACCGGGGATGCCGCCGAAGCGGCCTTGATCTTGCTTGATGTGCTCTGCCGCGTGAGGATGACGCCTTCCCAGGGAGCACATCATGGAAATTCGTAATCTTGGCCGGTCTGGCCTGCGCGTGTCGGCGATTGGGTTGGGCTGTAACAATTTCGGTGGCCGACTTGATCTGGCTGGCACCAAGACTGTGTTGCATGCGGCGTTCGATGCGGGAATTACGCTGTTCGACACGGCGGACGTGTATGGCGACCGCGGCGGCTCTGAGACGCTGATGGGCCAGGTGATTGGGCCGATGCGGCATTCCATTGTGCTGGCCAGCAAGTTCTGCATGCCGATGGATGCTGCCGAGACGCTGAAGGGCGGATCGCGCCGGTATATCATGCAGGCGGTGGAGGCGTCGCTGAAGCGGCTGCAGACGGATTATCTTGACCTTTATCAGATGCACCGGATGGACCCGCTGACGCCGATTGAGGAGACGCTGCGAGCACTGTCCGATCTCGTGACGCAGGGGAAAATTCGTTACTTCGGCTGCTCCAACTTCACCGGCTGGCGGATGGTGGAGGCACAGTGGACGGCGAAGGCGCTGGGCATTCCGGGTTTTGTCTCGGCGCAGGATGAGTATTCGCTGGTCAAGCGTGACCATGAGGCGGATTTGATGCCGGCGCTGCGCGAGTATGGGCTGGGATTGCTGCCGTATTTCCCGCTGGCGTCTGGTCTGCTCACTGGCAAATATCGCCGCAATCAGCCAATGCCCGAGGGTGCGAGGCTGACCAACACGCAGCGGCTGGCGGAGCGGTATTTGTTCGAGCGCAACTGGGAGATTTCGGAAAAGCTGGCAGATTTTGCCGAGGCGCGCGGGCATAGCATGCTGGAACTGGCGTTCAGTTGGCTGCTGGCGCAGGAGCCGGTTTCCAGCGTGATTGCGGGTGCCACCAAGACTGAGCAGATCACAGCCAACGTGGCCGCCGGCGGGTGGAAGCTTTCAGCCGAGGAACTCGCAGAGATCGATACGATTACCAAAGTGTAAGTGGAGCGCGCCGACGTTGCCGGTATGGGCGGCGTCGGCGGCCTTTTTCAGTAGACATTCAAGCCTGCCCGTGCCTGTAATTCAAACATTACACTTCATCTCGTTGCGGGGCAGACATGGCCGTCAAGAAGGGTGCGCAAGAGGCTAGTCAAGACGATGTTATGAGCGCCGCGGATTTGAAGCAGATTCTGGCCACGGCAAAGCGTGGCGAATCGCCCGCATGTGTTGTGGCACTGACCACATCAAAAGACGGGATTATTCTTGTTGATAAGCGGAAAAAACCAAAGGCGCTTCGCGCGGCGCTGATCAAGCTTGCCGATGCCACCGGGCTTGAACTCGCCAAACCCAGCATACGTTTTGGTCGTGCCACGGTGGACACCGACAATGCGCCGGGACTGCTCACCCTGACGGTGAACAAGGACCCGGCGGGCGGCATGGAACTTCACATTCTCAAGGTGCTGAAGAAATCCGGCTTCACCAAGGTGGAGATCACCACCGATACCGGCCTTGAGAACGAGCCTGAGGCGGATGATGCACAGGATGATGCGGCCTCTTCGGCTCCGTCTGGCGCGGCAACCCAGCCTTCGGATGACACACAAGACCCTGATGACGCGCAAAGCCCAGCGGAAGATGCGGTTACTCCTCCATCCGACACGGTCGTAGCAGCGGACCAGACCGGCCCCGCAGAAACGCAGCAAGATGACAGTGCGACCAAGATTGCAGCGCTGACCAAGCAATTGACCGATCTCGTTAAGCAGATGATGCCCATTGTGGCCGCAGATCCAAGCCGGGTTCAGAGCCTGAAAGGGCTGGCCACCGCAGCCCAGACGGCCCTGAAATCCGGCGACGCCGACGCCGCAGGCCAAGCTGTGCAAAGCTTGAGCGAAGCGCTGGCACAACCGTCACAGACCCAAGCCCAGGCACCGACCGACACGCCGGCCCAGGCACCCAACACCGCAGCGTTCGCCAAAGCACGTTTGGCATGGGTCGCCACGCGCAAAAAGATTGAAGCCGACCTCGGCAAGCTGCACAGCGAAATGACCAAGGCCTATGACGGCCATGGCTTCGCCGCTGATCTGGACAAGGTGTTCCAGACCAAGGTGGAGCCTGTGCTTGGCTCGCTGGATGAAAGTCTGGCGGACAAGCTTGATGAGGTGACGAACAACAGCGACCCCGCCACGCACACCAAGCTGGTGGGTGAGGCGAAGAAGATCTTGCAAGACTATGAAAGCTATATCTCGCAAGAACCGCTGATTGCTCAGCTGGACGACAATCCGTTTGTGCCGCTGCAAATCGAAAAGACGCTGATGGCGACGCTGAAGGCACTTGAGAAGGTGATTGCGTAGGGTCGGCAGAAAAAACTGAGTGCTGGCCCACTGGGTTCGATATCCACGTGGGCCAGTTGCGTGAGTGTGCGAGAAGAAACAAATGCCGACTCCTGAACAGGATGCGTACGTCGCCAGCACGTTCGGTGCCGATCCTGCAACCTATCCTCAATCCAATTCCCCTCAGGACCCCGCAGGCGGCGATCCCGCACCTGCGGACCAGCAGCAAACGCAGCAGCAGCCTGCGGATCAACCGGCTGACCCGCAGCCTTCGCAGCCCGATGCGCCACAGCAGCCGGATCAACCCGATCAGCCGGATCAGCCAGACGATCCAACGCAGCCGGATCAGCCGGACGATCCGACGCAGCCGGATCAACCTGATCAGCCGGACGATCCAACGCAGCCGGACCTGCCTGATCAGCCGGACGATCCAACGCAGCCGGATCAGCCTGATCAGCCAGACGATCCAACGCAGCCGGATCAGCCTGATCAGCCGGACGATCCAACGCAGCCGGACCTGCCTGATCAGCCGGACGATCCGACGCAGCCGGATCAGCCGGATCAGCCGGACGATCCAACGCAGCCGGATCAGCCGGATCAGCCGGACGATCC
>CAIJTR010000189.1 GCA_903823665.1 uncultured Rhodospirillales bacterium
CGGCGTCGTGGACCGCCTGTTTTCCCGCGTCGGTGCCGCCGATGATCTGGCACGAGGACGCTCCACCTTCATGGTGGAAATGACCGAAACCGCCTCCATCCTCCACCAAGCCGGCCCGCGCTCGCTGGTGGTGGTGGACGAAATCGGGCGCGGCACCGCCACGCTGGACGGCCTCGCCATCGCCTGGGCGGTGCTGGAAGCCCTGCACAACACAATCCGGTGTCGCACCATCTTCGCCACCCATTTCCACGAACTCAGCCAGCTTTCGGGTGAATTGCGAAACCTCGCCCCACACGCCATGAAGGTACGGGAATGGCGTGGCTCGGTGGTATTCATGCATGAGGTGATCGCAGGGGCCGCGGGCCGCAGCTGGGGCGTGCATGTCGCGCGCCTCGCAGGCGTTCCCGCCCCTGTCGTCAAACGCGCCGGGCAATTGCTGCAGGCGCTGGAGGATCGGGCGGGCCGTTTGACGGATGCCGCAAGCCTGCCACTTTTTGCCAGCAAATTAACGTCTGATAGCGTATCCTCGCCCGAACCGGACGCGCCGTTGCAGCCGTTGAGTGACGCATTGGAAGCGCTGGAACCCGATCACATGAGTCCACGTGAGGCCCTTGATGCAATCTATCGCCTGCGCAAGCTTTTGCCCGGCCGCGTGACAGACTAACATCTTAGAAATGTTGCCCCCAACCCCCCTCCCGCACAACGCCACCGACGCCACTGCCCAGCTGCACGAGGCGCTGGAGGCATTGTGTTTCGATGTCGCCCGGCCATCCCCGCGTGACAGCGCCCTTGGCGTGTTCCGCCGCCATCTCGCCCGCATCCAGCACGACGTGCGCGAGGCGTTCGAGAGTGGCCAGCTCACCGGCCTGCCCGCTGCCCGCAGGCTCGCCCGGCTGACCGATGGTCTGATCGCGACACTCTACGATTATGCGTGCGAGGTTCACGGAACGCCCGAACACCTCGCCGTCTCCGCCACTGGCGGCTATGGGCGGCAGGTTCTGGCCCCATTCAGCGACATCGACCTGCTTTTCGTCACGGCAGCCTCCCCGCCGCCGGAAACCCTGCGCGTGGTGGAGTTCATGCTCTACTTCCTCTGGGATCTCGGCTTGAAAGTGGGTCACGCCACGCGCTCGGTGGCTGAATGCCTCGCCGAGGCGGACCGTGACACCACCATCCGAACCTCTCTGCTGGATGCCCGCCTGCTGGTCGGCAACGCGGCACTCTACCAAGATTTCGCCGAGCAGTTCGAAGCCAGCCGCACCGGTCGCACTGCTGTTTTCGTCGCCGCCAAACAGGCCGAGCGCGACGCCCGTCACCGCCGCTATGGAGACAGCCCCTTCGTCGTTGAGCCCAACATAAAGGAGGGCCGCGGCGGCCTGCGCGACCTGCAAACGCTCTATTGGTTCGCTCGCTCCATCTTCGGCATCACCAAAATCGCCGACCTCGCCGAAGCAACTGGCCCAGCCGCCGGCATCATCACCGTCATCGAAGCGCGCATGGCGCTGCGCAGCTGGGATTTCCTCTGGTCGCTGCGCTTTCACCTGCATTACGTGGCAGGCCGCGCCGAAGATCGTCTGACCTTCGACCTGCAACCCGTCGTCGGGGCCCGCATGGGCTACACGCGCCACGGCCGGCAAGACGGCGTTGAGCGCTTCATGCGCCATTATTTCCTCACCGCCCGCGAAGTCACCCGTCTCACCCACGTGCTGGAACCCGCTCTGTTGCGTGCCGCCCTCGGCCCGCCCGCCGTTGCCCCGGCCACCGACGCCGAACTGGTCAAAGGCGGCTTCGTGTTGGCAGACGGCCAGTTGCTGCTCGCCAAGGGGCGGGACTTCAAAGACGAGCCGATCCTGATGCTGCGCATGTTGCAGGTGGCGCGCGATCGCAATCTCGTCCTCCACCCGCTCGCCATGCGCGCCCTCATCCGCAATGAACGCCGCGCCATCGGCCTGCGCGAAAATCCAGAGGCCGCCGGCATTTTCATGGACCTGCTCTGCGGCCGTGACGCCGAGCACAACCACGCCGATGGCGCGCGATGGCTCAAGGTGCTGAACGAAACCGGCTTCCTCGGCCGCTTCATTCCAGACTGGGCGCGCATCGTCGGCCAGATGCAGTTCGACACCTACCACGTGTTCACCGTCGATGAGCACACCATCGAGGCCATCCGCGTCCTCAACACGCTCGAACGCGGTGAACTCTCCGACATCGCCCCGGTCGCATCCGGCCTCGTCGATCACCTGCAATCCCGCCGCGCGCTTTACGCCGCCATGCTCCTGCACGACATCGCAAAGGGCAGGGGCGGCGACCATTCCGAGCTGGGGGCTGAACTCGCCCTTGAAGTCGGCCCTGCGCTCGGCCTGTCAGCCGAGGAAACCGAAACCGTCTCATGGCTGGTGCTGCACCACCTCCTGCTCAGCCAAACCGCCTTCAAGCGCGACATCGACGACCCCAAAACCATCCTCGACCTCGCCGACACCATCCAATCCCCCGAACGCCTCCGCCTCCTGCTGGTCCTCACGGTGGCCGACATGCGCGCCGTCTCCGCCAAGGTCTGGAACGGCTGGAAGGCAACACTGCTCCGCGAACTCTACGCCCGCGTCGCCGAAGTCCTCGCTGGCGGCCTTGCCACCACGGAGCGTGATGTCCGAGTGGCCCGCGCGAAAGACGCCGCAGCGTCGCTCCTGCCGGAATGGACTGAGACCGACCTCCAGCACTTCCACTCCCTCGGCTACGGCAGCTACTGGCTCAGCTTCGATCCTGAAACCCACGCTCGCCACGCCAGCCTCATCCGCGAGGCCGAACGCCGCAAAGCCCCACTCACCGTCGAAACCCAGCCACTCCCGGCCCGCGCCGTCACCGAGGTGATGGTCTACGCTGCCGACCATGCGGGCCTTTTCAGCCGCATCGCCGGGGCGCTGGCCGTCGCCGGTGCCTCCATCGTTGACGCCCGCATCCACACCCTCACCAATGGCATGGCGCTCGACACCTTCTGGATTCAAGACGCCGCCGGTGGTGCATTTGACGCGCCGCACCGCCTGGCCCGCCTTTATGTGCTGATCGAGCAGGCGCTGAACGGAAGGCTGCGGCTCGCCAGCGAAATCCGCAAAGCTTCCGCCGCTTTGCTCGGCCGCCGAATGCGCGCCATTCACGTCCCGCCCCGCGTCGTCATCGACAATCGCGCCTCCAACACCCACACCGTGCTGGAGGTCAACGGCCGCGACCGCCCCGGCCTGCTGCACGACGTCACGGCCGCGATCAGCGAAGCCGGGCTGCAAATCGCCTCCGCCCATGTCACCACCTACGGCGTCCGCGCAGTAGACGTGTTCTATGTGAAAGACGTGTTCGGCCTCAAAATCGAGAATGACCGCAAGCTCGCCCAGTTGCGCGTGGCCTTGCTCGCAGCCCTCGAATCACCCGATGACGACGCCCAGCCGGCGCTGCCTGCCCCGGCACGCCGGCGCAACGTCGCGCGATAGGCTGGGCCAATCAGCCAGCTACTGACCTCGGCGCGCGTCTTGGCGGCAAGCCGCGTCTTGGTGATCACCTGGATCGCCCTGGTCCTGTCGATCCCGTTCGCGATCCCAAACATGCAGGTGGCGCGAGATTTCGCCGCGTTCTGGACGGCAGCGGTGCTCGCGTTGAACGATCAGGCGGCACAAGCCTATGGGTCCGCCGAAGTGACCGCCCTGGTCCATTTGTTCGGCCCCGCCAACTTCCCACCCTTCTTCTACCCACCGACCGCCCTGCTGCTCTGGCTGCCGTTCGCTGGATGGGGATTTGCTGTCGCCGCGGGGCTTTGGATCATGATTTCGCTCGGCCTTTACGCATTGGCCTTGCGCGCAATGCAGCCGGAGTTATCGCTCTGGCCCGCTTTCGCCTACCCAGCCGTGCTGTTCTGCGCGCTCTATGGCCAGAACGCCCTGTTCACGGCGGCACTTCTCGCAGGGGCCGCCGCACTGCTCGAAAGCTCGCCGATTTATGCCGGAATGCTGCTCGGCGTGCTCGTCTACAAGCCGCAGCTCGCCGTCATCGTGCCACTCGTACTGGCCGCGAGCGGGCGCTGGCGCACCTTCTTCACCACCGCCGCCACCGCCGCTGGTCTGATCGTCTTCTCGGTTCTGCTGTTTGGCACCGATGCCTGGCGTGGATTTTGGGACGCCCTGCCGATCGCCCAGCGTTGGAATGCCAGTGGCGTGCCGGGCTTCCAAACCTTCGTCAGCCCCTACGCCGCCCTCCGCCTCATCGGTGCGGATGCTGCGATCGGCTGGGCGGTGCAGGCCATGCTGACGGTGATCGCCGTCATCTGCGTTGTCGTCGTCATCCCGCGCAGGCCGGGTCCTCAGGCCGAGATTGCCATGCTCGCCGCCGCCACGCTGTTCTGCGTGCCATTCCTTGGCCAATACGAGTTGGTGATTGGCATGGTCCCCGCCACATGGCTCGCTGGTGAAGCCATCCGCACCGGTTGGCTGCCGTACGAACGCGGCGCGCTCGCCCTATTGTTCGTCTCCCCCCTCGCCATCCTCATCGCCGGATCAAAAGGCCTCCCGCTCGGCCCATTCGCCATGATCGCACTCCTGGCTCTGGTCACACGCCGTGCGCTCCATCACACTCGCCGGAACGAGTGAACGGGGACGGTCGATGCCAAGTGGTCTGCGCATGGGTTTGACGAGTTATGGCGATGCCGGCTTTTCCCTGTTCCTGCGCAAAGCCTTCATCAAGGCCGCTGGCTATTCCGATGACGCGCTCGACCGTCCGATCATCGGCATCACCGACACGGCAAGCGACTTCAACCCCTGCCACGGCAACGCGCCACAGCTGATCGAGGCGATCAGGCGCGGCGTGATGCTGGCCGGTGGCCTGCCGATGAATTTCCCCACCATCTCCATCCACGAAAGCTTCTCCCACCCCACCAGCATGTATCTGCGCAACCTGATGGCGATGGACACCGAGGAGATGGTCCGCGCCCAGCCGATGGACGCCGTGGTGCTCGTCGGCGGCTGCGACAAAACCCTGCCCGCGCAGATCATGGGTGCCGCATCCGCCGGAATTCCCGCCATCGTCGTCCCAGTCGGCCCCATGGTCGTCGGCCACCATCGCGGCGAGGTGCTGGGTGCCTGCACCGATTGCAGGCGGATGTGGGGCCAGCACCGCGCCGGCAAAATCGACGAAGCCGAAATCGAAGTCATCAGCGGCAGGCTCGCCCCCTCCGTCGGCACCTGCATGGTGATGGGCACCGCCTCCACCATGGCCTGCATGATCGAAGCGATGGGCCTGTCATTGCCCATGAGTGCCGCCATCCCCGCCCCGCACGCCGAGCGGCTGCGCTGCGGCGAAGCCTCCGGCAAAGCGGCAGTGGCGATGGCGCAGAACCACATGCCCGCGCCCACCAGCCTCATCACGCCCGCCTCGCTGCGCAACGCCATGGTCGTGCTGCAAGCCATCGGCGGCTCCACCAACGGCCTCGTCCACCTCGCCGCCATCGCCGGGCGCGTCGGCATCCGGCTCGACCTCGCCGAGTTCGACCGCATTGGCCGCGAGGTTCCCGTGCTGGTTGATCTCAAACCCTCCGGCGATCACTACATGGAGCACCTGCACCACGCCGGCGGCGTCCCCCGTCTGCTGCGAGAACTCGCTCCCTATCTCGACCTCACTGCCCCCACCGTCACCGGCGCCACGCTGCAGGACTATGCAGACGCCGCCGAGGACGTGCCCGGCCAGACCGTCATTCGCCCCCGCTCTGCCCCGCTGAAATCAACCGGCGGCACCGCCGTCCTGTTCGGCAACCTCGCCCCGGGCGGTGCCGTCATCAAACACGCCGCCGCCACCCCCGCCTTGCTGCAACACACCGGCCGCGCCGTGGTGTTCACCAGCATCGAGGACATGACCACCCGCATCGACGACCCCGCTCTCGACGTGACAGCCGATGACGTCCTCGTCCTGCTCAACGGTGGCCCCAAAGGCGCACCGGGCATGCCGGAAGCAGGCTATCTGCCCATCCCGAAAAAACTGGCGCAAGCCGGCGTGAAGGACATGGTCCGCATCTCCGACGCCCGCATGTCCGGCACCGCCTTCGGCACCATCGTGCTGCACATCACCCCCGAATCCGCCATCGGCGGCCCGCTCGGCCGCGTCCGCAACGGCGACATGATCCGCCTCGACGTCGAAGCGCGCCGCATCGACCTGCTGATCTCAGACGAGGAACTCGCCGCCCGAACCCCCGTCACCAGCCGCGCCGCGCCGCGCCGAGGCTACGCCAAACTCTTCCACGACACCGTGACGCAGGCCGACCAAGGCTGCGATTTTGACTTTCTCATCGGCCAGCCTGAAGACGAATACTAACGCCGCAACCCCACCCGAGGACCACCATGAAGCTCGACCACACCGCAAAGGGCGTCTACCCGATCGCCCCCACCCCGTTTCACGCCGATGGCAGCATCGACTACGCCAGCATTGACGGCATGACCGAATTCTACCGCAAGATCGGCAGCACCGGCATGACCGTGCTCGGCGTGATGGGCGAAGCCCCGAAGCTGGATGGGGCCGAGGCCCTCGAAATCGCCCGCCGCTTCATCAAGGCCGCCGGTGACCTGCCCGTCATCGTCGGCGTCTCCGCCCCCGGTTTCGCCGCCATGACCAGCCTCGCCCGGGCCTCGATGGACGCTGGGGCCGCAGGCGTGATGATCGCACCGCCCAACACGCTCCGCACGGACGATCAAATCACCGGCTATTACCGCCAGGCCGTCGAAGCCATCGGCACCGACATCCCTTGGGTGATCCAGGACTACCCGCTCAACTTCACCGTGGTGATGACCCCGGGCGTCATCAAACGCATCGTCACCGAAAACCCATCCTGCGTGATGCTGAAGCACGAGGACTGGCCCGGCCTTGAGAAAATCTCAGCCCTGCGCGCCTGGGAAGCCGACGGCTCGATGCGCCCCATCTCCATCCTGTGCGGCAATGGCGGCCTGTTCCTCGATTTCGAAACCGAGCGCGGTGCCAGCGGTGCCATGACCGGCTACGCCTTCCCCGACATGCTGGTGGACGTGGTGCAACTCACCGCCAAAGGCAAACGCGAAGAAGCCCACGACATCTTCGACGCCCACCTCCCCCTGCTCCGCTACGAACAACAACCCGCCGTCGGCCTCGCCATCCGCAAATACGTGATGGCCAAACGCGGCATCATCGCCTCGGACGTCCAGCGCAAACCAGCGGTGGGTATGAGTGCAAAGGCGAAGGCCGAGGTGGATTTCCTGCTCGGCCGGTTGGCGAAGAAGGACAAGCGGGCAGCAGGACTCGTTTAACCAGCATCGCGTTCAGGCGGTTCGCGCGGTCACGACAAAATTGTAGGGTGCAGTGCGCTTTGGCACTGCACCA
>CAIJTR010000190.1 GCA_903823665.1 uncultured Rhodospirillales bacterium
GCATGAAGCCAAGCGGTGTAGCGGCTTTTATGGTCCAGTACCGAAATGCCGGCGGCCGAAGCCGCCGTCTGACGGTCGGGAAAGTGGGCGTTCTAACGCCGGATCAGGCTCGTAAGATCGCGATCCAAAAATTGGCCGAGGCACAAAGGGGCGGCGACCCAGCCGAGGAAAAGTCGGAAGCGAGAAAGGCTATGACCGTCTCCGCTCTTTGTGATGAGTATCTCGCGGCTATGGATCGTGGAACGATCCTGGGTAAGCGCAGGCTGCCAAAGAAGGCGTCAACGATCTACACTGACAAGGGCCGGATTGAGCGACACATTCGGCCGTTGCTCGGTAATCGGAAAGTGCGAGATCTAGCTGCGTCGGATGTCCACCGCTTCATGCGCGAGGTCACAACTGGAAAATCTGCTTCTGACGTCAAGACCGGCTTTCGCGGTCGGGCGATTGTTACTGGGGGGAAGGGTGCTGCGGCTCGAACCGTTGGTCTTTTGGGTAGCATTCTGAGCTTCGCCGTCTCAGAGGGTATTATCGCTGCCAATCCCGTTCGGGGTGTCAAGCGGCCCGCTGACGAGCGACGGACGGTCTTGGTTACAGGCGAACAATACCGAGCCCTGGGCGCTGCGCTGACAGCAGCAGGGGAGGCTGGCGAGCCGTGGCAAGTTGTGGCCGCTGTCAAGCTTCTCGCCCTCACGGGGTGCCGTCGTGGAGAGATAGAGCGGTTGAGATGGGATGAAGTTGACTTGGCGGGTGGATGCCTTCGCCTATCCGACAGCAAAACGGGCAAAAGTGTGAGGCCCATTGGCCGGCATGCGGTCACCTTGCTGAGTGGTTTGGCGCGCCAGGGCGAATACGTCCTCGCTGGATCGTCGGGTGATGGCAACTTTGCGGGGTTGCCGAAGGCTTGGCGCAGACTAATCGATCGCTCAGAAGCTATCAGAATGGTTGCCGCAGCGGAGGGTCGGAGTTTTGCAACATTGGCCGGCTTGACGCCTCACGGTCTTCGGCACGGCTTTGCATCTGTAGCCGCCGATCTGGGTCTTACCGAGATTACTATCGCTGCACTGCTCGGCCACTCATCCTCGTCGGTCACCGGTAGATACATCCATCATGTAGACGCAGCGCTTATTGCCGCAGCCGATCGCGTATCGGACCGTATCGCGGCATCAATTGGCACGAACAGACAATAGGCTGCGATAAATTGGGCGAAAAAATCAGTCATTTACTAAATAATCGACCAGTGATGGAAAGCAAAACAACAATATACGAAAAATATCCTGTGGATCAGGGCGACATATCGCGCTGGTTCGAGGAGGGGGTTGGTTGTAAAATTTTAGAAAATGACGCAATTGAAATCGCAAAATATTTAAATTATTTGAGGGCAAATATTATTTATTGGCACCCAGGTTCCCGAGATCGATGGCCGGCGTTTTCACCTTCGCGCGTAAGAATGGCTGAGATTGACCGAGCGCTCGGGGTTCTTGTCAAGAATTTGCCACTTTTAATTGACGATTCGGTGAAAATAAAACCGCAGTATGGCGCAACTGAAGAGTTTAAAATGATTTCTTCAACGTTAGATAATGCAATTATACTGAGCCAAAGACTTAAGTTGTATGCAAAAAGACCTGGTCGCCCACGCGAACCCTGGCATAGTGTCGCGAAAATACTGGCAGAAAAAATTATTCATGCTGCCCGCCGGGTTGGCGTCGATCAGATTGGCGCTGGAAAGGGGTCCTCTCGTGCAATTAGTATTATTTCCAAGGCATTCGAATATTTAGACGTTGATCAACCGCCGGAAGCCATAGCCGATGCAATTCGGCCAGTCCGCGCCCGAGATAGACATAAACAGAAAGATAACCGCTAGTGGTCAAAATCTGACGCGCAAGTCCCTCAGGCCGAAGCTGGCGGTCGAAATCCCGATCGTCCGCTTCACGCCCCGAAGCCAACGGGGAGAATCGACCCAGAGCAGACGTTGATGGCAGGCTGCTGTTTACCCATTTGGGGATAGCAGCGACCCTGCCACAATTTCGTGCTTTCGCCTTCACCTCGGCACGAGCGTCGCAGTCGGCCGGTCACTTCCGATCTTCTGGAAACCCCGAATTGCC
>CAIJTR010000191.1 GCA_903823665.1 uncultured Rhodospirillales bacterium
AGGACGACCCATGGATACTGGCCTCCATCCCAGCCAGCATCTTGAATCAGATATCCAGCCGAGCCGTAATCCTAAAAGCGATTCAGGCTCAGACGATCAGACTCTAGCAGAACTGGCGCAATATTATCCCGGTGCTGAAGCCCAAAGAATTGCCTCTTTTATTGGCGATGTTCTCACTTACTGTCACGTCATTTAAAATCAAAAACTTCTTGGAATTGTCACTTTCCTAGTCCAAACCCAATGAACACCGCGTTACACTTGGCGGCGTGAGCAGACGGACAAGCCGCTGCTACGCATAGCTATATCTTCAATGCCACGCCGAACATTGGTCGAGCCATCCCTTGAGAGTATGGATCGGATTAAATATAGTAAAAATAATGAGTTTCGAGAAAAATTAACTATACGATTAGTGTTTGATTTATAGTTTATTTTTTACGGTAACGATAAAGCATTTATTGCTCCACGCAGGGCGTGCAGCATACGATTTCGTGCTCTAATGGCGTCTACCATCGCAAACGGACGCATTTCTTGTGAGGCTCCGGCCAAAGCACGAATTGGATCGAGGACCGGCCATGCCGTCTGCGGCAGTGCTGGGTCATGTGCGAAGCGATCACCCGTTGTGTAGTCTGCTGGCACCAGCGCACGACCAGCCTTCATAAGGGCAAGATTGATGCTCGCTGCATCGGCACCATAAGATTTAATGGCGGACGCCGCGTGTTCAAGTTCCCGGGCGGCGTCAGCCAGCGCAGCCAAGCTCAACGCGCCGTCCAATGACTTAGCAATCTTGGTCAACTCAACCGATAGCGCTTCGGCGTGGGTCATGTAGTTCAGCGGCAGTACGTCATCCGTCAACAGCCGCCAAATAGCGGCCACGAACACCCGGGTGTCGCGGGTAAGATTTGCCTCGTCGATCTTGTCAAGCAGATCATGCGGAGTATGCCACCACCACCCGAGTGCGTTTCGCATCTTGGCGGGCGAGGGGGGCTGGTGGCTGAGGCTGCCGAACATGCTGGGAATTCCAACGCCCCAGAACGACATATCGCTGTTCCGCCCTGTGCGCTTGCCTTGGTGTGTCTCGTTGGTCTCCTGGCGTATGACATCTGTCGCCAACTCAATGAGTTCCGACGCAGAGGCGGATTCAGTGAGAACCGAGGCTCCGATGCCGCCGGTGCTGTCGACGTTGACGTGCACCGCGCAACGCCGCTCCAACTCGTCCCAATGGTTATCGACATACCATGTGGAGCCGGAGTATCGGCCATGCGAGTGCCCAGACCAGAAACACAGCCGGAAGCCCCGCTTCCACGCGGCGCGATGGCCCGCAAGCACGCGGGCGCATTCCATCATCGTGGCATTCGCGCTGCCATTGTCCATCACGCCGAAATACCAAGTGTCGTGATGGCCGGTGAACAACACAAACGGACCATCTGGCTCTGGCCCATCAAGATCAGCGACCAGAATGGGAGTGGGCCGCCATCCCGTGTCAACCTCGGCATGCAATGTCACTTGCGGCGTCTCGCCACGCGCGAGCCGCGCGCGAAGGGCGGTGCCGTCGGCAAGTGAAATCGTGCAGGCCACCGTTGAAGGGAGCAGGCCCAGCGTCTCCAGCCCAGGGCTGCCCCAAACCGGAGAAATACACATCTCATGCAAATGTTCGTGTGGGCTGATATGCAATTGCCCAGCAGCGCCGGCACGGCGGGCTCTATCGGCGGCGACCGGGCTTGCTATGCCGTCCACCATCACGATGCAGCCGTGCAAATCCCGCTTTGCGAAATCCGCCTCGCTGCCTTCGCCAAGATCGACGAGCTTGGCGCTCAGCCCCCCAGCCTGTGTCGCCTTCGAGAATGAATGCGTGATGGCCTGTAGGCTCTTGCCGTCGACGAGAACATCGGCCTTCCCAGGCAAGCTGATATAGGCGTCATGGCTCAGCAACTGTGTGCGATAGCCATAACCATCCAGTGCTGCTTGGATGTTCTTCATGCTTGCAAGTTCGTCGGGTGTTCCAGACAATTTCATCCGCTCGGCGAACATGGTGCAGGATTGCATCAATAGTGTGCCGCTCACTTCATTCACGGGTGCGTTCGCGTTCATTGGAAATTCCATCGTCAGGGCGTTGGGATGTGTTTCAGCAGGAGCGCGCCAGAGGGATGCACGGTGGCTTGCCAGCCAGGCGGGATCAGGGTTGTCGCATCGAGTTGGGTGATTATGGCGGGCCCGGAGAATACTGTTCCGGCACCGAGGCGGTCGCGATCATAGGTTGGTGTGTCGATGCTGCCCTGACGAAAATGCACCACGCGGGTTTCGGTGGGCGGTGGCATTGGCAAGGCGTTCAGAATGGGCGCTGATGACACAGGCATCCGGCCGGTCGCCTCAACACGAAGCGTCACCAATTCCACGGCTGAATCCATCGCGAAACCATAGAGAGCCTGATGCCGCGCATGAAACGCTGCGATGGCCTCAATGGAACGACCTGTCCAAGGCACATCAAGCTCGCTGCCTTGTCCACGATAACGCATTAACGCAACATCGCGGCAACTGCGATCTTCGGGGGGCACGTGTTCAAGGTTGAACCATTCCTCAGCATCGTCTCGAAGGGTGGCCACCAAGGCATTGGCTGGATCGTCATCAGGGGCACCAGCGCGCGGCAAGGTGCGATGAAACTCGGCGCGCAGATCAGCCGTGAGAAGGCCCTCTGCACACAACACACCCGGCGCTGGTGGCACCAACACACTTGTGATCCCCAGCAACTCCGCCAACGCCACGCCGTGCAGCGGCCCGGCACCGCCAAATGGCACCAATGTGAAATCCCGCGGATCATGCCCGCGCTCGACAGAGACAACCCTGATGGCACCGACCATGTTGCTATCCGCAATCGCTAAAATTCCGCGCGCAGCATCATGCAACGACAGGCCCAGCGGTTCTGCGACTTCGCGTCGGATCGCGTCGGCGGCACGCTCCGGATCAAGCCGCATTTTCCCGCCCAGCAGCGACGGTGGCAGATGGCCCAGCACAACATGCGCGTCGGTCACTGTTGCCATTTTGCCGCCATGACCATAGCACGCTGGACCCGGTTCCGCCCCCGCACTTGCAGGGCCGACTGAGAGGGCTCCTCGCGTAATGTGCGCGATCGACCCACCGCCGGCCCCCACGGTCACCATGTCCACCATCGGCAATGGCAATGGCCACTCGCCCACGCGACCGTGCTGTGTGAGGCCGATCTGACCGTTCTTGATGAGGCAAATATCGGCGCTCGTGCCGCCAATATCGACCGTGATCAGATCGCCGACATCACAAAGCCGAGCCACCGCCCGCGCGCCGACCACGCCGGCGGCTGGCCCGGACAGTGCCGTCAGCGCCGGCGCACGCTGAATGGTCGCCACACCCGCCACGCCGCCATTAGATTGCATGAGCAGCAGCGGGGCCTGCACACCCTCCGCCCGCAGCCGTTCGGCCAGCCGTGCGACGTAGACTGAAACTGAAGGCATCACGCTGGCATTGAGGATCACAGCGAGGCTGCGTTCATATTCCCGCACCACCGGAAGCACGTCGATGGAGGCCGTGACGGCAACACCCGGCAGCGCTGCTCGCAACAGTTCCGCCACCCGGCGCTCATGCGACGGATTGGCAAAGCTGTGCAGCAAACAAATTGCCACAGCCTGCACACCCAAACGCCGGCACTCGTTCGCTGCCACCGCAACGCTGTCCTCATCCAGCGGCGTATGGATCTCGCCACCGGCAGCCACGCGTTCTGTCACTTCCAGCACGCGGGAGGCGGGAACCGGGCGTCGTGGCTTTTGCCAAGTGTAGAGATTGGCGCGGCGCGGAATGTCCTGGCGGCCAATATCGAGCACATGACGGAATCCCGCCGTGGTGATCAACGCTGTTGTGGCACCCTTGCCCTCAAGGATGAGGTTGGTCGCAACGGTCGTTCCATGCAGCACCCGCTCAAGTGACGCAGCCGTGGCTCCCGCTTGAGCGAGCGCGAGGTTCATGCCGGTGATGAAGGCCAAACTTGGATCAGACGGTGTCGAGGGAGTCTTCGCCCGCCAGCTCTGGCCGGTGGCGAGTTCCTGTACGGTCACGTCCGTGAATGTGCCGCCAATATCGATGGCAACGGTGAGATCAGACAAGGGCATCGACATACTCACGGCGATGAAATGCACGAATTAACGGACGCACGGCACGTGCTTCTCGCGTGGCCGCCAGATCGATCTCGTCGTCAGCAATCACCACACCATATTGGCTAAGCGCTGCGTCGATCGACACATACCCCTCTGCCACATCGCGCAGAACGCGTTCCGGATCTCGGTCAAACGGATCACCCCGCCCGCCGCCCCCGCCGGTTTCAATGCGCAGGATATCGCCGTGGCGGAGTTCATTGCCGTCTGACAATGGTGCAAGCACGCGCTCACTGTTGCGGCCTGGATTGACGACGCACCGCGCCGTGCCGCCAGACTTGCCGCCCTCAGTACCCCAAGGTGGGTTCTGAACAGAATCGATACGAATGGCGAGCGTGCCGGTGTCGGCCAGAATTTCATACTCACGCACAATTCCGCACCCACCCCGGAACTCCCCAGCGCCGCCGCTGTCACGGTGAATGCCATAGGTGGTCAAACGCACGGGATAGGCGAGTTCGAGGAACTCAACCGGGTAGTTCTCCTGCGCCACGAAATAGACGGAATCGATGCCATCCGCATTCGGTCGCGCGCCGTAGCCAACGCCGAGACCGTCCGAAAGCAAGAAGGAGTTTTCGTTTGCCATGCCGCGAACGAACAAAATGACATAGGCAGCGTGCGCTGCCGGAGCTTTGCCGCCGGCCACGTTGATCAGGCCATTGAGCGCCGCCAGTACCCGCATCATCGTCATGCCTCGCATACCCAGCGGTGCCGGGAAGCGTGGCCGCAACAGCGAGCCTTCGCGCAGAATGATTTCATCAAACGCCCGCGCGCCACCGGCGTTGCACACCTGCGATGGATCACCGCCCAAGAAGTAAAGTGCGAAGGCTGTTCCTGGCACGTCGCGGTTCATCAGATAGTTCACCGGCCCACGCACCTGATCGTCCGTCTCACTTGCATCGAAGATGAAACGGTCATCAGGTGTGCGGGTGAGGGCGAAGCGGATATGCACCGGCCCGGTGCCCTGACCGTCACTGTCGATCACGTCAGTGAAGCGATGCGTGCCAACGGGGAAGGTTTCACGCAGCCGTTGGCGCACCAAATCTTCAGTCCGCCGCAGCAACTGCGCGAGTGCATCCGCCAGCACGACGGGGGAGAACCGATCAGCAATCTCTGCCATCCGTTGCGCGCCCAACGCCACGCTCGCCATCAGTGCGCGCGTGTCACCGCGGCAGGTGTCGGGATAGCGGGAGTTGCGATAGAAAATCTCCAGGCAGGCGGTGTTTGTCACCCCCTGATCCACCAGCTTGGTGGGCGGAATGATGATGCCTTCCTGAAAGATGTCGGTGGCATCAGGCGAGATCGAACCAGGGCGCAGGCCGCCGACATCTGAGAAATGCGCCCATCCCATCACGAATGCGCAACGCTCGCCGTTGTGGAACACCGGGGCGAGGAAAACCTGATCGTTGGAGTGGGAGACAGCACCGGCGCTGCCATAGCAGTCATTATACCAATAAAGATCACCCGGTTTGATGGTCTCAATCGGAAAATGCTTGAACACAGGGCCGCAGATGTCGCCGAAAATCGGCACGTTGGAGCCAACCGCCATCACTCCTTGGGCATCAAAGAGGGCTGTGTAGAAATCCTTTTTTTCCCGGATAAAGGCAGAAATTGCCGTGCGCTCAAGCAGCGCCTCCATCTCACTCTGTGCCGCGCGGATCGCACCTCGAATGATTTCCAGCGTGATTGGATCACAATGTGTCATCACATGGCTCCTTCAAGGTGGCACGCCACCATCCGCCCTGGAGCGATGGTGCGCAAGGTGGGTGCTTCGGTGGCACAGCGTGGCATCACCGACGGGCAACGGTTGCGAAACAGGCAGCCGGACGGATCCGGTGGTGCATCTGACAGACTGCCACGAATAGGAAGTCCCTCACGGTTCTGCTCCACCCGCGCCACGGGCACAGCCGCCACGAGTGCGCGGGTGTAGGGATGTGCCGGGCGCGAAATCAGTTCTGCCGTTGGCCCCTGTTCGACAATGCGTCCCAAATACATAACGATGGTTTGCTCGCAGACGTAGCGGATCAGTGCGAGGTCGTGGCTGATATAGAGGGCCGCCAATCCCAGGCTGTCGCGCGCGTCACGCAGTACATTGAGAATGCCGGCGCGGACGGAAACATCCAGCATAGACACCGGCTCATCCGCCACGATCAGCGATGGCCCAGATATCAACGCCCGTGCCAGCACCACGCGCTGCAACTGACCGCCAGAAAGTTCGTGCGGCCTTCGATCAAGCCATGATTCCGCAGGAACAAGCCGCACACGTCGCATGACGGATTCAATGCGATCTTGATGTTCACTGACTGGTATGGCGAAGTTGCGTAGCGGCTCCGTCAATGACCGTCGAATGGTAAATCGCGGGTTCAAAGCATCAAACGGGTTCTGAAAAACCAGCTGCGCCCGCGCCCGATATGCAATCAGATGACGGCCGTGGGCATTCGTGATGTCGGCACCGTCGAACATGATGCGCCCGGCGCTCGGCTCCTCGAGGCGGAGCAGCATGCGCGCCGTGGTGGTTTTGCCACAGCCAGATTCACCAACGATGCCAAGTGCCTCACCAGGGCTGACGGAGAGGCTCACGTTTTGTACGGCGTGAACCTCGCGGCCACGACTATGGAATGTCTTTTGTAACCCTTCAGCCTGCAACAATGCCGTCATGCGATGGCAGCCCAGGTCTGCGGATCGGCCGCCCGGCCCCGTAATGTCGTCGCGTCCTCCGCGTGCCAGCATGCAACGAGGTGGTCGGGGCCAAAGGGCCGTGATGGTGGCGGCTCATTGTTGCAGCGCGCGTCAGCAAACGGGCAGCGCGCAGCGAACCTACAGCCGGGTGGCGGGGTATGCAGGTCCGGCGGCGATCCCTCAATTGGAACAAGCGACATCTGGCTATCGTGAACGTCGGGAAACGCGTGCGTCAGGCCCATGGTGTAGGGATGCAACGGTCGCTCCAGCACCTCGGCGGCCAGTCCTGCTTCGACGATCTGGCCGGCATACATCACCGCCACCCGGTCACAGGCATAGGCGACCACAGCCATATCGTGCGTGACCAAAATCATCGAAAGCTGAAGCCTCGCCTGCAACTCTCGCAACACGTCCAGCACCTGGCGCTGCACGATCACGTCCAGCGCCGTGACAGGCTCGTCCGCAATCACCAGCGACGGGTTCAGTGCCAACGCCAGCGCAATCGATGCGCGCTGGCGCATGCCGCCGCTGAAGTGATGGGGATAAGCGGCAAGGCGTGCCGGGTCGAGGCCAACAAGCCGGAACAATTCGCTGGACCTTGCTGTTGCCTCGCGTCCCGACAAGCCACCCCGCTCGATCAGGATTTCCGCCATCTGTGCAGATAGGCGTTGCACAGGATCAAGCGCGTTCATCGCGGTCTGTGGAATGAACGCCATTCGCCGCCATCGGAGCGCCCGGCGTGCCGATGCTGAAAATGTCTGAAGGTCCTGCCCTTCAAAAATCACCTCGCCCGCAGCAATTTTGCCACGATCCGGCAAGACGCCCATCAACGCACGGCCAAGGGTTGATTTTCCACAACCGCTTTCGCCCACCAGCCCGGTGATCGATCCGGCCGGCACATCGAGATCAAGGCCATCGACGGCCCGCACCGGGCCGCGCTGCGTGTCATAGGTCACGGTCAGGTCGCGGACGGAAAGAAGGCTCATTGGTCGGCCAATTTCGGGAACAGCAGCCGTTCAGATCCACGTGAGATCAGGAACCCGGCGAGAACCATGGCCATGATAGCGGCTCCCGGAGGGGCGAACCAATTCCATGCACCGCGCGAAAGCGCCTGATTGGCATAGGCCTCTTGCAACATGACGCCCCAGCTTATGGCGGTTGGGTCGCCAAATCCCAAGAAGCTAGCAGATGCTTCGGCCAGAATGGCCCAGCCGATCGCCACCGAGCCGTAAAGAGCGGCCAGCGGCAGCACCTGTGGCAGAACATGAACGAACATGATGCGGGTTGTGGAGCATCCGGTCACGCGTGCCGCCTCAACCCAAGCACGTTCGCGCAGGCTCAACACTTGCGCACGAATAACCCGTGCGGTGTTTGGCCAGAGCAATGCAGCAACGCTGAACACCACGATGCCCGTTCCCGGATGGGTGAGGGCGGCCAGCACCAGCATGAACGGCAGGAACGGCAGGCCAAGCACAATGTCGGCCAGCCATGTTATCACCCGATCGACCCAGCCGCCGAGATAGCCCGAGAGCAGGCCAAGCACGGTTCCGATTGCGACAACGGCGATCGCTGCGGTCAGCCCCACTTCAAGCGCGGAGCGCGTGCCCCAGATCACTTGGCTCAGTACGTCCCGCCCACTTGAATTGGTGCCCAGCCAGTGCTGCGCAGAGATTGGCTGATAACGCGCAATTCTGCTGCCGAGCTTAAGGATCGCGCGAGGGTCATATGGTGCGAGTTCATCGGCGAACACGGCGACGACCACGATCACAAAATAGATTGCGCCACCGGCGACAGCGAACGGCTCATGGCGCAGAAAACGCAGCACGCGGCTAGCGCTTCGCACCGAAGGACACTCGCGGGTCCAATAAAGCATAGGCAAGATCCGCCACCGTATTCATCAATACCAAAACAGCAGCGATCAAAATAAAGGCCCCTTGTGCCAGCGGGTAATCCGCCGTCTGAACCGCCTGCACCAGCAACCGTCCAATGCCCGGCCATGCAAACACTGTCTCAACGACAACATTGCCGCCGATGCTCGCCCCAAGACCAAGCGCGAACGCGGTGACGACCGGCAGAAGTGCGTTGCGGGCTGCATGGCGGATGACGATGGACCAGCGCGACAGGCCCTTCATCCGAGCCATCACAATGAATTCGTCATTGAGCACGTCAAGCATCGTGGCCCGCATCAATAGCAGCGGCAGACCCTGCAGGTAGAGCATCAGGGTGAGCGCAGGCAGCGCGAGATGCCACCAGTAATCGCCTGACACGAGGCTGGTTGAAAAACTGCCAAGCTCCTTGCCAGGACTGAGCGCACCACCTGTCGGAAACCAGCCCGCCTGAAACGCAAAGCCCGTCAGCAGCAGCATGCCAAGCCAGAATTCTGGTGCTGCGCGTGTAGCAAGTGCCGACGGGATAGCCAGCGCCTCTACCAAACCGCCACGCCGGAATGCGAGGAACGCCCCGGCGACAACGCCAAACGCATATGCACAGGAGAGCGATACGACCGTGAGGATGACGGTATTTGGCAACGCCTCCCCCAACAGCACCACCACAGATTTGCCCTGCAGAAACGACATTCCAAGCTCGCCGCGCAGCAGATTGGCCATGTAAATCAGGTATTGCTCCCACATCGGCCGGTCCAGCCCAAAGCTTTTCAGCAGGGCTGCGCGGGTTTCCTCTGAAAAGCTTGGTGATAGAAAGTTGAGTGTCGGATCACCCGGCATCAGGCGAAACATCACGAATGTCAGCGTGGTCACCGCCCAGAGCACCAAAACGAGATGCCCCAGGCGGCCAAGCGCGTGTTTCAACATGCCAAATCGATCTTACTGGAAGACCGGCGTGGTCTCCTTTACTCCCGGCGGGTAATGCAGTTCGCCATTGATCAAGACATATCCGGCGTCTTTCAACATCTTCTTTGCTGCTTCAAGATTGCCGCCGGGTACACGCTTTTCGATGCCGGGGGAGGCCCAGAACGAAAGTGCCGGCGAAATCCACGAATTGGCTGCAACGGCGGCGCCACCGTAAGCATCCGCCGCCATCGCCTCGCGATCCATCACGGCTGAAAGCGCCCGGCGAAACGCCACGTCATTGAATGGCGGCCGGCGCTCATTGTAAGCAATAAACCGGAAGCCGATATCGAGCGAGTCTGCCACTTTGATGTCCGGGTTGGATTTAACCAGCGACGTCAACAGTTCCGGATCGCCGGTATAGTCGGTCAGGAAGTTGATCTCGCCACTCTTCAATGCGCCCAGAGAGGCCTCGATATTTGGCGCGATCCTCATAATCCAGCGCGACACGTTCGGCTTCGCCCAATGTTCTGGATTGGCTTCCAGCACAATCTGTTCGGTGAGTTTGACGGAGACAAACTTGAACGGGCCGGAGCCGATCGGCAGCTTCTCCATGATACTCTCAGCCGTCTCTGGCTTATTTTTCAAATCTTCGAAGATTGGTGCCCAGATGTGCATCGGCGCGAGATTGAGCTTGGAAAGTGAGCTTACCAGAAAGGCCGCATCTGGTCGCTTGAGTGTGATCAAAAGTTTCATCGGACCGGTGATCTCAACCTTGGCGATATTGCTCACAAACGGTCGATACATCGGCGATTTGTCACCGTAGCCCGGCGCCTCAAGGCTGAACTTGGCGTCCTCAATCGTGACGGGCAGGCCGTCATGCCACATCATGCCGGAGCGCAGCACGACTTCCACGGTGGTCGCCGTCGGCCGTGTGACGCTCTCGGCGGCCCATGGACGCGGGAGGCCGTCCGGGCCGATGCGCATCAGCCGGTCCCACACAAGCTCCGTCGCCCACGAACCCTGCGCGCCCGGAATATTGAATGGACTGAGATTGGTCGGCGGTGCGACAGAATTGACGATCACGTCTTTCTGCGCGCCCTTCGGCTTTAGATTGGTCCAGGTCCAAAAGTTCCGAATGCCGATGCCGGCCTGCACCTGCATGGTGCTCTCATCCCAGACCTTCTGGTTGAACGCGACGAGGTTCTTTGGGTGGACCATAAAGCCATATGGCTGCTGCTCGTTGATATAGTCCTGCGTCTGCCGGATCAGCGCCTGACGTTTGGGAAGGTCGAGTTACTCTCGCTGGGCCTGTGCCAACCGGTCGTAATCGGGGCTGTTCAAACCAACAAGGTTGTAGCCATTGGCAATATTGGTCGATACGAACAGATTGTATGTTAGCTCATCCGGGTCTGAACGTTCCGGCCGGCCGACCATTTGCCAGGTTGTGGTGTCCCAGCGCTGACGCTCATACCATACGATTTGGTTGAACTGCTGCCCTGGCAATGGGCGAACGGTCACCTTCAGGCCAAGTGCTTTCCAGGCGTCCGCCGCCATTTCTGCTGCTTGATAATCCTGCGGTGAGGCGGCTTGGGGCTGAGTGAGCAGAACCAAGGGGCGGACTGCATCGCCGGCTGGTTGCGCCAGTGCATGGGCCAGTGAGGTGATAGAAAAACCAGCGACCAACAGCCAACGCATCATAGGACCAGGCTCCTTTTGTGCATGACGGCCAGTCAACACGTGCTTGGCTTCCTGTTCAAGTCCTTCTCCACGAGAGTCTTGTGCAAATTTTGATTCGATGCTGCCATCGCAAAGACAGCGGGAGATATGTGATGACCCTTAGTACAGCCGAGC
The DNA here is from genome assembly GCA_903823665.1 of uncultured Rhodospirillales bacterium. Taxonomy (GTDB): domain Bacteria; phylum Pseudomonadota; class Alphaproteobacteria; order Acetobacterales; family Acetobacteraceae; genus CAIQQQ01. The sequence continues at coordinate 11,492 of CAIJTR010000191.1, forward strand.
AACGCGTTCTTGCCGATGTCAGTCTAGATTTGCCTTGGGCGTTGGTCGAAACATTTTCCACGATGCACCGTTGGCGGCCGGGGGATGTGAACCGGGCCTGTGATGTGTTGGTTGAGCGCCTTCATGGTGCTGGCGTTCCTGTCGAGGTGCATCAGCCAGAGATTTATCTCTCAATCCCGCTCTCCTCATCCGTCACCGCGGGTGGCGTGAGTTATCGCGCCAAACCCCCTTCGTCGTCGCTGTCGGTGCCGAACGGTGTGACCGGTCGATTGGTTACGCTGGAGGCCAATCCTAAAGCGCTCCGAAGCTATAACCGAGACGTCAAGACACTGTTTGGGGGCAGTATTGCTTCAATCGAGGCGGTCAAGGCATTGGTGAGCGGAAATATTGTCGTCATGCAGGGCTTCGGCAATCCGGCACTTACGAGCTTGATCGAGGAATGGGGGGGCATTGGGTTGATTGCCGTCAATCCCGGCATTGATATCCATTGGGGAACATGCACAACCATCTGGGGCAGCCCTGATCTTGAGGACATGGGCCGCAAGCCAAAGATCCCGGTTGTGGCGGTGAACAACCCGGACGGTCATGCGTTGATTGCGCTCGCAAAATCCGGTGGCGATGCCACGATCCGCACCGAGATGCAGGAGGGCTGGTTCGCACAAAAAATTCCGGTCGTGACGATCCCAGGGGCCGTCGAGCCTGAGAAATTTGTGCTGGTGCACGGCCATTACGACAGTTGGGAGGTGGGCGTAGGCGACAATGCCACGGGCGATGCCACCCTGCTCGAAATGGCGCGGGTATTGTGGAAGAACCGGGCGGGACTACGCCGGAGTGTCAAACTGGCCTGGTGGCCGGGGCATTCAACGGGGCGCTATGCGGGATCGACGTGGTATACCGATGCATTTGCGCTTGATCTTGACCGCAACTGCATCGCGCAGATCAACTGCGACAGCCCCGGTTGCCGCTGGGCCACGAGCTA
>CAIJTR010000192.1 GCA_903823665.1 uncultured Rhodospirillales bacterium
CCCATCATCAACGGGTCACATGCGTTCGAAGCGTTTATCAATCTGTCAAAACACATCAACAAACACCCCACTGAACGCACTCAAGCAAACCAAGCTCGAAAACTTGGAAAACCTAAATACAATCACCAATCACCGTTCCCAGTAATCAGCCATGGAGCGCCGCCAACGTATCCCTTCCATTCCAGATGCAAATTTCAAAGAGCGTCTCAACTTGGTCTGGCTTGCCGTTACTTGCCGCGCCGTCTCTCGTCGGGAGGCGGTTTCTACGTCCGAGAACCGGCGCTGTCAACGAGAATGCGTGTGGGTGGTGAAGATTCGTAAAAACCGCAGAATTCCGAGGGATGCGCCGAGCTTGTGAGGCCGTCTTGCGTCGATTTTGGCTAAACCCGAGGGGGTCATGCCTGCTATGCGTTCATCGCGCCTTGTCCGGGCACACGGTGTTTAGCCGAAATGTGCCCGGAGCAGGCCTCTTCGTCAGGCAGCGTCGGCCATTTGGTCGTTGATCCGCAGACCTTCCTCACCGCCAGTGACATGCACGGTCTCGCCGTCGCGGATGGCGCCCTCCAGGATCAGTCCGGCCAGTGGGTTTTGCAGGCTGCGCTGGATGACCCGCTTCAGCGGCCGGGCGCCGTAGACCGGGTCATAACCTTCCGCCGCCAGCCAATCGAGCGCCGTCGCATCCAGGTCGAGAGTGATCTTCCGCCCCTCCAGCAGGGAATACAGCCGCGAAAGCTGGATGGTGACGATCTTGGACATGTCAGACCGCTGCAGCCTGCGGAACAGCACGATCTCATCAAGCCTGTTCAGGAACTCCGGCCGGAAATGTACCCTTACCAGGTCCATCACCCCCTTGTAGGCCATCGCGAGATCCTCGCCGTCCGGCTGCGCCGCAAGGATGTCTGCGCCGAGATTGCTTGTGAGCACGATGATCGTGTTGCGGAAATCGACCGTTCGCCCCTGGCCGTCGGTCAGCCTGCCGTCATCAAGCACCTGCAACAGGACGTTGAACACGTCCTCGTGCGCCTTCTCCACCTCATCGAACAGGATCACCTGGTAGGGCCGCCGCCGCACCGCCTCGGTCAGCACACCACCCTCGTCATAGCCGACATAGCCAGGAGGTGCGCCGATCAGCCGGGAGACCGCGTGCTTTTCCATGAACTCGCTCATGTCGATCCGTAGCATCGCTCGATCATCGTCAAACAGGAACTCGGCGAGGGCCTTGGTCAGCTCGGTCTTGCCGACACCGGTCGGGCCCAAAAAGAGGAATGACCCGATCGGGCGATTGGGGTCCTGCAGACCCGCACGGGCGCGGCGAACAGCATTCGCCACGTGCCGCAAGGCATCCTCCTGGCCCACCACTCGGGCGCGGAGTGCGTCCTCCATCCGCAGCAGCTTTGCCCTCTCGCCTTCCAGCATCTTGTCGACGGGAACGCCGGTCCACCGACTGACGATCGCGGCAATGCCCTCCTCGGTTACCGCCTCGTTGACCAGTTTGCCGCCTTCCTGCGTCTCCGCCAGCTGGCGCTCCAGATCGGGAATGACGCCATAGCGCAGCTCGGATGCGCGTTGCAGCGCGCCGTTTCGGGTTGCGACTTCCATCTCGCTCCGCGCGGCGTCCAACTGTTCCTTGAGCTTCTGGCCAATCGCGAGCTTGTCTTTCTCTGCCCGCCAGGTCGCGGTCATCGCGTCAGACCGCTCTTCGAGTTCGGCAAGCTCGCGTTCCAGTTTCGCAAGCCGCTCACGCGAGGCGGCATCTTCCTCGCGCCGCAGAGCCTCGCGCTCGATCTTGAGCTGCAAGGTTCGGCGATCCAGTTCGTCCAGCGCCTCCGGCTTGCTGTCCACCTGCATGCGCAGCCGGCTGGCAGCCTCATCCATCAGGTCAATTGCTTTGTCGGGCAGGAAACGGTCAGCGATGTAGCGATTGCTCAGCGTCGCTGCGGCGACCAGAGCTGCATCGGTGATGCGCACACCGTGATGAAGCTCGTATTTCTCCTTGATGCCGCGGAGGATCGAGATCGTATCCTCCACACTTGGCTCGCCAACGAAAACGGGTTGAAAACGCCGAGCCAGGGCTGCGTCCTTCTCGACGTGCTTGCGATATTCGTCGAGCGTTGTGGCGCCGACGCAGTGCAGCGCGCCGCGGGCAAGCTCCGGCTTGATGAGGTTCGAGGCGTCCATCGCCCCATCGGCCTTGCCGGCGCCAACCAGCGTGTGCATCTCGTCGATAAAGAGGATCACCTGACCCTCGGCTGATTCGATCTCCGCCAATACCGCCTTCAGGCGCTCTTCGAACTCGCCGCGATATTTGGCACCAGCGACCATCGCACCGAGATCGAGAGCCAATAACCGCTTGCCGCGAAGCGCTTCTGGCACGTCACCGCGAATGATGCGCAGGGCCAGACCCTCGACAATGGCGGTCTTGCCCACGCCAGGCTCGCCGATCAGAACCGGGTTGTTCTTCGTGCGCCGGGCCAGCACCTGGATCGTGCGGCGGATTTCCTCATCTCGCCCGATCACAGGGTCTAGCTTGCCGTCACGTGCCAGCGCGGTCACGTCGCGGGCGTATTTCTTAAGCGCGTCGAAGTTCTGCTCGGCGTTGGGGCTCGTGACCTTGCGGCCCTTGCGGATGTCGGCGATTGCGCGATCGAGCGCCTGCGGCGTGATATTGCCCGCCTTGAGCGCTCGCGCGGATGGGGTGTCTGACCCGGCGAGGGCCACAAGAAGACGGTCTTGCGCCACGTATTCATCGCCGGCGCGCGTAGCAGATTGCTGGGCAGCGTCCAGCACCCGGACCAGTGCGGGCGTTGTCTGCGGCTGGCCCGCGCCGGCTCCCTGCACCTTCGGGATGCGGCCGAGTTCGAGTTCGTTTGCCGCCCGCACAGCCTTGTCGTCTCCGCCGGCAGCGCGAATCAGTCCGGCCGCGGCGCCCTCTTCATCATCGAGCAATGCCTTCAGCAGGTGCTCCGGCGTGATCTGCTGATGAAATTCGCGAATGGCGATGGTTTGCGCGGACTGGAGGAAGCCCTTTGCGCGGTCTGTGAATTTTTCGATGTCCATGGTCTGTCCCTTCATGAGGCGACGCTGCTGCATCGTCCCTCAGAAGGCGACGACGCCGCTTTGCTTCAGATCAGAATTGGGGAATCATTCCTTCGCTCTCAAGAGGGCGGCACAGATGGGAGCGGCGTCATGCGGATCGAGTATCTCTACCGATATCCTGTGAAGGGCCTGACAGCAGAGGCGCTGGAGGAAATCGGAGTGGAGGCTGGCGGCGCCTTGCCCTGGGATCGAGCCTTCGCATTGGCGCAAGGGGACGCGCCGTTCGACGCGACCGCACCGGTCTGGATCAAAAAGACAAACTTCATGTGCCTGATGGCCAATGAGCGGGCAGCACTCTTGAAGGCACATTTTGATCCTAGCTCGGGCATCTTGATGATTGCCGCCCCTGACGGAACCCAAATCGCCGACCGACCGCTGACACCGGACGGACGTCTTCGGCTCGCATCATGGTTGACCGCTTACCTGGGTTCAGACGCACGCGGCGTTCCGGTGTTTCATCACGTGCCGGGCTTTGTGTTCGGCGATCAGAAAACGCCCGTCGTCAGCTTGATTAATCTGGCCAGCATCGCCGATCTGGAGGCAAAGGTCGGTGCCCCCCGCCATCGCCTCCGCTTTCGTGCGAACGTGTATTTCAGCGGCGCAGAGGCGTTGTCAGAATTGGACTGGGTTGGCCGAGAGCTCATGGTCGGCGGGGCGAGGCTCCGTGTGGTCAAGCGGACGGTGCGGTGCCCGGCGACCCAGGTGAACCCTGACACAGGAGCTCGTGATGCCAACCCGGTCCTCGAACTGCATCAGCATTACGGCCATGCCGATCTCGGGATCCATGCCGAGGTGGTCGATGGCGGCAAAATATCGATGGGTGCCGCGATCGAGCTTCTGACGTTGTAGCAGCTTGTCCGACGCTCACCAAAGCGGGCGATGATGCGTCGGGTCGATGCCGTTTAGGATCGCGCGGCTGGTGAACACCAACAAGGCTTCACCCAGCAGCATTACAACGAGGTTGCGAAGCAGAACGCCGCTTGCGACCCGCCATTCAGGGCGGGACGACCGTATCTCGTCCCAGCTCACACCAACCACGGTGCGGATCAACAGCAAGGCGAATGCCGCATGAGCGATCTGGTCCCACGGCGCCACAACGGCTTGCGCGAGATCAGGTCGGTCAAGCAGAAGTGTGGCGTAAAACGCCCATGCGCACCCCAGCAAAAACGCGACAGGGAACTTCATGCGCGTGAGATCCGCCCCTCCAGAGGATAGGCGGGATCATTATAACCCGGCGTTGAGGGGTGACCCGGCGTTACAAGACCGTCCACAAGAGCCTCGTCCTCGCCTGTGAACCGATAAGAGAGAGCACCGACATAGTCGATCCAGTGCGCTTCGGTGCGCGGGCCCGTGATGGCGCCGGTTACGAGAGCGTTGTTCAGCACCCAGGCCAGGGCGAACTGCCCCGCCGTGATGCCACGCTCAGCAGCATGTGATGCGAGGGTTTGCGCAATGTGCAGACTCTCGCTCCGCCACTCAGTCTCAAGTATGCGGCGATCTTGGCGCCCCGCGCGGGTGCCTTCCGGAGGCGGTACGTCAGGCTGGTATTTGCCGGTGAGAACGCCGCGCGCGAGTGGCGAGTACGGAAACACGCCAAGCCCAAGGGCAGCACAGGCTGGCAGTTGCTCAACTTCGGGCATGCGGTTCAGCGCGTTATAGTACGGTTGACTGACCACCGGGCGGTCGATTCCTGCAAGATCGCAAAGGCGGCAAATCTCACCGATACGCCAAGCACGGTGGTTCGACAGTCCGAAATAGCGGATTTTACCGGTGCGGATGAGATCCGCCATCGCGTTCACTGTCTCCTCCAGCGGGGTCGCGTGGTCTTCCTTGTGCCAGTACAGAATATCGATCACGTCGGTACCCAGACGCCTGAGGCTGGCCTCCGCCGCACGCATGACATAGGTGCGCGACAGGCCACGTCCATTGGGGCCAGGCTCC
>CAIJTR010000193.1 GCA_903823665.1 uncultured Rhodospirillales bacterium
CCCATGTGGTAGCCGAAGAAAGCGTCCCACAGGCCGTCCCGGATCATCGTGTCGATGAAGGCGAGGTCGCCCATCTTCTGGCCTGAGCGCAGATGGGCTGCGTGCATGGACATGCTCATGCTTTCCTGCCCGCCTGCCAGCACGATGGCGCTTTCGCCGGTGCGGATCTGCTGGGCTGCGAGGGCCACGGTGCGCAGGCCCGAGCCGCAGACCTGGTTGATGCCGAACGCCGTCTTGCCGTCCGGGATGCCGGCGTTGCGGGCGGCCTGGCGGGCGGGGTTCTGGCCGTGGCCGGCGGACAGCACCTGGCCGAGGATCACCTCGTCGATGTCGCCCAGCTCAAGCCCGGCCTGCGTGGCGGCAGCCTGGATCACGGCGGCACCCAGGACATGGGCCTGGGTTGCGCCGAAGGCGCCATTGAAGCTTCCGACGGGCGTGCGCGTGGCGGATACGATGACGATATCGTCCATGACTTTTTTGCTCCCTGCAGGCTATGGCCCTTATGCTGATGTTACGCCCGGCACGGCGCGGAATCAAAGCTGCGCGGCCCAATCGGCCAGCTTCTGCCACAATGCTGCCCTCGCCCCTTCGCCTGCCACCATGCCGACATGGCCCGCGCGCGGCCGCACGATCGTGGGGTTCGGCAGCGAGCGCGCCAGGGCCAGCGCGCTGTCCGGTGGGACGATGCGGTCGCGCCCGGGAACCGCAACGAAGGACGGGACGGACAGCAAGGCCGGATCAATCACCCGGCCCTCGACCTGCCAGGCAAGGCGGGCGGGTTCGTTGTCGCCATACCAGCCGCCGACGCAATCCCGCGCCACCGGGGCTGCGAGCGGAACGCCGTCGGCCAACCAGTCTTCCAGCAGCACAAAGCGGCGGGCGCGCTCGCTGGTCTGGTCGAGCAGGCCGAACGCGCGATACTTGTCGCCGACGGCATGCGGATCGGCCACGCTGAACAGGCATTGCAGCGCATCGACCGGAACAGTCCCGGTAAGCGCCATCAGCGGCTCCAGGGTCGCCAGCAGGGTATGGGCGGCCCGGCCGCTGTCCGACGCTGCGGCGTGAAAATCCCAGGGCGTGGCGAGCAGGGCCAGCCCGGCCACGTCCTCCGGGCGCAGCAGGGCCGCGGCGAGCGCCAGGAGTCCGCCCATGCAGTAGCCGGCCAACACGACCGAGCCCGCGGAGTTTGCGTGTGCCACCGCGAGGGACGGCAGCAGGCGGCGGGTGATCAAGGCCTCCATATCCATCAGCCGCTCCGCGGGCCCCGGCCAGCCCCATTCGAGCAGCAGCACGCGCAGACCCTGCGATGCCAGAAACCGCGCCATCGAGTGATCGGAGGACAGATCGAGGATCGTGCCGCGGTTGACGAGGCTCGGCACCAGCAGCAGCGCGCGGCCATCTCCGCCATAGTCACGCAGCACAGAGCCACCATCGGCCCAGATGGCCGGGGGATCGGCGACATCGCGCATGGCGGGATGCCTGCGATAGGCGGCGATGCCCTTGATCAGCGCATCGTCGGCGATGTGGCCGTCAAGCAGGTGCAGGTCGGCCGCGTGTCCGCCGGGGTTTTGCAGCCAGCTGGTCCAGGCGTCGCTCCAGGCTGTCGATCCGCTCTTCGAGCCGAAGCACCTCGTCGCGGCCAGCGCCAGATGCATCGCCAGGGGGCGCGGGCCCAGGCGACGGCCCGGGGCCGGCCGATGGCCCAGGGGCCCTGGCTTGGGCGGGGCCTGGCGCGGATTCATGTCCATTCATCCCCCGCAAGAAAACTCTTGCCATTGCGGTCATAGTTTCGGCCAGTTCGACGTCAACGGCCAGAGCGGCAAGCTCGCTTTGCACGATCTCCGTCCAGTCGGCCGCCAGGCGATCCTGGTCTGAGAGAGGTGTCTGCTCCACCATCTATCTGTCGCTCCTTTGCGGCTGTGGTGTGGCGGATGTCATAGGCATGAGACGGGAGGCCAAGCCGCGCATTGGCACGCCGGGCGAAGCTGCTATCGTATCATACCATGTTAAACGAGGCTGAGATGTCCACGTCCACGCCAGACGCCGAGCAGAGCCCGCAGGCTCAGCCGATCGTCGTCAAGAAATACGCCAACCGGCGGCTCTACAACACCGAGAGCTCGAGCTACATCACGCTCGACACATTGGCCGAAATGGTGCGCGAGGGCCGTGATTTCGTGGTCTATGACGCAAAGACCGGGGATGACATCACCCGCAGCGTGCTGACGCAGATCATTGTGGAAGAAGAGAGCAAGGGGCGCGCCATGCTGCCGACCGGCTTTCTGCGCCAGCTTATCGGATTTTACGGCAATTCCATGCAGGGGCTTGTTCCCAACTATCTGGAACAGGCCATGGCCAGCTTCGCGAGCCAGCAGGACAAGATGCGCCAGGCCATGCAGCAGACCATGGGCAGCTTCTTTCCGTTCCGGGTGGACGATGTCGGGCGGCAGAACGCGGCGATGATGGAGCGCGCGATGAGCCTATTCTCGCCGTTCTACCAGCATGACGGCGCCGAGCCGAAGCATGCCTCTGCCCATGATGCGGCGTCTCAGGCGGTGCAGGAGGAGCTTTCGAATCTGCGCGAAGAGGTGGCGCGGTTGAAGGCCGAGCTGTCCACCGGCCGGAAGGGGTAGCGGAGAGCTCACGGCCGGACGGCCGGGGTCTCCACGTTCAGGCCCTGCGCTCTTGCCGCCAGATAGGCCTCGATCGCCACCATCTCCGCTGAGTCGGCGGCATAGGGGGTGGCGCGGACGCCGGTCAGGCAGTTGCGCACCCGCCGCCACAGCGAGCCCAGCGTCTGCCATTCCAGGCGGTATTCCGGATAGCCGTTGCCATGGCCCTGCGGGATCCGGCTGCCGGCCAGGTGGTGGCCGGCGAGATCGTCATGGCATTGCGCGCAGCTTAGATTGAGCTGCCCTTGACGGGTCTGATGCAAGCGGCGCCCGGTCTCGATCACCTCGGCCATCGGCCCGTCGGTGGCAATCGACACGGGCATGCCGCGCGACTGGTGGCCGAGCGCTGCGGTCAGACTCAGCATGGCGTCGCTTTCCACATCGAGCGCCTCAGCACCCTGATGGTCCGTGCGGCAATGGTTGATGCGCTGCCACAGGCTCAGCGGACGGTTCTGTGTCGGATCCCACGCCGGATAGCGTGCTGCGACGCCGCGCATGGCCGTGATCGCACCGTGGCAGGAGGCGCAGCGTTGTCCGGTGCCGGCGTTCGCGTCCCACATTGCCTCGCCCTGGGCGACCCAGAGCATCCCTGGGTTCTGCGTGTCGTCGTCCTGCATCGCCTGAATCGATAGGCCGGCGTCGTCGTGTCCGGAGCGGGGGGCGGCCGCCAGGGTCAGGGGTGTCAGCAGCAGCAAAGCGAAGAGGGCGTGCCTCATGCCACCTCGATCTGGGCGTGCTCGGTCTGGACCGTGTCGTGATCGTCGATCCAGGTGAGGCTCAGCGTGCCGCTGTGCTCAGCCTGCATGGTGAAGGCGAAGAACGGGTTGGCGGCGATGGCGGGGTAGAGATCGAGCTCCACGACCAGTTCGCCGTCGAATTCTGCGCGCAGGCTGTGGATGATGTCGCGCGGGTAAGGCTGGCCGTTCGGGCCGCGGCGCTGTCCGCTTTCCATCGGGTGGGAGATCAGCAGCCGGATCTCGATGATCTCGCCGACACGGGCGCGTTTGGGAACGTTGAGCAGGGCGCGGACCATGGCGCTCACTCGATGCAGGCGGCGAGGGTGACGAGCACGTCCACCTCGTCGCTGTGAAGCGTGGCGTCGGCCATCTCGGCGATGGCGGTGACGGTCTGCGAGGTGGCGAGCCGGAAGCGCGTGGCGATGCGCGGCCGGCCGGCGCGCGGCCCGAAACGGGCGGTCAGCACGTGGGGCAGCGGATTGCCGTTGGCAAAGACATGGATGGCGCGTACCTCGCCGGGCAGCGCGTCGACATGAGCCACGATCGAGACGGCGTTGCCGTTCTCTACAAGCTCGGGCACCTCCAGCGTGATCCGCCCCTTGGCGACCGGCCGGCCGGCGGCGAGCTCCCGGATCAGGGCGGCGATTTCGGCCTGTGAAGCGTGCGCCGGGTGGATGATGGCGGCTGTTGCTGCGATTGTCAGGAAATGCCGGCGGATCATGGCATTCCCGGCGGGCGTTTCTGGGTGGAGAGATAGGCCACCAAATCCTCGATCTGCTGCGGGGTCAGTATGGCTCGGCCTTCGAAGGCGCGGGCCACGTTGGTCAGAGCCTCGGTCTGGCCATAGCTCGGCATCGGTCCACCCGGGTTGAGCAACCGGGCGTTGGCGATGCGCGCGCGGATCTCATCCGGCGAAAGCCTGCTGCCGACCGTGCTGAGATCCGGCCCGATATCCCCGCGCGAAGGTGAGACGTGGCACAAGGTGCAGGTCGCCTCCCGGCTCCTGTACAGCCGCTCCCCCTGGCCCGGATCGCCGACTAGGACAGCGCCAAGGAATAAAAGTTCTTTGCTTCTTTCTTTCAAGAAAGAACGCCTGTCACCCAAACGTCTCATGCGTGATCGCCCCGAACCACGCTGCGCCATACTCCGCCTCCTTGGCCCGAACGCTGTCCGGCGCATCGACCGGGCTCATGCCGCCAGACCCGGGGATTTCGGTCAGCACACCGTTCACGGGCTGATACACGCCCGCCACGGAGAACCCGTCACGCGGCGCCGCGAGGCTGTAGCAGGTGTTCAGCAGGCGCGGCGATGCGGGTGTGCGCTCCTGCAGCAAGTCGGCGATGGCGATGGCGCAGGTCTTGGCCTGGGCATTGGCGGCGAAAGCAGATTTGGGCATGGCGCCGGCGATGATGGCGTCACCGATGACGTGGATGTTCGGCACGAGGCGGCTTTCGAACGTGATCGGCGAGACGGGGCACCAGCCGGTGCGGTCGGCCACGCCTGCGATCTGAGCGACACGTCCGGCGCGCTGAGGCGGGATGATGCAGGCGACGTCGGCTTTATAAGTTTCGAAATCGGTGCTGACGGTCATGGCCTTCGGGTCCACCGATGTGACGGTGCCGCCTTCGGATTGGGAGACCCAGGTGAGCGTGCCCGGGTAAAGGCGCTGCCAGGCCGCCTGGAACAGCTTCTGCTTGGAGAACACGTCCTTCGCGTCCAGCAGAAGCAGCTTCGCGCGCGGCTTCTGGGCGCGCAGATAGGCCGAAATCAGGCTGGCGCGCTCATAAGGGCCGGGCGGGCAGCGATAGGGATTGGCGGGAGCGGAGATCACCACGAGGCCGCCATCCGGCATGGCTTCGAGCTGGCTGCGCAGCAGCAGGGTCTGGGCGCCAGCCTTCCAGGCATGCGGCATGGCCGATGCAGCCTGCTCGTCATAGCCCGGAATGGCGCCCCAGATGAGATCGACGCCCGAGCACAGCACCATGCGGTCATACGGCACGGGGGCGGCATCGGAGTCGAGCCGGATCGTGCGGCTGGCGGCGTCGATGGCGGTGACGGTGGCGTGGATCACCGTGATCCCCTGGGCTGCGAGGCGCTGGTAGCCAAAGCGCTGTTCGGCGAGGTCCCGCAGGCCTGCGATCACCTCGTTGCTGCCGGGGCAGGCGGTGTAGACCGGGTTGGTTTCGATGAGCGTGACGGCGATGGCCGGATCGGCGCGGCGCAGGGCGCGGGCCGCGGTGGCGCCGGCAAAGCCGCCGCCGACCACGACGACACGTGCCGGTCCCTGCGCGAAGGCTGGGGTGGCGAGGAACGGCAAGGCCAGAGCCGCGCGCCGGGAGATCATGACCGCTGCTCCGACAGCCACGCCGAGATGGCGCGAACCTCGTCCGGCGTGAAGCCGCGCACCAGCCGGTTCATCAGCGTGGCAGGCCGGGCACCGGACCGGAACGCCTCCATGGTGGCGGTGAGTTCTTCGGCATTGCGCCCGGTGATGGCGACCATGCCGCCTTCGCCGTGGCAGCCTGAACACGTGACGGCCCCCGGCGGGGGATCAGCCGCCCAGGCGTGCGAGGAGACGGGGGTTGCCGCCAGAAGAAGGATCACGGCCCGCCACATCAGGCATGGCTCAGGTCGTGATGCTTCAGCGGCATGGTCCGGATGCGTTTTCCGGTCGCAGCGAAGATCGCGTTGAGTACGGCCGGTGCCGCGACCGCGATGGTGGGTTCGCCCACGCCGCCCCAGAACCCGCCGGAGGGAACGATCACGGTCTCGACCTTGGGCATCTGAGCGAGGCGCATCACTTCATAGTTGTCGAAATTACCCTCGGCGATGCGACCGTTTTCCACAGTGTTCTCGCTCGTGAGCAGGGCGGAGAGGCCATAGACGAAGGAGCCGGCCACCTGAGCGTCGATCTGGTCGGGGTTCACCGCGTAGCCCGGATCGGTTGCCGCCACGATGCGCAGGATCTTGAGCTCGCCCTTTTCGGACACCGACACCTCGGCCACGGCCGCCACGTAGCTGCCGAAGCCGCAGTTCTGGCAGATGCCGCGATAGACGCCTTTGGGCAGCGGCGAGTCCCAGCGGGCCTTCTCGGCCACCGCGTTGAGGACGGCGAGATGCTTGGGGTTCTTGCCCATAATCGCGCGTCGGAAATCCAGCGGGTCACGACCCGCGGCATGTGCCAGCTCGTCGATGAAGCATTCCATGTAAATGGTGTTCTGGTTGGTGTTCACCCCGCGCCAGAAGCCAACGGGCACATGGGTGTTGCGCACCGCGTGATCGACCAGAATGTCCGGGATGGCCATGTAGCCAAATTCGGATGCGATCCAGCCCTGGAACTGCACCATGTCAATGCTGCCGGCCGGGCGGTTGGGCGCAAGGTAGGCCAGGATCGACTGGCCGGAGATGCGGGCGTGCAGGCTGGTGAGGTTGCCGTGCTCGTCGAGCCCGCCGGTCATGCGGGCCATGGTGATCGGGCGGTAATAGCCATGGCGCATGTCCTCCTCACGCGTCCAGATCATCTTGACCGGGATGCCGGGGAGCTGTTTGGCGATCAGCACCGCCTGGCGGACATAGTCCTGCTGGCCGCGCCGGCCGAAGCCGCCGCCAAGGATGGTCTTGTTGACGCGCACGGCAGACAGCGGCAGGCCGGCCGCGTCCGCGGCGGCGGCGAGCGTTGCGTCACCGTTCTGGGTCGGCGCCCAGACCTCGATGATGTCCCCGCCGGATTGCTTTGTGTAGAGCGCCGTGGCGTTCATCGGCTCGAGCGTGGCGTGGTTGAGGAAGGGGGTGGCGTAATCCGCCGTCACCACGCGGGCGGCCTTGGCGAGCGCGGCCTTGGCGTCGCCCTGTTTCATGCCGGTGACGGCATCATTGGCGCCGAGGCCCTCGGTGAGATGGGCAGCAATCGTGGCGGAGGTGACCTTCGCGTTGGCGCCCTCGTCCCATTCGATCGGCATGGCCAGCAGGGCCTGTTTGGCCTGGTAGAACTTGTCTGCCACCACAGCCACGGTCTGGTCGTCAATGGCAAAGACATGGCGCACGCCGGGCATGGCGAGAGCCGCCTTTTCGTCAAAGCTCTTGAGCTTGCCGCCGAATACCGGGCACTGCATGACGGTCGCGTTCAGCATGCCCGGGACCTGGATGTCGATTGCGAATTTCAGCTGGCCCGCCAGTTTCGGAGCCGTGTCCAGCCGTTTGACGCCGCGGCCGATGATCACCCATTCGCTGGGCTTCTTCACCGTGACGTCGGCCGGCACCGGCAAAGCGGCCGCTTCGGCTGCGAGCTCGCCGTAGCGGCAGGTCCGGCCTGTCGGCTTGTGGGTGACGACGCTGGCAGCGGCCGTGCAATCCTGTGCAGGAACGTTCCAGCGCGCCGCGGCGACCTGGATCAGCATGGCGCGTGCGGAGGCACCGCCTTTGCGGACATAGTCGACCGAGGCGCGGATGCCGCGGCTGCCGCCGGTGGACATGTCGCCCCAGGCGCGCCTGTTGGCCTGGTTCTCGTGCGGGGGGACGTATTCGGCGCGGACATGCTTCCAGTCGGCATCCAGCTCGTCCGCCACCAGCTGGGCGAGGCCGGTCATCGTGCCCTGCCCCATCTCGGTGCGGGCGATGCGGACCACCACGGTGTCATCGGGATGGATGACGGCCCAGATCCCGACGGCGTTGCCGGTTTCGGCGGAGGCGGCGGCCTTGGCCGGCATCGGCACGCTCCAGGTCAGGCTGAAGATGCCGGCGGCACCGGTGGCGAGAAAGGCGCGGCGATCGAGCGCGAATGTCCGTGTCATGATCGTCTCCTCAGGCCTTGCCGGCATTGGCTGCGGTGTGGATCGCGGCGCGGATACGACCATAGGTGCCGCAGCGGCAGATATTGGTCATGGCCTCGTCGATGTCGGCATCCGTCGGTTTCGGCTTTTCGGCCAGCAGGGCGGCCGCGGCCATGATCTGGCCTGATTGGCAGTAACCACATTGCGGAACCTCATGGGCAAGCCACGCGACCTGCACCGGGTGGGTGCCCGTGTCGGACAGACCCTCGATTGTTGTGATCTTCATGCCTTCGACCGAGCTCGCCGGAATGGAGCAGGATCGCTGCACCACACCGTCGATATGCACCGAGCAGGCGCCGCATTGGGCGATGCCGCAGCCATATTTGGTGCCAGTGAGGCCGATCCACTCCCGGATGACCCATAGCAGCGGCGTTTCGGGATCAATGTCCAGCCGATGGGTCTGACCGTTGATCGAGAGACTGACCATGCGCGATTTTCCCTGTCATCCAGCAGCCGCACCGCGTGCTGCCTCCCATCGGCGGCAATCTAACCCGGCAGGACGCGGAACAGGGAGCAGGAAAATGGTCTCCGCCGCAGAAATCGCCCGACGTCTGTCCATGCGCCACTAGAGAGGTGGCTGGCTTGATCGCTACAGTGTTTCGGCTTCGATAAGTGGATCTTCTGCCGGTTGATGTCGTCATTCGCCTGTCTCGGGGTGTCGCAGAGGAAGGGCGTAGCCCGATTGCAGCGACGCCACCGGCACCGGGCGTCCTTGTCTGGTTGACGTGTTCACCGGCGCGAGGTTTCGACACCGATTGGCTCTATAAATATCTGATTCAAAACACTCTTTCGGGGTCCCGACCAAGCGCCGATGCACAACTGCTTCGGCTACGCCTGGCTCGTCCAACACGCAATCAGGCGCGACCTTCGCCAGCCATCACATGCGCTCCTGGGCTATTGCGTTCTCACCTCCCCCTCCGCCCCGTCTTTCTTGCAGGTGGGAATGGTGTATCACCCGATCCGAATGTGCAGGGCCATCTCATCCTCCTTAAGGCTGACCCCGCGCACGCGCGGTAGATGCGCTGTGGTCAGGAATTGGAGTTCTAAGGGATGAACGCAGTTAGGGAGGTCCCCGGGTTGAAGGTCCCCGCTCTCGGGAAGGCGGTAGCGCTTCTTGAGACGCTCGCGCGTGAACCCGGCCTTGGGTTTACCGGCATTCAGGAGCGGCTCGGCACGCCCAAGAGCTCAACCCATCATCTCATCTCCACGATGTGCGAACTGGGCCTGATCAAACGCAGACCGCTGGGCGGCTACGGCTTGGGGCTCAAGTTGTTGGAGCTTGCCAGCATCGCCACCGAGAACAACGACCTCCAGCGGGACGCGATGCCACTGCTCCGCGAATTCGCGCAGCACGTCCAACTCACCTGCCATCTCGGCGTGCTGGAGCAGAGCGAGGCGGTGTATCTCGCCCGCGTCGAGGGTGCGCGCGACATTGTGGTCAAATCTCATGTCGGCCAACGGTTTCCCGTCAACTGCAGCGCTCTTGGCAAGAGCTTGATTGCCTGGCTGGCGCCTGAGCGGCTCGATGCTGTGATAGCCAACCTAGCCTTCGACAAGCGGATGCCCAAGACGGTCACCAACGAAGCCGATTTTCGTCTTCAGCTGGCCGAGGTCAAGCGTCGTGGCTGGGCGCTCGACGACGAGGAACAGGCGCCGAACTGTCGTTGCATTTCAGCGCCGATCCGTGACCGCAGCGGCACCGTCATCGCATCGATCAGCGCGGTTGGAACGCTGGAGCAGGTGGACGACAACCGCGTCGAGCGGCTTGCTGCGCAGGTGATCGACGCGGCGGTCGCCATTTCGCAATTCGTCTACAGCACGGACGCATAAGCAGCGACGTCTCCCGGCTGCCCCAGCCCACCCAAAGTGGCCACGCCTGAAAGCGTGCCTCGGCCGATCCCCCGCGGTGCATGCCCCACACAAAACACGGAAGATTTTGGACTGTGAAGGGGTGTTGACGTCCAGTTTCCATACGGGTAGCGTTTCAACACTAAGAACTTAAGTTCCAAGCAATGAACTAAATGGAGGTATCCCAAGAAGAGGTTTCCGCTTTCGGGAACGGCATAGCGCTTCTGGCGCGCCAACTCGCTCAACCCTTCTTGTGATCTCCACAGCTTTCGCCTCACTAACCAGAGATCGTTGGACTGGTCATGCAAGCCTATCCATCGGAGAAGCGCTGAGTTCTGCAAAGAGCCAGTGTGTGTAACAAAGAAAAAAACAATTGGGGAGGATTGGACACATGCTAAATGTGCGTAAGTTCAAAACAGCCATGCTCGCAGCGGCAGCAGTGGTCGCGACTGTCACGTTGGGTGGGCTCAGTTCGCCGGCCAAGGCGGAACAGCCAACGATCGGCGTGATCGTGCCGACTCTCGATTCAGAATTCTGGAACAGGTACGTTGCATTCACCAAGACGGGCGCAGAACAGCTTGGCGTGAAGCTCATTGTCCTGAACGCCGACAACAAGCCTGACAACATGGTCCAGTTCACGCAGGATCTGGTGGCCCGCCATGTCGATGGCATCATCTCGGTGGGTTACTGGTCGTCCGCCCCGCCGACCATCGCCTTTGCCAAGCGTGCAAACATCCCCGTCGTCATTGCCGACTCCTATCCCGATTTCCTGCCGCAGAGCGCCAAGGCCACCAACTACATCGCCTTTGTCGGGCCGAGCGATCTCGATGCCGGCTACCACATGGGCCGCGCCTTGCTTGATGCGCTGAAGCCTGGCCCGGACGGCAAGAAGGTCATCGGCGTCGTCAACGGCACGCCCGGCACATCCGTCGCTATCGACCGCCGTAAGGGTCTTGATCAAGCGATCAAGGAAGAAGGCGCTGGCAAGGTCACGATCGCGGGCGAAGTCCAGGGTAATTTCACCCGCGACGAGGCCCAGACCGCCTTCCAGTCGCTCTACCAGGGCCACCCCGAAATCAAGGGTGTGTTTTCCTCGAACGATCCGATGGCAATGGGCGTGATCGGGGCTTTGGAGCGCATGGGCAAGACGCCGGGCAAGGATGTCCTGATCTCCGGGATGGATCTCAACGGCTCCAACGTCGAGGCGATGAAGGCCGGCAAGCAGCTCTTCAGCATTGGCGGCCATTGGCTGCAGGGCGGCATCGGCCTGTTGGTCATGTATGACTATCTGCATGGCTTCAAGGTTCCGGCCGATCAGGCCAATCTCAAGCTCAAGCTGCTGCCGATGACGCAGGCCGATGTCGTCCGCTTCGAGAAGGATTTCCCGGGCGGCCAGCCAAACTTCGACTTCAAGGCTCACTCGAAGGTCTACAACAAGGACGCACCGGGGGCCGACACCATCGGTGCCGCCGTCCTCCGCTACTCCAACTAAGCAACCGATCCTTCAGACTCAGATCGGCGGCGGCCTCACGGCCGCCGCCGGTTATGCCGGTCACCTTCCGCGGGGTTGGGGAACATGACTCTCGTTGCGACCAGTCTGCACAAGCGATTTGGCAAAACCATCGCTGCGAGCGACATCTCGATCACGCTGCGCACCGGCGCGGTTCATGCGATCGTCGGTGAAAACGGCGCGGGCAAGTCCACCACCCTGCGCATGCTGGGCGGAGCCATTCAGCCCGACAGCGGCGCGATGTCTTTGGACGGCGTGCCTTACGCGCCGCACTCGACCTTTGACGCCACCCACAGAGGGGTTGCGCTGGTCCATCAGGAAATCACCATCAACCGCTCGCTGACCATCGCCGAGAACATCTTCATCGGCGATCTGCGCCGCCATGCAGGCGCGCTGGGCGTGCTGAAGCGTAAGACGCTCGCAGCACTGGCGCAGGCGGCGCTGGACCGGATCGGCGTGAAGATCTCGGTCACCGCCAATCTCGACCGGTTGAACCTGGGCGAGCTGAAATGCATCGAGATTGCACGCGCGATCTCCTCCAATCCCAAGGCGCTCCTGCTCGACGAGTCGACTGCCTATCTCGACCACCGCGAAGTCGATGCAGTGCTCCAGGTCATGCAGGAGCTGAAATCCAAAGGCATGACGATCGGCTTCGTCTCCCATCACCTCAAAGAGGTCCTGACGGCGGCTGACGATCTGACGATCCTTAAGGATGGACAATTTGTCTGTTCCACCAGCGCTGCCGATATCGGGGCGAACGAGATCCATCGCCGGATGGTTGGGCGCGATGTGCTGCAAGGTATCTATCCGCCGCGATCACCGCCCCCGGCCTCCGCTGCCGCCCCGGCCCTGCGGGTCAGGCAGGCAGCCGTCGGCCGCGAACTGAACGACATCAGTTTCGACGTCCGACATGGCGAGGTTGTGGGGCTTGCCGGGCTGAAAGGGGCCGGAGCCGAGGCGCTATTCGCCGGGATCGTGGGGGACGAGCCGTTGCGTCATGGCCAACTGGAGCTTGGCGGCAAGGCGTATCACCCGAGCAATCCCCGTGCGGCTTGGCAGCAGGGCATCGCCCATTTGCCGGGAGATCGTGGCAGTGAAGGGCTGATCGGGTCCCACAGCGTGCTGGACAACCTGATCATGGCGCGGCCGCCGGCGTTTGGGCCATTTTTCGCGCGCGCGCGCGCGCGATCCATAGCCAAGGATCTGATAAAGTTGATCGGCATCCGCACATCAAGCCCACAAGCCGCCTGCCAATCGCTGTCGGGCGGGAACATGCAAAAGGTCGTGCTTGGCAAGTGCCTGGCGGTGGTCCCAGGCGTTCTCCTGCTGAACAACCCGACGCGCGGTGTGGACGTCGGCGCCCGCGAGGAAATCTACCGGGTCATCCGCCAAAAAGCCGCCGAGGGCCTCGCCATTCTGCTCTCGTCCGAGGACATGCCCGAACTCATCGGCCTGTCGGATCGTCTCGTGGTGCTTCGCAGGGGGGTGGCGGTCCGCGAGTTCGCCTCGCTCGAGGCCGTCGAAGAACACGATATCGTACAGCACATGATCTGAGGCAGCACAATGAGCAACGCCATAAAAGCACACCGGCCCGCAGACGCCACGCTGACGCGCGAGGGCGGTTCCAAGGGTTTCCAGATCGACCGGCTGCGCCGCAGCTTTCCCGCCGTCTTCCTTGCGGTGCTGATCGTGGTCTTCACGATGATGTCGCCGCGTTTCCTGTCGCTCGACAATCTGTCAACCGTCCTTGAGCAAGGCACTGTGCTGTTGGTCACAGCGCTCGGCGCGAGCTTCATCATCATGGCCGGGTCGATCGATATCTCGGTGGGCGCGATCGTCGCCGTGTCGGCGCTGGTGGCGGCGATGACGTCTGACACCCTCGGCGCGTTCGCGATCATCCCCGCGGTCGCAGTCGGTGCTTTGTGCGGATGCTTCAACGGTTTGCTGCTCGCGGTCGGCAAGGTGCCGTCCTTTGTGGCCACGTTGGGCACCCAGGTCGTCTATCGCGGCCTCGTCCTTTACTTCACCCGAGGCGCCCCGGTGGAGATTCAGGACGAAGGCTTCCTCGCGGCGTATTCCAACGTCAGCTACGGGATTCCGCACACGGTGATGATCGGCTTGGCCCTCGCGATCGTGGCCTGGGCCATCTTCAGGTTCACGGTCTTCGGCCGCGAGGTTCTGGCGATCGGCGGCGGCGAACGGGTCTCGATCCTCACCGGGATTGCAGTCACGCGCGTCAAGATCACGATGTTTCTGCTGCTCGGTGCCTTGTGCGGCATGGCCGGCCTGCTGCAAGGCGCGCGCACCATGGCAGCGACGTCTCAGCTGGGTCTGGGTCTTGAGCTTGACGTCATCGCCTCCGTGGTGGTCGGCGGCACGCCTCTGACGGGCGGCCTGGGCAGCATCACCAACACATTTCTGGGGGTTTTGATCGTCACGCTGCTGTCCAACGGCATGAACATGAGCGGGGTTGATCCCTATCTTCAGAATATAATCAAGGGCGTTGTGCTGATCGTTGCAGTCTATATCAATATAGATCGCAAGAAAATTGGTATCATCAAGTAAAATAGCCCGAACTTCAGCAGAACCGAAAGAGGTCAATTCCATGGAATATCGTCTACTTGGCCGCTCCGGCCTCAAGGTCTCATCCCTGACCCTTGGCACCATGACGTTTGGCGGCAAGGGGAAGTTCCAATATGTCGGCAACAGCGACCAGGCCGAGGCCAACCGGATGGTCGACATAGCACTCGACGCCGGCGTCAATATGCTCGACACCTCGGACCAGTATTCATCCGGCGTTGGCGAGGAGATGGTCGGCGAGACGATCAAGGGCAAGCGCGGGCGGGTGTTGGTGGCAACCAAAGCCCGGTTTCCGATGGGCGACGGCCCAAATGACGCGGGAACGTCACGCTACCATCTGATCAGTGCTTGTGAGGGCAGTCTGAGGCGGCTTGGGGTGGATCACATCGATCTGTATCAGCTGCACGGCTGGGATGGCCAAACCCCGGTCGAGGAGACCATGGCCGCGCTTGACCATCTGGTCTCGTCAGGCAAGGTCCGCTACATCGGCGCGTCGAATTACACCGGCTGGCAGCTGATGAAATCGCTCGCGGTGGCCGACCGGGCCCATGGCGCACGCTTCATCAGCCAGCAAATCCATTACACCCTCGATGCCCGCGAGGCCGAATACGAACTGGTGCCGATCTCGCTGGACCAGGGCCTGGGCATTCTGGTCTGGAGCCCGCTTGCCGGTGGCCTGCTGTCGGGCCGCTATCGCCGCGGCCAGCCCGATCCGCAGGACGGGCGCAACTTCGCCGGATTTAAGGAGCCGCCGATCCGCGACAAGGAGCGGCTCTATGACATCATCGAAACGCTGATCGAGATCGGCGAGGCGCATGGCGCATCCGCAGCCGAGGTCGCCTTGGCCTGGCTTCTGCACCGTCAGGCGGTGACGTCCGTGGTGATTGGCGCCAACACCGAGGCGCAGCTGCACGCCAACCTCAAGTCGGCGGATCTGAAGCTGACCGATGACGACATGCACCGTCTCCATAACGTCAGCAAGATGCCGCTGCTCTATCCCTACTGGCACCAGGCGCTGACTGCGAGCGAGCGGCTTGGCACCGTCGACCTGTCACTGTTGGCACCCTATCTGCCGTTAAACAGCGCCTACTGATACCCCATCGCAGACGCGAACGCTGGGATCCATCGCAGACAACCTTGTTTGCGGTGATCCCTGCGTGCTGCCAACGGCCTGAGGCGACCAAGACAATGCGTGAGCCTGTGGGAGCAAGCCAGTGAATGCCGAATTGGCGGGACACCTGATCGCGGCCGCCTTCGCCCAGGCCCGCGCAGATTATGGGCGCCCGATCTGTGTCGCGGTCTGTGACCGGTACGGATTCCTGATTGCTTTTGCCGGCATGGATGACGCGCCGGTGCGCAGCATCCAGATTTCGCAAGGCAAGGCCTACACCTCCGCGCGGATGGGCGTGGACACCGACGTATTTCTCCAGCGGCTACACGCCAACGACCTCCAGGCAAGCTCGTTTTGCGATGACAGGCTGACGGGACTGCCGGGCGGCTGCGTCGTCAAAACCAGGACAGGCGTCGTGACCGGCGCAGTCGGCATCAGCGGCCTAGCGCCTGACGAGGACGTGGCCATCGCAAGAGCCCTGGCGGCTCTCGCCTCCGCCGCCCCGGCCATGAATGCCTGAATTATCATTCGAGAAAGGAAACAACATGTCAAAGCCCAGCGTGTATGTCACACGCCTCATCCCCGAGGCAAACATCGATGCACTGCGGGCGCAGTTCGATGTTGACGTGAACAGAGAAGACCGAGCGTTGAGCCCGGCCGAACTCAAGGAGAAAGTCCGCGGACGGTCGGCGGTGGTCAGCCTGCTGACCGACAACATCACGGGGGAAGTCCTCGACGCGGCGGGGCCGCAATGTAGGATCGTTGCTAACTATGCTGTTGGATACAACAATTTCGACCTGGCGGCGGCGACTGAACGCAATATCATCCTCACCAACACGCCAGGCGTGCTGGACGATGCCACGGCCACGCACACCTTCACGCTGCTGCTGGCGGTTGCGCGGCGGATCGCGGAAGCGGACAAGTTCGTCCGTGCCGGAAAATGGCTTGGGTGGGCGCCGATGTTCTTCGTCGGCCTTGATGTCGACCGCCGCACCTTGGGAATTGCCGGGCTTGGCCGCATTGGCAAAAATGTCGCGCGCAAGGCACGTGGCTTCGATATGCGGATCGTCTACAATGATGTGCAGCGCGACGCTGCATTCGAGGCCGAAAGCGGAGCTGAATTCGTCGACAAAGCCACGCTGTTGCGGGAAGCCGATTTCCTGACGCTGCATGTTCCGCTGTTGCCCGAAACTCATCATTACATCGGAGCGGCAGAACTCAAGGCAATGAAGCCAACTGCAGTCCTCATCAATGCTAGCCGTGGGCCGGTGGTTGATGAAAAAGCCCTGGTCCAAGCCCTGCGCGAAAAATGGATTTTTGGCGCCGGGCTCGACGTGTTCGAAAACGAACCAGCCCTCGAACCGGGCCTCACCGAGCTCGACAATGTTATTGTCGTTCCCCATGTCGCGTCGGCGACACCGGCCACCCGCATCGACATGGGAAAGATTGTGGTCGCGAATATCAGCAATGTGTTGAACGGTCTTCCTCCGCAAACCTGCGTGAATCCTGAGGTGCTGAAGCGGTAAGTCTTGGCCTGGGCGGTTTGGAGACCATGTCCAACCTCGTGATGGAGGTGCTGTGGATAAGTCGTCCGCTTGCACCAGACTTGAAGCGGTCGCGCAAGCGGGCGACTGATACGAAGTCGTTCATCGGCGCGAGGTTTCGACGCTGGTTGGCTCCATAAATGTTTTGATTCGAAACGCTCTGGTGGGGTCCCGGCCAAACGCCGATGCACAATCGGGTCGTTCCCGAACGCGACGAACTGGTACGTCTGCGGCGTGAGAACAAGCAGCTCCGTCTGGCGCGCGATATCCTTTCAAATCCGCGGCTTGGTTTGTCCGTAAGCGGAGCCGCGGCACCCTCCTTCCCTTGTCGATCTGACGATGCCCAGATCGGTGCCTGTTGAGGCATCGAGCGGTCGCTATGGACGTAATTGAGGACGACGCGAAGGCAGGGTTCCGACGGATCGAGGTCCTGACGGGTCCCGGTCGTCGACGTCGCTGGTCTGATGACGAGAAGGTTCGCGTCGTCGGCGAGACGCTGCAGCCTGGTGCTTCGGTGACCGAGGTGGCGCGTCGGTGGGAGATATGTCCGCAGCAGGTCTGGGGGTGGCGACGCCAGATCCGCGAGGGCCAGCTGATGGCGCCAGAAGCCATGCCCAGCCAGCGCTTCGTCCCGATCGTCACACAGGCGCCGCCGCCTGCCGCAGCTCAATCGCGCGAGGCCGTTCCAGGCCAGTCGTCCCAGCGCCCTGCCGCGTCTTGTATCGAGATCCGGCTGTCTGGGGCAGTGGTCCGGGTTCCCGCTGGGGCGAACGGCGCTCTGCTGGCCGAGGTGCTGCGGGCGGTGCGGGCCTCGGCTGCGTGATCACGATCCCGCCTGGTGTGCGCGTGCTGGTGGCCACGCGCCCGGTGGACTTCCGCAAAGGTCCGCATGGGCTGGCGGCGCTCGCTGCCGAGGTGCTGGGCGAGGATCCGTTCAGCGGCGCCGTGCTGGTGTTCCGGTCCAAGCGGGTGGACCGGATCAAGCTGCTGGTCTGGGATGGCAGCGGGCTGGTGCTGGTGTGCAAACAGTTGCATCAGGGCAGCTTCCGGTGGCCGCCGGTGATGGACGGCGTGATGCGCCTATCCGCGGTCGAGTTCGCAGCGTTGTTCGACGGCCTGGATTGGTCGCGCGTGCAGGCAACACGGCCGATTCCCAAACCGCAGGCGGCGGCATAGACTCGTTGCGTGAGCCACGCAGTCCTGACACCGCAAGATCTGCCGACCGATGCCGACGCGCTTCGCGCGCTGGTGGTGGCGATGATGGCGGAACGCGACGAGGCGGCCGCGGCGCATGCGCAGCTCCAGGCCGCCCATAACGCCCTGGCCGAGCATGCCGAGCGTCTTGCACAGTTGCTGCGCGCGCTGCGCCGCCTGCAGTTTGGTGCGAAGTCAGAGCGTCTGCCCGAGGCGCAGCTGCAACTCGGCCTCGAAGACACCGAGGTCGCGATCGCCAGGCTGCAGGCCGAGGCGGAAGGCAACAATCCCGCGCTGAAGGGTGAGCGGACGGCGAAGCGCCGGGCCAACCGTGGCAGGCTGCCTGCGCACCTGCCGCGCATCGAGATCGAACTGGCCCCCGAGCACACGGCGTGTCCGTGCTGCCGAGCCGCCCTGGTGGTGATCGGCGAGGACCGCTCCGAGCGGCTCGACGTCATCCCCGCCCAGTTCCGGGTGCTGGTGACGCGCAGGCCGAAGCTGGCCTGCCGGACGTGCGACGGCGTGGTGGTGCAACAGTCAGCGCCGCCGCGGCTGGTTGAGGGCGGCATTCCGACCGAGGCGACGGTCGCCCATGTGCTGGTCTCGCGCTATGCCGATCACCTGCCGCTCTACCGCCAGGCACAGATCTGGACCCGCCAGGGTGTCATGATCGACCGCTCGACGCTGGCGTCCTGGGTCGGCACGGCGGCGGCGGAACTGGCCCCGGTGGCGGCGCGGCTGAAGCAGATCGTGCTGGCCTCGCCGCGGATCTTTGCCGATGAGACACGGCTGCCGGTGCTCGATCCCGGTCGCGGCCGCACCAAACAGGGATATTTCTGGGCCATTGCGCGCGATGACCGGCCCTGGGGCGGCCAGGACCCGCCTGCGGTCGTCTATACTTACGCGCCGGGACGCGGCCACCAGCATGGTCTTGCCCTGCTCGGCAGCTATCGCGGCATCCTGCAGGTCGACGGCTACGCCGCCTACAAGAAGCTGGTCGATCCCGCGGGCAAGACAGGGCCGAGCGCGCTGGCATTCTGTTGGAGCCATGTGCGCCGCGGCTTCTACGACCTCGCCAAGCCGGGTGCAGCACCGATCGCCACAGAGGCCTTGGAGCGCATTGCCGCCTTGTATCACATCGAGGCGGAGATCCGTGGACTCGATGCTGCCGACCGGCGTGCCCACCGCCAAGCCCGCAGCGCCGCCCTCGTGGCCGACCTGCGCACCTGGCTCACGGCCCAGCACACCAGGCTGTTTGCCCGCGGCCCCACCGCCGAGGCCATCGGCTACGCGTTGAACCATTGGGACGGGCTTGTTCGTTTCCTGGATGACGGCCGCATCGATATCGATACGAATACGGTCGAGCGAAGCATGAGGCCGGTGGCCCTGAGCCGGAAGAACGCGCTGTTCGCAGGCAGCGACGACGGCGCGCACAACTGGGCTGCCGTGGCCTCGCTCGTCGAGACCTGCAAGCTCAACGCCGTCGATCCGCAACGCTACCTCGCCGAGACGCTGACCCGGCTGGTGAACGGATGGAACAACTCCCGCATCGACGAACTCATGCCTTGGATGATGACCGACAGCCGGGCGGGCTGAAAGTATACCGGCCATCCCAAGGGCCTCGGGACAACGCTTACACTGATTGCGCATGTGGTTGGGCGGTGGTGTTCAGCCAGGCCGGTGAGGTCGTTGGTGAACGAAGTGGCGGCGTCCCCATGACGACCAACAACCGCATCGACCTGTCGGCGATCATGGAAGCCCTGCGGCATGCCCCGAGTGGCGTTGGGCTCGAGATCGTCACCAACAACCAGAACGCCATCGGCTGGCTTACGGGTGGCTGGGACCGCAAAGTGCTGGAGATCAAGGCCGCGTGCGAGGACATTGATTCCTTGCTGAAGGCCAGGAAGTGCACCCTCAGCTACGTCAAGAGCCGCAAAGGCGACCCGCTGAACCACCGGGTGCTTCAGTTGGCTATGGCGGCGGTCCCTGAGGTGGCAGGCGGCAGCTAACCCGACCGGTGGACCGGCCGCCCCTCAGCTTGGCGATGGGCCTACATACCCGGAGCAGCAGCGCCACCACCCCCCAGGGCCTTCCAAAGCTGACCTGGCCCAAGCAGGACCGACAGGATCCGAGCCTGCATCATCTCCGAGTTGAGCGCCTGCGTGCTCATGGATTGGTGGGCCGCCATCGCGTCCATCAGGGCCTTCAGCAGTTCGTCCTGCAGGCTCGGCGAGTTGGAGAACTGGGCTTCCCCGTTGGCGGCAGCCTGGGCCCGCAGGGTATCTGATTCGAGCAGCTTGGTCCTGAGGCCCTCGAAAAACGACACCTTGTCCCCGTCGGTCAGCTCGCCCTCGAACAGGTCGTTGAGTGCCGAGATGATCTCGCCCAGCAGTTGCTTGTGGCGCTCCTGGACCTGGCCAGAGCCAACGTCCGTCACCGGGGTCAACGGCGCCGCAGGGGCATCGGGGCTCAGGTTGAGCCTCTGCTGGCCCAGGTCGCGCATCTTGTGGTGGGACAGTCGCAGCGCCGACAGGTCGATGCCGTCCCGCTCCCGGCCATAGTCCAGCAGGGGGAAAAGCATCTTCGCGAACAGATAGAGCTTCTCGTAGGCCGTGTTGCCGTAGTCGAACATCTGGCCGAGGAACTCATAGGCACGGATGTAGGTGCCCAGATCGCCCTTGAAGAGCAGCAGGGAGTCCTCCTGGTCCTTGGCGTCCTGGTGGGCCCTGCTGCCCTCCGGCTCGGCCTTGCGGGTCTGGCGGGCCAGCTTGAACCGCACCAGCAGCCGGTTGCTGACAGGGCCGATCGCGGCATCCAACTGGGCCTGCGTGGCCTTCGGGTTCACCACGACCGCCGCCACCCGGTCCACCTCGAACTGGTCGTAGAACGCCGTCGCGTCCAGCTTGTTCCTGAGGTCCAGGATCACGCCGGGGTCGCTGATGTCGGCCAACTCGGCTGTCGTGTAATACTGCTGGAACGCCGCCAACACCTGCTCGGCCTCATTGACGAAGTCGACCACATAGGTCGTGTCCTTCCCCGGGGAGGACCGGTTGAGGCGCGACAGGGTCTGCACGGCCTGGATACCGCCCAGCTTCCGATCGACATACATGGCGCACAGCAGCGGCTGATCGAACCCGGTCTGGAACTTGTTGGCCACCAGGAGGATGCTGAACTCCGGCGTGTCGAACGCCTCGCGGATGTCGCGGCCCCGCAGGCCCGGGTTCATGTTGGTCTCGGTGAATTCGTCCGGGCCGCTCTCC
The DNA here is from genome assembly GCA_903823665.1 of uncultured Rhodospirillales bacterium. Classification (GTDB taxonomy): domain Bacteria; phylum Pseudomonadota; class Alphaproteobacteria; order Acetobacterales; family Acetobacteraceae; genus CAIQQQ01. Next base: position 21,283 of record CAIJTR010000193.1, read on the forward strand.
TGGTCCTTCACCTCACCCGAGAACGCCACCATCAGGCCGATCGGGTAATTGTTCTGCTTTACGTAGGCCTGCATGGCCAGCATCCACCGCACAGCCTCCTTGCGGCTCGATGTCACCACCATCGCCTTGGCCTTCCCGGCCAGGAGGTGGGCCACGTTCTGGCGGAAATGCTCCACCACGATCTGCACACGGGCCGCGATGTTCACCGGGTGGAGCCGCACCCACCCCATGATGCCCTTGCGCGCCTCGCTGGCGTCCACCTCCTTGTCGGAGATGTCCTTGCCGTTGTGGGTGATGCGGAAGGCCTGCTTGTACGAGACGTAGTTCTTCAGGACATCAAGGATGAAGCCCTCCTCAATGGCCTGGCGCATCGAATAGGTGTCGAACGGCTCCGGCAGGTTGTCCTTCCCCGCCGGCCTGGTCGGGTCCGGAAGGGTGCCGAACAGCTCCAGCGTCTTGGCCTTGGGCGTCGCGGTGAACGCCACGTAGGTCACGCCGTGGTCCTGCTTGGCCCGTCCGGACATCTTTGCGGCCAGGATGTCCTCGATGCTGATCTCGCCGCCGTCCTCCAGCTCTTTCAGTTCCTCAGCGGTCAGCACCAGCTTCAGCTTGGCTGCCGCACTGCCGGTCTGGGAGGAGTGGGCCTCGTCGGCGATCACCGCGAAGTGCTTGCCCTTCGTGGCCGTCAACTTCCGCACCGCGTCCATGGCAAACGGGAAGGTCTGGATGGTGCACACCACGATCTTCTTGCCGGCCGCCAGGGCCTCAGCCAGTGCCTTGCTCTTGCTGCCCCCATCGCCCTTGATGACCGCCACGACCCCCTTGGTCCGCTCGAAGCTCTCGATGGCCTCCTGCAACTGGTTGTCGAGCACCGTCCGGTCGGACACCACAATGACCGTGTCGAACAGCTTGTGGTTCACCGCGTCATGCAGATCTGCCAGGAAATGCGCCGTCCACGCGATCGAGTTGGTCTTGCCGGACCCTGCTGAATGCTGGATCAGATACCGCCCGCCTGGCCCATCCCGCAGCGCCGCCGCAACCAGCCTGCGCGTGGCCGTGAGCTGGTGGAACCTGGGGAATATCCAGCGGGTCAGCTGCTTCTTCTGGTTCCGGATCGGGATGATGTAGCGGCCAAGGATCTCCAGCCAGCCATCCCGCTGCCACACCTGCTCCCACAGATAGGCCGTGGGCGCCCCGTTGGGGTTCGGTGGGTTGCCGGCGCCGAAATCATGGCCCTGGTTGAACGGCAGGAACACGCTCGCCGCCCCATCCAGCTTGGTGCACATATGGACCTCGCTGTTGCTGACGGCGAAGTGCACCAGGGCCCCACCGGGGAACGACAGCAACGGCTCCGCCACATTCTTGCCAGCCACTTTGGCCGGGCGGTCGTAGCGATACTGATCGATCGCGTCCTTCACGGACTGCGTGTAGTCGGACTTCAGCTCCGCGGTGGCGATCGGGATGCCGTTGAGGAACAGCACCAGGTCCAGGCTCTGCTCGCCGTGTAGCGAGTAGCGCACCTGCCGCACCACCCGCAGCCGGTTGGCGCCATACCGCGCCTGGAGCTCCGCATTCATGCCCAAGGCCGGCTTGAACTGACACGCTGCCAAGGTCTGCTTGAGGCCCAGCACATCGAACCCGTTGCGGAGCACCTGGAGGGTCCCCTGGGAGTCCAGAGCGGCCCGCAGACGGTCTGCCAGCTCCGTGGCGACAGCAGCTCCCTTGGAGGATTCAAGCGCCCTCCACGCCTCAGGCTGACTCTCCTTGACCCACGCCACGAGGTCCTCCGGGAACAGCGCCCGGGCCCGGTCATAGCGATCGGCCGAGCCGGCCTCGTAGAGCCATTGATGGCGATGGAGATGGTCAGAGATGCCGTTCTCGAAGGCAATCTCCTGGTGCAGGCTCATGGCAAATGGGGCCTTCTGAAGTTTGTGTATGGCAGGATCATCTTCGTGAGACACAAACGGTCTTGTGTGGATTGGGCCATACACGCCGCGGCAGAACCTGGCGGCTGGCTAGGTGGC
>CAIJTR010000194.1 GCA_903823665.1 uncultured Rhodospirillales bacterium
CCCGACCAGATTGAACCGTTCCGGTGCAATCTGGTCGGCGCTAAGTTGCTCTAGAGTCATATGTTTCTAGAGCACGAACTTTCGACCAGATGATTCCATCTGGTCGAAACGTGCTCTAGACCTGCCACGCCCGCGCGAGCAGTGCCACGTAAAGCCCTCCCACCACAGATCGTGCCTGAAAGCCGATCTTTCGGCCGCTTTCGGTCAAATAGAGATCCGACAGGGGCACACGGTTTGGAGTTTCGTTGGCGTAACGCAAAATACGGTCCGTCCAATCACGCAGCAAAGGCGCATCGTCGGTCAGGCAGGCGGCCCATAGCATCCATTCCGGCTTGGTGAGCGTGCCCCGACCATCGAGCGGCACGCCGTAGATTTCGGCCTTGCCGCGATAGAAATCCTGCTCCCGCCGCAACTCCGCCTCAGGAAACAGATTGAGGCCGAGCAGCCGGTCCCACACCAGATTGTATTTCAGGCTCCAACTGCCAGCCTGGTCGAACGCGAGCCGCGTGCCGCCTGAGTCCTTCGCCTGATCAAGCCACGCCTCCGCAAACGTCTCGGCCGTGGCACGATACCTTGCCGCATCCTCGGCGTGGCCAAGTGCTGTGGCCACCTGTGCGAAGCCAGCGATACCCATGATGGCTTTGGCCGAAAGATTGACGTTATGGCCAAGTGCTCCGGAGAAATCATCGGTGCAAAGCTGCTCACCGGGATCGAAGCCCGCCTGCACCAGATATTCCGCCCATTGCCGCAGCAGCGGCCAATGCGGCGCTGCGCAATTGGCGTTACCGTCGGCCCGCGTGAGGGCTGCGATCAGGATCAGCATATTGCCGGCCTCCTCAACCGGCATCTGCGTCTCGATAATGTTCTCATTGCGGCCACGCTTCTTGACGAAATCGCGGTAGGTCTGTCCGTTGGCGATCGGATAGGTGCCAAGATCATGGGCAGGAAACGGATGCGGCCAATCCGGCGAAGCACAATAGGCGATGACCGGATCGAGCATGCCCTTCAGCAGAGCCGGATTGAACCGAAGGAACAGCGGAGCCGAAGGGTAGGTTACATCAACGGTGGCGATACAGCCGTTGGAGAACTTCTCCTTTGAGAAGAACATCGGATTGCCATCGGGACCCGCGGCAAGCTTGTGGGCGGCTATGGCATGTCGCCAAGTCAGCGCCAAAAGATCAGCGTAGCCGGATCCGCCGGCTTCCTCCGCTTCAGCCACCAACGCAGCGTCGAACGCGGCACACCGCGCCCTTATTTCAGGTGCGTGGCGCATCGCTTCACCGAGCATGGTGAGCGGATCGATATTCTCCAACCGCCGCCACCACGGCCGCAGATGCTGGCCCATCAACTCAATCGACCACTCATCGTCGTAGGCAATCAGAACGTCTCGGGGCGTGCCGTCGTCAGGCAATGACAGCATGACGGCTGCAACGGCATCGGAATTGTAATCGACCTTTCGAGGCGCTGGTTTCAGCTCTGCATCAGTCAACTGGCCGGTCCGTGCAAAGCCGTCACGGCAATGGTCGATGTCACCAATGATCGCCTCGCCCTCATTCTCCGCGACGGCGATGAATGCTGTGCCCCATTCGATGCGGCGGTGATCACCCGCTTCGGGCAGCACGCGTTGATGCTCCGACCGGAAGGAGGCCACGTGCAGACCCTGCGCAGTATCGAGACGCCAAAACACTCGCTCATGCGGCAGATTGATGGCCCATTCCCCCGTCATATCGACATAGGCAGCGATATCGTGCTGCCTTGCATCCAGCGACTTGGCCGACAATGTGAGATAGGTCACGGGTCGAGACAGCAAATCGAGATCATCGGCCAATAGTGGCGACGTGAATGTGACATTGAGTTCGACGGCACCGCACCGAAAGACCACCTCTGTGCGGGTCGCAGCTACGTTGAGCGAAATCTGCTCGGCCTTCTGCGCAAGAAACTCCGGGCCACCGAGGAAGCGGTAGGCCACTCCATCCACGCGGACAACACCGTAAAGTGCCATTTTGGTGCCCGTCCAATGGCGCGGCCAGTCATCGGTCAGATGGTCTGCAAAGCACCAAACACTGGTGTGCGGATCGATTGTGACGAGTGGCACGGCAGGGGGGCGGCGCAGTCGTTGCTGCATGGCGATCTCCTCAGATTTTCTGGCGCGTTCTTGGATTGACAAGGCCAATACTGGCCCATACCGTTCGGTATCATTGCACGATGAAAGCGCGAAAAGCGCAATGTGTGATGGTTTGCTTTCTGGGGAGGAAGCTTTGGCCGAAGTCAGTCTGCGGCAGCTTTCCAAGCGTTTTGGGCCGACTCAGGTGATCGGCGACCTGTCGCTCGATATTCCCTCTGGCGAATTTGCGGTTTTCCTTGGGCCATCCGGGTGCGGCAAATCCACATTGTTGCGCATGATCGCGGGCCTTGAGCCGCTGAGCGGCGGTGAAATTCATCTTGGCGGCGCAAGAATAGACATATTGCCGCCGGGTGATCGCGGTGTGGCGATGGTGTTCCAGCAATATGCGCTCTACCCGCACATGACGGTGCGGCAGAATATGGCGTTCGGCCTGCGCAATATCGGAACGCCGACAGACGAAATCAGTCGCAAAATCGCCGATGCAGCCGAGATGCTTGAAATCACGCCCCTGCTGGAACGCAAGCCCGCACAGCTCTCCGGCGGCCAGCGACAGCGCGTGGCGATCGGACGCGCCATCGTCAAGCAACCACGCGCCTTCCTGTTCGATGAGCCGCTGTCGAACCTCGATGCCACGCTTCGCAGCCGCACACGCATCGAACTTGCTCGGCTGCATCAGCGTATTCGTTCAACGATGATCTTTGTCACGCACGATCAGGTTGAAGCGATGACGATGGCCACTCGGATCGTGGTGATGAACCGCGGCCAGATCGAACAGGTCGGCACACCGATGGACGTTTACCGACGGCCGCAGACACGCTTTGTGGCGGGGTTCGTCGGCACCCCGGCGATGAATTTCCTGACGGTGGCTGCTGTGAGCGATGAGGCTGGTTTTGCGCGCGTCAGCCTGCCCGATGGTAGCACGGTGACCACAGTAATACCGACGAAAGCCCTGCCCTCCGCCGCGCTGACACTTGGCGTGCGCGCGGAAAACATCCAGCCCGGTGGCGGCATTCCGGCACGGGTCGACGTGATCGAACGTCTCGGCGAACGCACCCTGATCTATGCCAATCTGCGTGACGGCAGCACGATCGTTTATGATGAGACCGGGGACGTACAGGTGAGCATCGGCGAGAATGTACAACTCGCAATCGATGGCTCCAACGCGCATCTGTTTGGTGCGGACGGGCGGGCAATCCGTGGCTGAAGCGACGCAATCTGCAGCCGCCGGCATCGGCATCCCGCGGCTGGCGAACGCGCTGTTTGTGCTGCCCTATATGCTGATTCTGCTGGTGATGCTGATCATCCCGCTTGGCCTGGGCATCTGGCTGGCATTTCAGGACTACGACATGCTGGGCGGCTGGAATGGCAGCGTTGGACTGGAGAACTTCCAGAATCTGCTGGACGACCGCATCTTCCGCGGCACCGTGCGCAACACAATGCTGTTCGTGCTGATGACCACGCCGGCCTTCGTTATTCTGGGCCTTGCACTGGCGTTGGCCCTGAACGACCGCCTGCGCCGCAGTGCTATGCTACGCGCGATCTTTTTCGGCTCATCAGTCCTGTCTGTCACCATCGTCACGCTCGTCTGGCGGCTGGTTTATCTCCCCGACCGCGGCATGCTGGCGAACATTCTGGGCACCGTCGGGCTGCATAGCATCGATCCAGTGACCAGCGAGACATGGGCGCTACCCGCGATTGCGGTGGTGACGGTGTGGTGGATTATCGGCCTGCCGATGACGCTGTTTCTTGCGGCCCTGCAACAGATCCCAGCCGACCTCTACGAAGCCGCAGCGCTCGACCACGCATCGCGCTGGCGCACGCTGATGTCGATCACCTTGCCGTCCATCCGCCGCACCATCGTGGTGGTGGCCGTGGTGGAAGTCATCTTGCAATTCCAGCTATTCGGTCAGGCGCTGCTGATCACCGGCGGCGGGCCGAACAACACGTCACGCCCGATGGTGCAGTTCATCTATGAGGCTGGATTTCGTGATCTGCAGCTCGGCTTTGCCGCCGCTGCCTCACAGGTGCTTTTCGCGTTGATGCTGATCGCAGCATTAGCTCAGGCATGGGTCGGCCGGAAGCGGGAGGGCTGAACGATGCAGACCTATCGCCGCGGCAGCAGCTTCACCGACCGCGCATTGTTTATTGCTGTCGCACTGCTCGCCATCATATGGATTGCGCCGATCATCTGGGTTGTCGGTCTGTCGTTCAAGCCGAACGAGGTGTTGATGCGCACCACCGGCGGCATCGCGGCCCCGCCATTCACATTGAAGAACTACACCGACATTCTTGCCTCCAGCTCGGTGTTTGGCTGGATGCTGAACAGCGCCATTGTTGCCATCGGCCAAACGGTGTTGACGTTGGTTATCGCCTCACTCGCCGGATATGGATTTGCGCGCACCAATTTTTTGGGCCGCAACGCGCTGTTCGTGATCGTACTGGCTGCCCTTGCGGTGCCGGAGCAGGCGATCATCGTTCCGCTGCATACCATGTTTGCGATGTTTGACCTTCACAACACATATGTGGCGCTGATTGTTCCGCGCGTGGCGTTTCCGTTCGGCGTATTGCTGATGACGCAATACTTCCGCGCCATCTCGCCTGAAATTGAGGAGGCGGCGCTGTTGGATCGGGCCTCCCGGTTTAAGATCTTCTGGCGCATTGTGCTGCCTTTGTCCGTCCCGGCGCAGGTGACACTCGGCATCTACACCTTCTTACATGCATGGAACGATTACTTCTGGCCGCTGGTCTCTGCCACGCGCCCCGAAATGTACACGCTCACCATCGGCCTGGCTTCGATGCAGACGAATTTCGCGCAGACCGAGGGCATTGGCTTCCTGATGGCACAGGCGGTGTTCGCTGGCCTGCCGGTGCTTATTCTTTACCTGTTCTTCCAACGGTACATCGTAAGTGCGGTGGCCGGCGGCGGCTCGAAGTGACCATCAAAAAGCAATAACAAAACCTGGAGGACATGATGATGCTGAGACGAGCTCTTCTTCCACTGGCGGTAACGGCTCTGGCCACCCTTTGGACCACCCCTGCGGCAGCGCAACCCAAAACCGAGATCACGTTTGCACGGTTCTTTGGTGCCTGCGAAAGCGACTATGGCAGTTCGCAGGATCTGGCCCACGCGCGCGGCGAATGCGGAGTGATGACCACGCTGGTCAATCTCTTTAATGCCACCAACACCGACAACATCGTTGTCAAACCACAGATCATTGAATGGGGGCCGTATTACCAGCAGCTCAATGCCCGGATTGCCGCGCATGACATTCCGACGATCGCTGTGATGCACACGGCACAGCTCGGCGACTACACACGCTACGTTGAAGAGCTTGAGCCGGTGTTTAAGGAAGCTGGCATCGACCCTGCCGATTTCACCCCGAATGCCCGTGCCGGCGTGACCGTCGGCGGCAAGATTTACGCAATGCCGTGGGACACCCATTCCTGGCTTTGGCATTTCAACGTCGGCCTGTTCAAGAAGGCGGGCCTGCTTGACGCCACGGGCCAGCCGCTCGTTCCGAAAACGGTTGATGAGATGCTGGCACAGGCCAAGCAGATGAAAGAGAAAACCGGCAAGCCGTATATCATCATTGCAACGTCCGGCCCTGGTGACTTCGCCAACTCAGCGCGCGGTTACTACTCTTGGCTCTACGATCAGGGCGGAAGCATTTTTCCGAACGGTTTTGAGAAGGCCGACTTCAAAACGCCAGAATCGCTTAATTCCTTTCGCGTTTTCGAGGCGCTGGCTAAAAATGACTATATCACGAAAGGTCTCGATGGCTCCGGCGGTCTCGGCGGCTTTCTCAATGGAGTCGGGGCCATCTATATGACTGGCACCTGGCGGATCGACGATTTCCTCGCCGCCTCCGCCAAGCCAGACAGCCCGCTTGCGGAGGGTTACACCACGCGGGTGTTCCCGAACCTCTTCAAGTCGCAAGCGGTCTGGACGGATAACCATAGCTGGGTGCTGCCAAAGGGCGGCACGACGCCTGCCAATCGCAAGGCGGCACTGATCTTTCTGAAGTTCATGTGGGACCATAATTTCGACTGGGCGCGTGGCGGCGGTCATCTGCCGGCGCGGCAGTCCCTGATGACGGAATACGCCAAGCTGCCACTGCGGCAATATGTGGTCGATATCCCCACTTTTGGTCGCGCACTTCCGCATGACGTGCGCCGCCAATTCGGGTTCCAGAACATGATCGGTGAGGAGATCGCCAATATTATCAATTCTGGCAAGACCGCCGATCAGGCCGCTGATGCCGCACAGGAACGCAGTGTGGCGCTGCTGCGCGGCCGCTGAACGACGAAGTTATGCAAGCCAACCCCACTTCTTTCGCGGGCCGCCGCTCACGGCCATGAAAGGAGTGGGGATCGATACTGTTCTGGAGGACCATGTCATGCGCAACGCCACCGTTCTGCTTGATCGCGACTTCACTATTGGCCAGACCGACCCGCGCCTGTTTGGTGCCTTCATCGAGCATTTGGGCCGCTGCGTGTATGGCGGCATCTTCGAGCCAGGCCATTCCACCGCCGACGCCAAGGGCTTTCGTCAGGATGTGATGGAGCTGGTGCGGGAGCTTGCCCCCACCATAATGCGCTATCCCGGCGGTAACTTTGTATCAGGCTATAACTGGGAAGATGGCGTGGGGCCGGTGGCAGATCGGCCGGCACGGCTTGACTATGCGTGGTTCTCCACTGAGCCGAACAGCTTCGGCACCAATGAATTCATCGACTGGTGCCGGGAAGCTGGGATCGAGCCAATGCTCGCAGTGAACCTGGGGACACGCGGCCCGCAGGATGCCGGATATTTTGTCGAATACTGCAATCATCCCGGCGGCACCCATTATTCCGAACTACGTCGCAAGCACGGTTGGGACAAGCCGCATGACGTGAAATTCTGGTGCCTGGGCAACGAAATGGACGGTCCGTGGCAGACCTGTGCGCGCACTGCCGACGAATATGGCCGCGTCGCTCAGGAAGCGGCCAAGATCATGAAATGGGTCGACAAAACAATCGAACTTGCTGCTTGCGGCTCATCGGGCCGCAAAATGCCGACGTTTGGTATGTGGGAAGACCGCGTGCTGGATCACACCTTTAACGAGGTGGAATGGATCAGTCTGCACACGTATCTCAACAACTACGCCGACGACACGCCGGCCTTTCTGGCGAGCCCGGACCTGATGGACAGCTTCATCGAAGAGGTTGTAGCGATTGCTGATGCGGTGGCCGCGCGCAAACGGTCTAGCAAACGCATCATGCTAAGCTTTGACGAATGGAACGTTTGGTATCGCACGCGTCGTCCCCGCGAATCGCGCGTCATCCCAGGTTGGCCGGTGGCTCCGCCAATTCTGGAGGAGATCTACAACATGCAAGATGCCCTCGCGTTCGGCGGGGCGGTGATCGCGTTGCTTAATCACGCAGACCGGGTTCGTTGCGCGTGCCTGGCCCAGCTTGTCAACGTGATTGGCCCGATCATGACCGAGACCGGCGGTGCTGCGTGGCGGCAGACAATATTCTGGCCATTCAAGCATTTCACCAATTTCGGGCACGGAGCAGTGCTGCGCACCAAAATTGTCTGCGATACCTACGACACCGAGTATTTCGACCCGGCCGGCATGGATGACGAATACCGTACGCCGATGAAGGACGTGCCGTATTTGAAATTATGCGCGGTTCATAACGACGAAGGTGGCCTGACGCTTTTTGCGCTGAACCGCGACCTCAATGGACCAATGCAGCTGGATGTGGAAGCACGCAGTTTCGATGGATTGTCACTCATCGAAGCCACCACGATGCATGACGACGACCTAAAGGCCGTGAACTCAAAGGCGGCCCCCAGCCGGATCACACCTCAGGCCTTGGAAGGAGTGTCACTGAACGGTAGCCATATTTGTGCGGTGCTCCCAGCCGCATCATGGACAGTGCTTCGTTTCGGCCGCACCTAACCGGAGGTACCCTGGAAGCAGCCAAATCCCCGGCGTTGATACCGAGGCTTTGGCGGTACAAATCAAGATGGTTGCGGGGACGCGATGCCACTTATACCGAACAACATTTCAGATCGCCTGACCGCCGACTAATCACGGATGCGCGCCGGATTTCACTCATTGATTAAGCGATAATCAACATCCAGGTCGCTCGCTTTTCCGTGGTGATATTGAGCACACGCTCCACATCGTCAAGCACCAGACCGCAATCGCTCTCCAGCATAGCGGCGCGCACGAGCGTTGCCTCATCCACCTCACATCCATCGCGGATCAGCATCACGATCCACCGGAACAGATGCATCCAGTTCTTCACGTCATCGACAGGAGCAATCATGATGGTGCCCGAGCAGCCCGGCACCAATAGAGCGTTAGCCGATCAGTCTGTATCATAGCCTGCTGCTGCAAACATGTTGGCGCACTGGGTGGGCGTTATGAGGTCGATGAGCCGACCGATAGCTGGCCAGAGCGTATCGACAGTTCGGGCGG
>CAIJTR010000195.1 GCA_903823665.1 uncultured Rhodospirillales bacterium
CACCGTGGCCACGGTGCCGCCGCCTGTGCAGAACGGCTATATTGGATATTCGGCCACCATCGCCGTCAATCCCGCAGTGCAGGCCAAGCCATCTCTGGTGCGTGACGGCAATTTGACCGTGGCTGGCAGTTTGACCGGAGCGAGTGCGTTCACGCCAAACCCGGCCGGAGGGCCCGCGAGCTTCGATGGCTTGATCAGCCGCGTGCTGACCTATGGCTTTGGCAGCCAGGCGCAGTCGGGTGTGGCGCAGCCCGCCCCGAACACGTTAGGGCTCGGCCCGCTGGGCAATATCGCCGCTCCCTACGCGGTTCCACAGACCCTGGCGGCATTCGCGAGTGACGTGGTGAGTGCCCAATCAGGCGATGTGAGTTACATCTCAACGCAGCTGACGGTTGCGCAATCCGTGCAAACCGTTCTGCAGGCGCAGGTGACGCAGGTGAGCGGCGTGAACACTGATGCTCAGCTCGCCAATCTGGTTGGGCTCCAAAATTCATACGGGGCCAATGCGCGGGTGATAGGGGCGGCACAGTCAATGTGGACCCAACTGCTTGCCAGCGTAACAGTTTAAGGATGTGTGATGAGCGTTATCAATGTCAGCAATGCCAGCAACTCGCTGGTTGGCACTCTGGGTCAACTTGTTGGCAACTCTCAGTCTCTGCAGACACGTCTGACCGCGCTGTCGGAGCAATCCAGCACCGGATTGGTGTCGCAGACCTATGGTGGGCTGGGTAGTTCGGCGCAGATATCGCTTGATCTGAACCCGCAGCTTCAGGCGATCACGACGTATGGCAATAATATTTCTGCCGTGACCGGCAAGCTTACCGCGTCGCAGCAAGCGTTGGATCAACTGCAACAAATTGCGACCACGTTTTTCAGTGGCACGATCAATATGGCGGGACAGACGTCACAGCAGATCAACGCGATGCAGCAACAGGCACGGACGGCGTTGACGCAGGTGCAGGGGCTGTTGAACACTCAGGTGGGAGACAGCTACATTTTCGCGGGGCAGGACAGCAGCAATCCGCCTGCGCCGGATACGCAGTTCAACGCCTATGTAACGAGCATTCAGACAGCTGTGACGGCCAATATTGCCACCAGTGGGGCGGGCACTATCACTGCCACGCTGACGGCGGCATCGGCAACATCGCCGTTCTCCGCCACGCTTGGCACGGCACCGCAGACGGTTCCCATCGGATTTGCCGCCAGCACCAATGCTGGCGTGGTGGCCGGCACCAACGGCTATACGATTTCTGCGGGTGCCGGGAGTACGGGTTCGTATGTTCGGGATTTGATCCGTTCGCTCGCCACCATCGGCGCACTCACGGCGGCCGACACCACCACGAACACGACCGAGAGCGCCAACTTCGCAGCCGTGGTTTCCGACGTTCGCAGCAACTTGGGTAACACCATCAACGATATCAGCGGTGAGAGTGCCGGCCTGGGCAACGTGCAGCAGCAACTTACGGCTGACCAGACCCGCCTCGCTGATACTCAGAACGCACTGACGACACAAGTTTCTAGCGTGCAGAATGTTGACGCCGCAACAACCGCCAGCGCATTGACACAGACGCAAACTCAGCTTCAGATTAGTTACAAACTAATTGCCTCAATGCAACAATTGTCGTTGCTTCAGTATTTATAACAATTTTGGGTGCGAAATGCCGATCTTGATTGCGTCAACCGCTCTTCCATGGTTGTTTTCGCAAAAAGTGCCAGCTTGGACGCTCGGTGCGAGGGGTGCAGTTATACCTCATCTCTGCTTTGAAACACCATGTTAAAGGTGTTCCGTGGTAATATCAAAATAATACACTCGTATGACGAGAATGAAAATATCGTTGCTGCGCGGACAATACCAGGGCGCTTCAATGTTATTGTCGGCGGTCTGGTGGTGGTATTTGTACTGACTCTCGGCGCTGCTTTGTTAGCCTGGGACGGCTATCGAAATCAGCAGCGTCAGGCTGAACAAGATATCATTAACGAATCAACCATCCTGGCGGCGCATGCGCGCCAAAGCTTCAATGCGGTAAACGAGTTATTGCAATCGGTATCAGAACAAATTCGACTTGCGAATGTTGTCGATGAGGCCGGATTTCGAAAACTGGCATCCAGCCGTGAGGTATTTGATAGCTTAAAAACGATGGTGTCAGGCGTGCAGCAAGTTCGACTTGTTGCTTTGATCGGCAGTGATGGTGCGTTGGAGGCTGGCACTGCCGCATTTCCAGTATCGAGCGCAAATGTCGCTGACCGAGACTATTTTCGTGAGGCTATGAAGCCTGGATTTCATGAGGTGACATTGGGCAAGCCAGTTCCCAATCGGGTGAATGGCGAGCTGACATTATTCTTTGCCCGGCAGATTACCGCACCAGACGGCACCGCGCTGGGTGTCGTTTCAGCAGGCGTTGGTATCTCGTTTTTCGAGGCTTTCTACGACGAGATCAATCTGGACGAGGACAGTTCAATTTGCTTGCTGCGCATTGACGGTCAGCTTCTGGCCAGTTCGCCGCATCAGCCTGACACGGCGGCATTATCGTATGCAGACCGGCCAACCTTTCGCGACGGTGTGTTCGCTGGACGCAGGGCTGGGCTGATCGAACTCAATGACGCAGAAGTTTTGGAGGGAACGAATAGCAGCGTACCGCGAATTACGGCGTATCGGGTCGTGGAGGGGCTTCCACTGGTCGTGAGTATGACGCGGACGAGAAATAGCTATCTGTCTCACTGGCGACGGCAGACGATCAGCATCGCCGCTGTCACGGCGCTGATGGTGGCGTTGATTATTGGCCTGAGCTTGGTGTTGCAGCGACTGTTGGTGCGCCTGCATCGCAGCGACAGCGTGCTTCGTGAACAGCGTCGCTTGCTTGATGTGACGCTCGAGGCGATGGAGCAAGGCATCATGCTCATCACGCCGGATCGGAAGGTCCCTATATGCAATCGGCAAGCAAGGGCGCTGCTTGATTTGCCAGAGCGTGTTGACGACGTGCCGGAGGATTTCGATGCCATCCGCGCACTGCAGCATACGCAAGGCGAATTTTCAAATGCGCCAGCAAAAGAGGAGTTTAGCCTCAGTCACCTGCGCCCGCTGGACAAAAAGTTCGAATATGAACGGACGCGCCCGAACGGTACAATATTGCGGGTGACACAATTGCCGCTCGAGGATGGTGGTGCGGTGCGAACTTATACTGACCTTACGCATCAGCGACAAGTTGAATCACAATTGCTCCAGGCTCAGCGACTTGATGCGCTTGGCCAGATGACCGCTGGTATTGCGCATGATTTCAATAATCTACTTGGCGTAATTGTGACAAACCTTGATATGGTAAGCGAGTTGAGCGAGGGTTACGAGGGCGGGCACATGCCCCAGGAAGACATCGCGCTGAATTTGGAACTACTGGTCCGCGCGCAGGGGGCTGCACTCACTGCTGCCGACCTTGTTCGCGGCCTTATGGCGTTTTCACGGCAAAAAATGTTGGAGATCGAGCCGATGGAGAGCAGACCGCTCCTTAGGCGATGCCAAGTAATGTTGCGTCAGGCGCTGTCTGACCGAATGGACGTCGAAGCCTCGTTTCAGCATGACGTCTGGCCAGTATTGGTTGATGGGTCGCAGATTGAGATGGCAGTTCTCAACCTTGGGCTGAACGCGCGCGATGCGTCCCCAGTGGGAAGTGTGCTGCGGCTGACGGCGGAGAATCGCTCTGTGTCGGCGGGCAATTGCCCTGAGGGCTTGCTGCCGGGAGATTATGTTGTGATCTCGGTTATCGATAAGGGCTCGGGGATGGACAAGGCGACGCTTGCGCGCGTGTTTGAGCCATTCTTCTCTACCAAGGGGCCGGGGGCCGGCAGCGGCCTAGGGCTGAGCATGGTGTTCGGAACCATGCGCCAGCTTGGCAGCGTGGTGGATATACAAAGTGAGCCCGGGCACGGCACAACCGTCTCGCTCTATCTGCCGCGGAGCCGTGTGATTCCGCCTGCCGAATTGCGGCCGCCGGCCCGGCGCGCCACGCAAGCGCGTCGCCGCGTGCTGCTGGTGGAGGACAACTCCGATTTGCGCGAAACCACGACCAGCCTTCTGGAATTGCTCGGCCATGAGGTTGTGGCCGTAGGTGACGCGAAATCCGCGCTCAGCCTCTGGGCAACGGACCACAATTTCGATCTCGTCTTCAGCGACGTGGTGATGCCTGGGCCAATGAACGGCGTACAACTGGTCCGCAAGCTTCGCCAGCAATCCCCAGGCATTAAAGTGTTGCTGACCTCGGGCTTTGCGGATGGTGCGTATGGTGGATCAATCGAGGACGCGCGGGATATGGCGGGGCTGCCGATGCTCAACAAGCCCTATCGCAAGGATGAGCTTGCGGCGTGCCTGCAGAATATCTTCGCCACCGCCTGACACCCTGAGTTTGAGATCAGGCGGGGGGCAGCGGGGCGATGTGCGCTGGTGACGTGCCGTCAGTTTGGATCACGTAATGCGTCTCATGTGCTGCCGCCACTTCTGGGCGATGGGCGATGGAGATGATGGCCGTGTCCGGCAGGCGGTCGCGTAACACGGCGAGCATGTGCTGTTCTGTTTCGGGATCGAGGCTGGCGGTGGCTTCATCGAGAAACAGCCAGTCAGGCTTAAGCAACAGGGCGCGGGCGAGGGCGAGGCGTTGCTGTTCTCCACCGGACAATCTTGAGCCCCAGGTTTCCTGCTTGTCGAGCTGCCCGGTGAGCGTCGGCAGCCCGACATCTGTGAGTGTCTGGATGATGGCGGCATCATCGATGCTGCCGGGTTCGGCTGGATAGGTCACCGCCTGACGCAGCGTGCCGAGCGGGAAATATGGGCGTTGCGGAAGGAACATGGTGCTGCCATGGCCACACGTGACCTCGCCGTGGCCGAAGGGCCAGATGCCTGCGAAGGCACGGAATAGGGTCGATTTGCCGGTTCCGGAGCGCCCAGTGAACACGACGGAGCGGGCGGGCTGCAGGACGATTTGATCGGTATGCAGCAACACGCGGCCATCCGGCAATTGCAGGGTGGCATTGGTGAGTTGGTAGTGTGATGCAGTCGACGTTGCGACGCTGACCCCGTCGCGACCTTCGGCGCGCGCTGAGGCAATGGCGTTGTTGAAGAAATTTAGCCGGTCAATCGTCGCGCGCCATGCGGAGATCGTCAGAATTGAGGTCGAACTGCTGAACGAGGCAACAAACCAAGAGAGTGAACCCTGCACGCGGCCGAATGCATCGGCGGTCTGTGTCAGGTCGCCGAGAGCAAGCGAGCCAGCAAAGAAACGTGGTGCTGCAACGACGATCGGGAAAATCCCAGCGATTTGATCAAACGTCGATGTAAAGGCGTTGAGGAGCTTGGTGCGCCGCATAATTGCCATCCAATTGTGCACGACGGCGTCAAACTGTCCGGTCAGCGACTGGCGTTCCAGCGTTTCACCCCGGCTGAGCGCAACCGCCTCGGTGTTCTCTCGAAGCCGCATCAGTGAAAATCGAAAATTTGCTTCGACGCGCTGTTTAAGGAAGTTCAGCAAGACGAGCGGCTTACCGATTGCCTGCGTTACAAAAGTGCCGAGGGCTGAGTAAATCAGCGCTACCCAGACCATGTATCCAGGTATTGTTATCCCTAGAATTTTTATAGACCCAGAAAGTGTCCATAATATAGTTATGAAGCTGAATAGCGTTACAATATTTGAGAGGAGATCAAGCGATAGATATAGAGTTTGACTAACAAAATCTCTGACATCTTCGGCAATACGTTGGTCTGGGTTGTCTGTGCCGTCATTGGTGCCTGCGGAAGAAAGCAGACTTATTCGATAGTAGGCGCGATCCGCCAGCCAGTTATTTATCGTATGAACGGTCATCCAACGCCGCCAATTGACCTCCAGCCATTGACGCAGATAGGTCCGGTAGATGCTGAACAAAATATAGATGGCGGCGATGGCGACGAAGCCGGGCATGAAGCCTTCGGCTGTTCGTCGATAGGTCAGGAGCAGTTGTAGAAATCCCTCGGGGTCTTTTTCCTGCAACGTGTTGAAGAAGGCCCGGTTCCAAAAGCTGAAAACCACGTCCATGCCGACCAAGGAGAGGTTGAGGGCAATGACGGCGGCGAGTTTAGCGCGGGCACCCCAGCGTTCTTCTGAGTTGAAATAAGGGCGGGCGAGACGCCAGGCATCGCGCGGCAAAACGAGGATGGACGGCATGTGTGGCTGCAGCCTCGATCAGGTGTCGCTGGATTGAGGTGCCACGGCGCGCAGACGAATGACGCCTTTTACGGCGATCGGATCGACCTTTTTGCCTTTGCGCAGAATGTCGATCTGGCCTGCCACGGCCATGCGCACGGCGGCGCGGCGCACGGCGGTGAGCTTGGTTCGCCAGTCTGTCCCCATCGCCATTGCAACCTCGCTCGGGCAGATCGACGCACCCGGCGAGCACGCGAGCACGTGGCTGAGAATGGCGGCCTCGATCGCCTTCTCCCCAGCGGGCACGGTGGGCGTGCGGTCACGGGGTGGTGCGGGCTGTGGCTCGGCTTCTTGCGTCATCGGGCGCGGACTTCCATCATCGTGGAACCTTCATTTGGCGCAACGACGCCGGTGCCGCAAGAAGAGCGAGGGTTAAGCCTTCGTCATTCCGGGTTTATCGTTGCGCCACTGGGAGCGCACCGGCCAGACCGAACAGGCTGCCCTGCCCGCAGTCACAATCTGTGGCAACAAGAAAGCCGCGTTGCGCCTCGGCATCGACGCCGCAGGCGACAATTTCCAGGCCGAGTGCGCGGCCGGCCTGGATGATGGCGCGCAGGATTGCGGAATCCTCACGATGTTCCGGCACGTTCTGAATCAAGCTGCTGTCCAGCTTGAGGCAGGTGAGTGGCAGGCGCTTGAGTTGCGCCAAACTGGCGAGGCCAGTGCCGAACGCGTCGAGTGATAGGCTTATGCCGAGGTCGCGAATGGCGGACAGGGTGAGGAGTGTGTCGAGGCTGGCATCTTGCAGAATGGTTTCCGCGAAGGCGAGTTCGAGCCGTTCGGCTGGCAATGCGCTTTGGTGGAGCGCATCGGCGAGTTGGCTGAGCAGAACGCCCTCGGACAGTTGCTCGGCCCCGATGCTGACGGACATGCGCCAAACTGGATTTGGTGGCGGCTGCTGTGCCGCTTGATTGCAGGCGGTGATGAGCGCCCAGCCGCCCAGTGTCGCATTGTGTTCGTGAGGCTCAATGCGCCGCGCCATGATTGGCCTGGCCCGCCGCTGCGGCCATATGACAACTGCATCCACCCCGGCCAAGGCACCGTACGCAAGGCGCACGCGCGGCTGGAATTGCAGTGTCAGTTCTTCATTGCGGACTGCCTGATTGAGATCACGCAGTTGCCGCCTGCGGGCTGCGGCCTCGGTTCGCCGATTGGGCGAGAGTGAAAAGCGCGGCGGTTGCAGGAGGCGGGCTTCGGGTGGCTCAGCAACATATGAGGGCATGGCGGATTGTGTTCGCAATCAATGATCAAACGCTTGGCAATGCCATCTCTATTTTGAGTGGCTGTCTGAAAATGCAGCCTGTTGGTAAAATAAGAATGAATTGTGCGGCTTAAATTCTACGTGGGATCTACGTTTACTCGATATTAACCAATACGGCATCTCATATGGCTTACCTGACAACAGGGGTTGGTCAAATGCTGCTCGAAGACGTCACTGTTGATATTGTTCCGGTGCTGACTGATATCGCATGGCAGGCTCCGCCAGAGGCGGCCAAGCGGTGGCGTGTTGAGCGGGCACAGCCCCCAGCTGGCGTGGTGCGCGACATTGGCAATCTGGCATTCCTGCCGTCACCGTTGCAGCGTTGGCATGCTGCTGCTCAGTTGCGGTTGGCGCTGCTGGCCGCGATTGAGCCCGCTTTGCGTGACGTGACACCGGATAATTCTGGGCTGCAGCGTTTGATCTGTGACAGTGACCTGCGCATGCGCGCGGATGTGGCGATCGACAAGGCTGCAAGCCGGATGCGGATGGCGGGGCGGCAGGATCTGCTGCAGGCGATGGATCGGGTGGGCTTTGAGCACGCCGCCGTTGAGGCGCTTCGGCAGGGCGTGCTGCATCCATTGCAGCGCAGGGCGAGGGCGCAGCTAGCGTTGCCGGTTTCGTTGTTGGAGGCCTCGTTTGAGACGAAGCAACGGCAACGGCAGCTTGGCGTGTCGCTTGGCCGTATCGCGGGTGCCTTCATGGTCATTGACGCTGAGATCGATGCGCAAATTGAAGATGTGATGGAAACCCTCGTCAGTGCTGACAGCAATGCCGAGGGGCTGCGCCGGTTGATCGATCTGGTGGTGCGCGATGCCGGTGGAATGAAGGAATTGCTGACGTGATGATGACGCTAAACCGGGATTTTCAAACCTCGGCAGCCTCGTCCATCACGGCTGAGGTCGCTTCGTTCTCCTGTGATCGCTTCCACGTGCCGTTGACGAGGATTTCGCTTGGCTGGAAGCGTGCTTTATAGGCCATCTTGCGGCTCTCCTGCACCCAGTAGCCGAGATAGACATGTGGAACACTGATGAGCTTCGCACGTTCGATCAGCCACAAAATGGTGAATGTGCCGAGTGACTTCCGCTCCAACTCCGGCATAAAATAGGAATAGACGGCAGACAGCCCATCTCCCAGCCGGTCGGTAAGGCAGGCCCCTACTAGGCGGTCATAGGAGTCACGAAACTCGATCATCGAGGTCTCGATCGGCGTGTCCTCAACCATGGCGCGGTAATCGTAGAAGCTCATGGTAGCCATATCGCCCTCACCGTGGCGGGCGGCCTGATAGCGCTGGAATAGTTGATACTGCTCAGATGTTGCACGCGCTGGCATGTCCGTGCCGATAAGGTCGGCATTGGCCTTCAGAACACGGCGCAGCGAGCGGTCCGGCACGAAATCAGCAACTGGGATGCGGATGGGCACGCAGGCTTTGCATCCGGGGCAGACGGGGGCGTAGGCAATATTGTGGCTGCGGCGGAAGCCAGCGCGGGACAGGCGGTCGTGCAGCGGCTCGGCATCAGGGCCAGTGATTTCGGTTACCACTTTGCGCTCCGTCCGGCCCGGCAGATAGGGGCAGGGCAGAGGCGCTGTTGTGTAGAAGAACTGTGGACGACGCGGTGGCTTATAGCTCATTCGTCGATGCGGTCCCCGTTACACGAAGCTCTCATGTTCTCGTCCCTGGCCACGAAGGTCAATCTCTACTTTAGCGCGGAGCGGCGAACGACGACGAGGCCAGAGGCGATATCATGCAGCGTGCGGTGGCGCGTGGTGACGAGTGCCACCGCGGCCCAGATTGCACCAAGTGCCACGGTGAGCGCGTAGATGACAATATAGACGAGCGCCTGGAGAGCGGTGGGCGGGCCGAGATCGGCGTCTCTTACCACCTGAAGGCCAAAAAGTGCCTGGCCGGGGGAGGCCTGCAGCGGCGTCATCAGCCAGAACCAGCCATAGAAGGCGGGCACGAGGGCGACGACGGCAAGCAAAGGTGCGCCGAGGCCGAGTGTTATGACGGTGAAGAATGCGGCGATGAAATACCACAGCACCCAGATCGCCGTGATCAGGCAAAGATCGACAAGCCAGGCGAGCATACGGCGCGTGAGCAGGCCGGTGGTGAGGCTGTCCTCATGCAGCACCGGATTGGCGATATAGCTGGGAGTGGGCATGTTCATGGTGAGAGCCTTATGGTGGCGGAGACAGAAGCCGTTGCCTTTGATATGGTGATTGTATCGCCGTCACGCCAATTCCCCACAAAATTTCTTGCAAAGAAACTTATCGGGTTGCCGGACTGGCCGGGTGCCACGATGAAGCGGCTGCGTTCGAGGTCTGATAGATCATACACGCCGCGATAGGCGGCACCGTGGACGGATTCGAGGCTGGTCTGCTGCACGCCGCCCCGGCCGACCGTGCTGTCGGAGCCGGATTGCGCGATGCGGGCTTCGGCGAGACGGCCGAGCACGGGGATGGCGCGCAGGGCGAGGGTGGCGAATACCGCTTCATGTGCGCGGCCCCATTGCCACTTGGTAGGATCGGGGCCAAAGCGCTGGGATAAGGCAGCCATTGCTCGGTCATGACTTTCGCGCAGCATCGTCTCGCAGGTTTCGGGGCAGAGGCTGCTGCCGGGCGACAGGGCGGCGGTGATGAGGTCTGGCCATGGGGCGGCGGCCGCACCATCGCCCGCGGCGAGCGCGGCGAGCAGTTGGCTTTTGAACGCGATCATCCAGGCGTTGAAGATCAAGGGCTGCGAGGCATCGCGATCCGCCCTGCCGTCCCATTCGGCAAGAAGCGGTTCGATGGCGATGAGGCGGGGCAGTATTGATTGTGCGGTGAGGTCGAGATCATCGACCTGCATGGCGGTGAAGTCTGCGATTGTGGCCTTGGGATGGGCGTCCAGCATGGCGCGGATGCGACGGGCGCGGGTGTCGCCGAACCAGTCTCGGCCCAGCGGCACTGGGAACTCCGGCCCGGCGACGCGTTCATTGGCGTTGATCAGGCGGCCGCTTGCCGGCGAGATCATATGCGGCAGTTGCTCGCCGCTGGCCCAGCCCACCCAGTCCGCACTGCCATCGTCACCACGGGAGGCGAAACCCGGCGTACCGCCGCGACGGATTGGCACGCGTCCGGTGACGAAGAGCGCGATGTCGTGGGTGTCGGCCACCAACATGTTCTGGATTGGTGACGAGATTTGCGCCGCCGCGCGACCGGCTTCGGCCACGTTGCGGGCGCGGTTGAGGGCGAGCAGACCCGTGGCGGCGGTGTCACCGGAGGCGAGGTTGGCCATCTGCACGGAGATCATCGGGCCTGCTTTGGCGTTGAGGTCGCTGATGACTGGGCCGTGGCGGGTTTCGCGCACGAGAAGATTTTCGTCGGCGGCCCCCGTTATATGGATGATCTCGTGGCGCTGGATGAATGGGCGAGGGCCAGCCTCGGTGGTGTAGCCTTCACCATCAGGGGTTTCGACGAAGATGTCCTGCACATCGGCTCCGGTGGTGGTGAAGCTCCAAGCGATGTTGTCGTTGTGGCCGATGATGAGGAACGGCACGCCGGGGGCGGTGGCACCGACCAGGGTGTGGCCTTGGGTTTCGATGCGGGCCAGATACCAGATGGATGGCAGTCCGAACGCCAGATGCGGATCACCGGCGAGGAGCGGGGCCCCGGTGGCGCTGTGGTCGCCATTAACGGCCCAGGCGTTGGAGGCGGATGGGGGCAGGGTGAAGCGGTCGGGGAAGCGGGGGATGAGAGACGCCAGTTTCGTGGCGGTGGCGGAGAGGCCCGGCATGCGCATGGCGAACGGCGAGGCTGCGGATTGGCTCGGCCAGAGTGCCTCGATCTGTGAACTGCTGAGGTGGTCGGCGAGGCCGAGCCGCGCGAGCTTCAAGCGCCATGGGCCGGAGAGATAGAGCCCCATTGTTTTGCCCCAGAGCAGGCTGTCGGCCGCGGTCCAGGGGCGGGGGGTTCCGAGCACCGCAAATTCGAGCGCTGAGAAGCGGCCACTCCGGGTGATCCAGGCGTTGACGCCGGTGGCGTAGGCATCCAGCAGTGTGCGGGTTTCGGCGGGTAGCGCGGCAAGATCGGCCCCGGCGGCGTCGCGTAGATTAAGGGTCCGCGTGAAGCGGTCGAGCGGCAGGGTGGCGGTGCCGACAATCTTACTGAGCTCACCGCGGGCGGCACGGCGCATCATGTCCATTTCGAACATGCGCTCACGGGCGTGCAGGAAGCCCATGGCGGTGGCGGCGTCAGTTTCGGTTGCGGCGTGGATGCGGGGAATGCCGTCGCCGTCGATGGTGATTTCGACGGGGGCGTGAAGACCGGGAATGGTCTGCGCGAGATCGGAGCCGGGCAGGGTGATCCAAAGGAGGAGTGCGACGGCGCTGAGGATAAGCGCCAAACAGCCTGCCACGATCCAAGCCAGTGCGCGCGCCCATCCCTTCATATTGTCATGGTGGCGATCCGGTGCTGTGAATGGAAGGACAGAATCAGTCAACGGGAGCGCGCTATGACCGAGCACATGAAAACTACTCGTCCGGAATTCAGCGGCGAGCTGTTCGAGCAAGGGATTGCGATGCGCCGTACGGTTACCGGCGATGCCTATGTGGACGCGTCGCTGGGGCGGGCGAATGATTTCACCGCTGACCTACAGAAGCTGGTGACAGAGACGGCATGGGCGATGGTGTGGACCAGGCCCGGGCTGGAGTTGAAATATCGCTCGATGATCACGGTGGCGATGCTGGCGGCGATGGATCGCTCGACGGAGCTGAAAACGCATTTGCGCGGCGCGCTGAACAACGGCGTCACGCGGGCGGAGATCAAGGAGATTTTGCTGCAGGCCTGCATCTATGCCGGGTTTCCAGCCGGGCTGGAGGGCTTTCGCGTCGCCGGTGAGCTGTTTCGCGAAATTGATGCGGCGGCATGAGGCGAAACCGAGGCGATTCGTCTCGATTCGGGAGATTCTGATCCTCCACAGATGCGCCGCGCCTCGGTGACTGGTTGGATTTCGCCACCTAAGCCGTTAAAAAATCGAAAATAATGGCCCTCATTAAAAGAAGTTCACGAAATGGCGAACTTCGAGCTTCACAAAAATTGGGACAGCGGCTAAACACTCCTCAAGGTTACGATGTGGCGTCCTAGTAGGAGCATGGCTATGAACGTGTATACGAAATTGCTGAGTGCTACGGCACTCATCGGCTCGATGGCTGTGGGCACGCAGGCTCATTCGGTTCCAGGGACCAACTATTCTGTTGCTTGGAACGCGGTGAGCAGCCTCACGAACGTCATCAGCAGCGTTGACCTGCTGTCTGCGACTACTTTGAACCTCAATGGTTCAGATGTATTTGTAAACAATGGTGTTGGCTACGGGTTCTCGACCCCGTCCATTCAGACCCCGCCGCTGAACCCCTATCTCGCCAACGACCAGATTACGTTGCCGACGACGTTCACTGTGGCAGCCAGCGCTGTTAACGTGAATACGAGCATCAGCGGTTTCACTGCTTCGTGGTCTGATGGCCTGGGCGGTGAGTTCACTTTCAACGAGACGTCGGGCTACTTCACACGCGGTGGCCAGGCGAATAACTCGTCGATCTCGTTCTACCTGAATGGTTATGTCTGCGACAGCGCCACCCTGGTGGCCTGCACGTCCACGCAGAGTGGCGGTTCCTACTCGCAGGGAACCGGTTCCCTGGCGACGCAGACGGCATCGTTCGTCGAGTCGGTGACGTATAACTCCAGCGCTGCTGGCACCACGACGGGCACCAGCATCAACTTCAGCACCCCGGTGCCAGAGCCGATCTCTATGAGCTTGTTCGGTCTTGGTGTAGTTGGTCTTGCTGCGGTTCGTCGCCGCCGCTAATTTCTCGGCTCACCGCGAGATCGGAAAAACGGCGGCTTTCGGGCCGCCGTTTTTTGTTGTGCGGTATCGTATCCAAGTTCGTGTTGATTGACGCCAAAAAGGCGACCCGGGATTGGGTCGCCTTTCTGTTTCATGCGAGGCGGTCGTGCCCCGCATCGGTCTATGCGCCCCCGTGTCAGGCGTAGTTCATCATGATGGTCTTTTTGTGAGTGAAGTGCTCCAGCATGCTCTCAAGGCTGGCTTCCTTGCCGAGGCCGGAGCTCTTCACGCCGCCGTAAGACAGGTTGGCCTGAACAACAAGGTTCTGGTTGATCTGCACCAGACCTGCTTCGAGGCGATGAGCGAACTCAAGGCCGATTTTGAGGTTGTTGGTCCAGACGCTGGCGGCGAGGCCGTATTCGCTGTCGTTGGCTGCGGCCAGAACGGCTTCGGCATCGTCGAACGGGAAGATGCAGGTAACGGGGCCAAAGATCTCCTCGGTGACGAGGCGGCTGGAGGCGGGCAGGTTGGTGAAGATATGTGGCTGGATGAACTTGCCCTTCGCCAAAGCGGGATCTTTCGGCATGGCGGAGCAGGCGCGGCCGATGGCACCGGCGGTGGCCAGGCCCTCGGCGATGAAGCCCTTTACGCGTGACATCTGGTCGTCGCTGATGATGGTGCCGATGTCGGTTTTCTCGTCCAGCGGATCGCCCATCACCATCGCATCGACTCGCTCGGCCATTGCGGCGACGAACCGGTCATAGATGGGACGCTCCACATAGATGCGTGAGGCGGCGGTGCAGCTTTGGCCCTGGCGGGTGAAGCGCATCGAGGTGAGGGCACCGGCCACGGTCTTTTCGAAATCGCAGTCGGCGAAGATGATCATTGGCGATTTGCCGCCAAGTTCCAAGGTGACCGGGATCAGCTTCTCTGCTGCAGCCTTGGCGACGATGCGGCCGACCGGGACGGAGCCGGTGAACGTCACTTTCTTAACCTCGGGGTGCGCCACCAGAGGCCCGCCGCATTCCGGGCCGAAGCCGGACAGCATATTGAAACATCCTGGCGGCAGCACGCGGTTCATCAGCTCGCAGATGCGCAGCACCGTCAGCGGCGCTTCCTCGGCGGATTTGACGACGACAGTGTTGCCGGCCACCAAAGCGGGTGCGATCTTCAGCGTCATCAGCAGCAGCGGCACATTCCATGGGATGATGGCACCCACCACGCCCAGCGGCTCACGCACTGTGACGGACAGGACGTTGGGGGCGAAGGGCACTGACTCGCCTTTGATCTCGCCGCCGAGGCCGCCGAAGAATTCCAGCACGTCGGCCACGGTGTTCGCCTCAACGCGGCTTTCGGTGCGCAGCGCCTTGCCGGTTTCAAGCGCGATCAGGCGGGCGATTTCCTCGACATGGGTTTTGATCAGCGCCGAACATTGGGCGACGAGCGCACCGCGTTTGCGGGCGGGCATTTTGGCCCAGAGCTTCTGTGCTTCGGCAGCGTTGCGTACGGCGGCATCGACATCGGCTTCGTCACCTTCGGCAGCGCGGGCGACCTCTTCGCCAGTGGCGGGATTGACCACTGCGAAGGTTTTGCCGGAGCGCGCGGGAACCAGTTTGCCGCCAATCAGATGCGAGCCGGACAGCGCGCGGGCGAGGGCGCGCTCATCGAGCGTGGGCTCGTATGGCGTTTGGGTGAGATGAGTGTCGGGCATGGGGGCTTCCTCCTGATAGCTCTGGCATTATAGAGGTCCTATAAACCACTCCCTGCTGACCCCCAAACCGATGGACGCTCCCAAGACATGACCAAAGTTCCGACTGGACCGCTTGCTGGCCTGCGCGTGCTTGACCTGACCCGTGTGCTGGCGGGGCCAACTTGCACGCAGATGTTGGGCGATCTGGGGGCTGAGATCATCAAGATCGAAAAGCCTGGGGCGGGGGATGACACGCGTGGGTTTGCGCCGCCTTTTATGCCGGGGACGAAGGAGAGCGCTTATTTCGTTGGTGTGAACCGCAACAAGCAGTCGGTGACGGTGGATATTGCCAAGCCCGAGGGGCAGGTGCTTGTGAAGCGGCTGTTGGCCTCGTGCGATATTCTGGCCGAGAACTTCAAGGTTGGGGCGCTGGCGAAATACGGCCTGGGGTATGAGCAGCTGCACAAGGAGTTCCCGAAGCTGGTGTATTGCTCAATCACCGGGTTCGGCCAGACCGGGCCTTATGCACCGCGGCCGGGCTATGACAGCCTGATTCAGGCGATGGGCGGCGTGATGAGCCTGACGGGTGAACCGGACGGGTTGCCGCAGAAGGTGGGCGTGCCGGTGGCCGATCTGTTCGCCGGGCTTTACGGCTGTATCGGTATTCTGGCGGCACTGCGTCACCGCGACGCGACTGGCGTGGGGCAACAGGTGGATATCGGGATGCTGGATACGCATGTGGCGTGGTTGGCCAATCAGGGGATGAACTACCTGGCCACCGGCGAGAATCCGCCGCGACTGGGCAATCAGCATCCGAATATCGTGCCGTATCAGGTGTTTCCGACGAAGGATGGCTATCTTGTGCTGTCGGTCGGCAATGATCCGACGTTCCAGCGGTTCTGCGAGAACACGGGCCTCGCACATCTGCTCACCGATGAGCACTTTGCCACCAATGCGGCGCGGGTGGCAAACCGTCAGTTGGTGACCGACACGCTGACGCCGGTGATGAAGACCAAGACGACGACGGAATGGGTGGACAAGCTGGAGGCGCTCAAGATTGGGTGCGGCCCTATCAACACGCTGGAGCAGGTGTTCGCCGATCCGCATGTGCAGGCGCGTGGCGTGGTGGTGGAGATGCCGCACGCGCAGGCGGATGGCGGTTCGGTGAAGGTGATCGCCAACCCGGTGCGTCTGTCAGAGACACCGGCCGATTACCGGATCACCGCACCCATGCTGGGTGAGCACACTGAGGCGGTGCTGGAGAGCGTGCTGGGGATGAACCAGACCGACATTGACGCTTTGCGTAAGGCGGGGGTGATCTAAGTTCGCCGGCATTGCACCCCGTGACGTGGTACGTCACGGGAAGGCTGACAGAAAGATAAATACGCCGAACAGCACCAGATGCACGGCACCTTGCAGCACGGTGGTGCGGCCGGTGGCGAAGGTGAGGGTGCTGATGAACAACGTGAGCACCAACAGGATCATCGCTTCTGCCGGCAGGCCGAGGGCGATAGATTGGCTGAACAGCACCGATGCTGCGCCGATGATCGGGATTGTGAGACCGATGCTGGCCAGGGCAGAACCGAGTGCTGCGTTCAGGCTGGTTTGCAGCTGATTGTTGCGTGCGGCCTTTACGGCGGTAAGCCCTTCCGGCAGCAGGACCACAGCGCCGATAATCACGCCAACGACAGATTTGGGCAGTCCTGCATTCAGAATGGCCACCTCGACCGACGGGGACAGCGTTTTGGCGAGCAGGATGACCATGATCAGGCTCGCCAGCAG
Organism: uncultured Rhodospirillales bacterium; assembly: GCA_903823665.1. Classification (GTDB taxonomy): domain Bacteria; phylum Pseudomonadota; class Alphaproteobacteria; order Acetobacterales; family Acetobacteraceae; genus CAIQQQ01. The sequence continues at coordinate 16,773 of CAIJTR010000195.1, forward strand.
GAGGATGCTGCTGATGATGACGGCTGTGCTTCGGGGCTTGGTGACTTCGTGCGCATCGTCGTTCGCAATCACGAAATCATCGCGGTGCCGCACGGTTTGGACGAACACGAACAGGATGTAGAGGCCGAGGGTGATGGTGCCCACGAACAGCAATTGTTTGGTGGAGAAGGTCGGACCCACCGTGGCAAGCGTGAAATTCGGCATGATCAGTGACACAACGGCGAGGGTGCTGATGACACTAAGAATGCCAGCGGCACCCTGGACCCTGAACTCTTGCTCAAAATGGCGGGCGGCACCGGCGATCAGGCACAGGCCGACGATGCCGTTCAGCACGATCATGACGACGGAATAAACGGTGTCGCGGGCGATGGTTTCAACCTCAGGCGAGCCGGAGGCCATGACCGAGATGATCAGGCCTACTTCGAGTGTGGTGATGGAAAGGGCCAGCAGAATGGCACCGAATGGCTCGCCGATACGGACGGCCAGCACCTCGGCGTGATGGACGGCGGCAAATGCGGCACCGCCCAGCAACAAGGCGGCGGCGGTAAGAACAAACCCGTTTTCCGGCGAAACGACGTGCAGCAGCTTGGCCGCGAACAGCAATCCGGCCGCGAGCGGCGCTGCCCAATGCCACCAGGACAGCCGATTCCAGTCGTGGTCCGCGTGTGCCATCCAGTCCCTTTTTGCGCCGCGCCACCCTCCTCCAGACCCGATTTGGTCGGGGCCGGAGGAGGCTGTCGCGTTTACTTCGCCAGTTGCATGCCCTGGATGCGAATCATGCCGTCGGGCACGGTGCGCAGGCCGGTGAGCTTTTTGGTGGAGCCGGTGACCCAGGAGTTATTGTCGAGGTAGAGGACCGGCAGGTCTTCCTCAACCTTTGCTGCGATCTTGGCGTAGAGTGCCTTGCGCTCTGCCACGTCGGTGGTGGCCCGGGCGGCATCGAGCCAGCCATCGACGTCTTTGTTGCTGTATTTCCAGTCGTTTAGCGGTGCGCCGGTGTACAGAAAGCTGTAAAGATTGCCGTCGGGATCGGTGCGGCCAGACCAGCCGATGGCACTTGCCTCAAAATCACCTGCTGTTTCGGCGGAAAGCATCGTGGCGAATTCCGTCGACTGGACCTTGACGTCAAATCCCGCCTCGGCCGCCATCGACTGGATGACTTCGCCAGTCTGCTTCTGTATTGGGCTGGTAGACACAGTGAGCGTAACGGGAACGGGCAGCTTTACGCCAGCCTGTGCGAGCAGCGCCTTGGCCTTGGCGATGTCTCGTGCAGGCACCTTGACCTCGGGCGCGTAAAACGGGCTGGCGAGGGGGACGGCCTGGGCAGTGGGCGCGAACAACCCATTATAGACCACCTGCATCAAACCTTCGCGGTCAATGGACAGTTCAAACGCTTTGCGCACCAGGGCGCTGGAGCCAAGTGGGGTTTTCGAGCGTGGGCCATTGGCAACATTGATGTTGATGCTCTCAAAGCCCAGGCTTGGGAACACCGCCACATTCAGCTTTGGGTCAGCTTTGATGGCTGGCACATCACTTGGTGCGATGCGCTCGGCGATCTCTAGCGAGCCTGCCTGTAGGTTGGCGAGCTTGACTGAACCGTCTGGAATCGGCCGGTAGATCACGCGGGCGAAATGGATGTTCTTGGCGTCCCAGTAATCGGCAAAGCGATCGAGTGTGATGTGATCCTGTGCGACACGCTCGACGAATTTGAACGGACCAGCGCAGACCGGATGCAGGCCGAAATCTTTACCTTCAGCTTCGGCGGCTTTCGGCGAAATGATCATGCCGGCGCGGTCGGTCAGCTGGGACAGGAATGGGGCAGATGGCTGCTTGAGCGTGATTTTTACCGTGAGCGGATCTACCACATCGACGTGATCCATCGCCGATAACTCGCCCTTTCGGAAGCTGCCGTTGAGGGTTGCGTGACGATCGAGGCTGTATTTAACGCTGGCGGCATCCATTTCCGTCTCATCGTGGAATTTCACGCCTGGACGCAGATGAATGAGCAGTGTTTTGGGGTCGGTGTATTCATAACCCGTGGCGAGCTGTGGGACGATCTCTAGTTTCTCGTTGATATCGAACAGCTTGTCGCATAGGCCCGCAAACACGATGCGGCCAACGAAGGTTCGGGCGAGCGTTGGGTCGAGGCTGTCACCATCCTCGTTCAGGCCGATTCGCAGCGTTTGCGTGGGGGCTTCCTGTGCCTGGGCTTGTATGGATAGCAGGCAGAGCAACGAGGCGGCGGCGAGAAGAGATCGGCGCATGAGTTTCTCCAATTGGATCGATGGTCAGAGTTTGACACCGCTTTGCCGTCTGACAAGCGCGCCGTGCTTGTGGTGATGCATTTGCCGGGCCAGTGTGCTGCGGCTTCAGCTCAGGGGACCGTTCATGCGCCATTACAAGATTGCCGCCATTCCTGCCGATGGCATTGGGCCGGAGGTGATTGGGGCCGGATTGCAGGCGCTGGAGGCGTTGGGCGCACGGATGGGGTTCACGCTGGACGTGACGCAATATGACTGGGGCTCGGACTATTACCGCAAGCACGGCGTGATGATGCCAGTGGACGGGCTTTCGCAGTTGAAGGCGCATGATGCGATTTATTTCGGCGCGGTTGGCGATCCCACGATTCCGGATCATGTGACGCTTTGGGGTCTGCGGCTGCCGATCTGCCAGGGGTTTGATCAGTATGCGAATGTGCGGCCTACGCGGATTTTGCCGGGTGTGGTGTCGCCGTTGCGGGATGTGGAGATTGGCGATCTGGATTGGCTGATCATCCGGGAAAATTCAGAGGGGGAGTATGCTGGCCATGGCGGGCGGGCGCATCGGGGCTTGCCTGAGGAGGTGGCGACGGAAGTTGCGATTTTCACCCGCGTGGGGGTGGAGCGGATCATGCGTTATGCGTTTGATTGCGCGCGGGCACGGCCTCGCAAGTTGCTGACGGTGGTGACGAAATCCAACGCGCAGAAATACGGCATGGTGTTCTGGGACGAGATCGCGGCGCTGGTGGCGACGGATTATCCCGATGTGACCTGGGACAAGGAACTGGTGGACGCGATGACGCTGCGCATGGTGTGCAAGCCGCGCAGCCTGGACACGATCGTTGCCACCAATCTGCACGCGGATATTCTGTCCGATCTGGCGGCGGCGCTGGCGGGGTCGCTGGGCGTGGCCCCGACGGGGAATGTGGACCCGCAGCGGCGGTTTCCGTCGATGTTTGAGCCGATCCATGGCAGCGCGTTCGACATCACCGGCAAGGGGATCGCCAACCCGGTGGCGAGCTTTTGGACGGCAGCACTGATGTTGGAGCATCTGGGCGAAGCGGCTGCGGCGGGTGTGCTGATGAATGCGGTGGAGCAGGTGTGTGCGGCCGGGGTTATGACGCCGGATATTGGCGGCACGGCGCGAACGGAGGATGTGACGCGGGCGGTGGTGGCGGCGATTGGGGGGGCGAATTTGCCGGTTTGACGATTGGGGTTGTCAGATCGGTTCGAACATCGCATCCGCCACGATCTTCGGATCGCGGTCAAAAATCCGCACGAGATTGAGGATTGCGGCATCCGGCTTGTTGCGACCCTGTTCCCAGTTTTGCAGAGTGCGGACGTCAAAGCCGAGGCGGTCGGCGAATTGGCGTTGTGATAATCCGTGCCGATTGCGCACCTCGACAAGGAATGCGGCAGAATCCGGTGACGTTCGGCGGCGGCGGAGAGCGACGTTGAGTGGGGCAAGAGCAACAGCGAGGGTGTCGAGATCCACATCTTCGGGAATTTCGCAAATGACAGATGTTGTTTCGGCCAACGCGTTCAGCGCGTTATAGCCCGCTCGCATGCTTAGACCCGCATCGCGAAGGCAGTGATAGACGGATAGACGTTTGTCGAACGCGCCCGTGAGAACGAGTTCCTGGGCGATGCGCACATCAGAATATGAGCGGCTTGGGGCGACGCTTTGGGGTAGACCCAGTTGACCGAACCGCTCCTTCCAATTTGATTGTGTCGACATCGATCAATACCTTCGCCAACTGCGCCAACTCTCGAAGCAGTGGAACGCCCAACATGTTTGCCCCTGGGCCCTGAACGTGAGCGGCGGTGAAGTACGCGATCCGTCCCTCGGTCCGAAGCGAACCTAAGAACTCGATCCAAAGCTCGCCGTGGCCGAACCGGAACTCGAGAATATCTCCATCATCCGAGTAGGCGCTCAGCGTCCACTCGTTATCAGACGAGATACGTGGTTCACGTATAACCTGCAATCTATTTCCCCAACGCCACCATCAGCTCGCCCCACTCGCGCTTGCTCAGGCCGCTTCCGGGTTGCTCGACCGCTTCACCGGCCAGCATGCGCTTCACCACCGCCAGCATCGGGGCTGAGAAGGTGACGGCACCGAGGCGGAAATCCACGAAGGCGGCGTGGCAGGCGGGGACCCAGGCTTTGACACTCTCCAGCATCGCCTCGGCATAGACGCGGATTTCGTATTGGGCGTGGCTGTCGGCGCGCAGCGAGAGGAAGCCGAGCAGATTGTGCAGGTCGGTCTTCCAATACCATTGCGTGTAGGTGTTGAGCGTGAGGTTCATGCGCGCCAGCTCGCGGGCGAGGCCTTGGCGGGTGGGGTCGAGCGGTTCGCCATCCGCGTTCTCGTTCAGCATTTCGGCGTAGTGGTCGTAGGTCTGCATGGCGTCAGCGCGGAGCATGTCGAGCACGCGGCGGGCGTCGTCACCTTCCAGCAGGTCGCCACGGCCCTGGCGGTTAACGCTGCTTTGGGCTGCGAGGTGCTCGGGGGCGGGGAGGTAGAATTCGCGGTCGAGGATGGAATAGCGCGCCGAGATTTCGTTCACGTTGGCGGTGCGGTGCCTGATCCATTGCCGGGCCACGAAGATCGGCAGCTTCACGTGGTATTTGATTTCGCACATTTCGAACGGCGTGGAATGCCGGTGGCGCATGAGATAGCGGATGAGGCCGGAATCCTCTGACACCTTGCGGGTGCCTCGCCCGTAGGAAACGCGGGCGGCCTGCACCACGGCTGCGTCATCCCCCATATAGTCGATAACGCGCACGAAGCCGTGATCGAGCACGGGCAGGGC
>CAIJTR010000196.1 GCA_903823665.1 uncultured Rhodospirillales bacterium
TCCCAATTCAAAAAGGTATTCAAGCGTCTTGTTCCGCATAGCCTACATTTTGCTGCGGTGCGGGGGTGGCTCAGTAATTAACGACGGGTGGGGACCATATTCTCGTTGAGAAAACTATGGAACGCATGGTGCCGCCCTCGACGGAAGAGGTCTCCGGTCCGCACTCGGCGCCGCTGAAAATAATCCGGGCTCTTTGGGCGGTTGTAAGTAATTTCGTGGTTTTGGGATGGGCTTTCAGTCTTCACATTATTTCGTGATATTGTGAATTGAGTTCGTGATCTGCTTGATGATATGACTGCATTGTGCACTGATTGATCGTGAACTGGATGATTGGGTTGCTGCAATCCAGTGTCTGTTCTGCCTTTGCTGCCGATACACCCAGGCAAAGCACGATCACGGCAGCCTCAGCGATACGGTGAATGATGATCACAATGTCTCCTGTTGTGCGTCAAGAAATGCCTCGACCTCATCGATATCGGCACAATACAGGTAGTCCTTGTTGCCAAAGATGATTTTCATCGTCTCCGCCTCGCGCAGCATGTAGCCGCCATGCGCGCGGGCCTGGGCGTCGGGTTTGTCGGCGATCATCAGATGCAGGTTGAGGCGGGGCGCCACCCGCCGGACGCGGCGCTCGATGGAGCGCTCCTTGCCGGGACGGCTCATTGGGCGAGGGTCCCTCCCATTCGATTGTCGCTCGGCCCCATGTGGGGCGGTTTTTGTTTGCAAAACCTGCCCAGGTGACTTGCTTTTCCCGTCAGGCAGATGCTGCGAAACTTCGATAGGGCATAAGGCAATACCGTCAAAAGTCCAGAATTTCTTTTGTTTTCAGAGTTGTTTGGAAACTGGCGGGATGCCTTCGGATTGTGTCGGATGCCAACCCTTTCTCATCGCGCAGCGGCCAGGCGCGCCGCCAAGTGGCCGGAGGGAGTCTGTGCTCCCTCCGGCTGGATTGGCTACTTCTTGCCGAACATCGAGTTGATGTCGATCGCTTGTCCCATCGCGGCGTAGCCGGCCCGGTTCGGGTGCAGTTTGTCGCCAGGACCACCGGTGCTTGAGTTCGGCTGGAACGCCGCCTTCAGCTCGCCAGTGGCGGGGTCACGTGTTGGGGTGTCGAAATCGACGATCCCATCGAAAATGCCAGCCTTGCGAATGAAGTCGTTATAGGCGACGCGCTTGGCCTCGATTGCCGGTGCGCCGTAGCCGCCATTGGTGCTGTTCACCGATGAGGTCAGCAGCGCCATGTAGATTTTCACACCGGGAATGGACTTGCGCAGCCGCTCCACCGCGGTGCGAACGCCGTTGCTTGCACGTTCGACATCATAGCCTGAATTGCCAAAATCATTGATGCCTTCAAGCCAGATGACGCTGCGCACATGTGCCAGGCTGATGACATCACGCTGCAGGCGATCCAGCGCGGACGGCCCACCGGCAAACGGATTGGACGCGTAATTGTCCGGTCCCGACACCATGTTGCCGCCGATGCCTTCGTTCACCACGCTATAACGCTCACCAAATTTCGCGTGCATGCGGCGTGAGAACACGTTCACCCAGCGATCATCGCCGTTGATTGTCGACGCGGTGCCGTCGGTGATTGAATCACCGAATGCCACCACGGCCTCAGTTCCAGGCGCGTCCATGTCGAGCGCATCGAGGAAGAACCATGAGGTCGTCGAATACGGGAATGACGCTTCGCCGTCCTCACCGCCATGCGCTCCGGTTTTGGGACCGGACAGGTAGGAGGTTGTGAGCCCCTTCGCGTGCCATGTCAGCTTGCCGGTCTCGCCTACGACATGAAAGCTGACCGCGAGCTTGCGGTTGGCGAGCATCGGATCGGCGGCGTTCTTGACGAAGCCCAGCGGCACTGGATCGCTGGTGACCGAGCCGCCCGGTGCCACCGTCACACTGTGCTTGCCGCCAATGGTGATACCACGATTGGTCCGTGGCACCAACATGCTGCCGCTGCTTTGCAGCCCGACATACGCGTCATCAAACGTCACTGGCTTGTCACCAAAGGCGTTCGATAGGCGGATCCGTGCCTGCTTGCCCCACACATCCGGGCGAATGATGAGGCGGAAGGTTTGATCGACGGCACCGGTGTCAGGGGAGGGGATGGCAAATTTCATCTCCGGCTGCGCGGTCGGATTGCCGACCGGGTAGGGGCCGTGGGCGGAGCCTGTCCAAGCGGACACCCAGGCAGGAGCGGCCATCGCGGGAGACGCAAACGCGAACCCCGCGGCCAGGGCGAAGGCAAAGGCGTTCTTCATCGTTTTTCCCCATCTGTATACCGGCCGGTGTGTCCCGGCTTGCAGGTAGTGTATCAGCGCGATTTTTCTGATGGCAACCCTATTGCACCGCGCTGGATCGGATCGGCAGATCAGGCGGATGCGTGAGAGTTGGTGCGCTTGAGCAACATCAAACCGGCTTATGCCGATTTTAGACGCATCGCATATACATCGCGTATTTATCGACGTAGCGTCGAGGCCATGAAGATCACCGCAATCGAAACATCCGTCGTGGCCCTGCCCTTCAACATGGGCGGCCCATATCAGTCCTTCGCCGGCCTGCTTTGGGATCGGATGGAAATTCTGCTCGTGAAGGTCGAGACGGAAGACGGGCTGGTCGGCTGGGGTGAGGCGTTTGGGCACGCGGCGATCCCGGCCACCAAGGCCGCCATCGACAGCATCATTGCACCGTTGATGATCGGGCGAGATGCCGGAGACATCAACGCGATCAACCGCGCAATCCTGCATTCGACCCATCTCCTCGGGCGCAACGGGTCGTTCGTTTATGGCTATGCGGGGGTGGAGATTGCTCTATGGGATTTACAGGGCAAGCGAACTGGACAGCCGATTTGGCGATTGCTGGGTGGCAGCAAGCCGGGCTTGCTCGACGCCTATGCGAGCCTGCTGAACTACAAAACGCATGATCTGGTGGCGCATAACGTGCGCGAGGCGGTGCAAGCCGGGTATCGCGCGATCAAGCTGCATCAGACCACGCGTGAGGATGTGCTGGTGGCGCAGCAAGCGGCGGGCGATGTGCCGGTGATGCTCGATGTAAACTGTGCCTGGCTCCCGCCTAAGGCGCATGAGATGGCGGCGTCCATGTCGCTCGATGGTCTGCGCTGGCTTGAGGAGCCGGTTTGGCCACCTGAGGATGTCGATGGACTGGCCAGCCTGCGCCGCCACGGCATTCCGCTCTCGGCCGGTGAAAACGTGGCTGGATTGTTCGGCTTCAAGACGCTCATTGATGCCGGTGCCATCGACATCGCGCAGCCGAGTGTGACGAAGCTTGGCGGCATCAGCGAGATGGTGCGGATCATTCATCTCTGTCAGGCCAACGGGATCACCGTGGCTCCGCACAGCCCGTATTTCGGCCCCGGCTTTATCGCCACGCTGCACATTGCCGCAGCCTTGATCGAGGCACCGCTGATCGAGGTTTTGTGGCTGGAGATGGAGGCCAACCCGTTCGACCCTTGGGTGCGCCCGCAGAACGGCAAACTCGCTGTGCCGGATGGGCCGGGTTTGGGGTGCGATCCTGATCCAGCCATCCTGGCGCGATATGCCAAGGGGACAACGACAAGAACGGAGGCCGCATGATGAAAGTCACCAAAATCGAGACGCAGTATGTGCCGATGCAGATGGACAAACCCATCGGCAGCGCGCTCGGCCAGCTCACCGGCTTCGGCTGCGTCTTGGTTAGTGTGCACACCGATGAGGGGATCATCGGCGAGAATCTGGTCTTCACCCTCAACAATCGCCGCACCAAGGTGCTGGTGGAGATGGTTGAGGGACTTGCCGATGTGATCGTGGGCTTTGATGCCGGCCACATTGCCGGTTTTTGGGCTCGGGCATGGAAGAGCATCAACTTTCTGGGCCATCAGGGCGTCACGGTGGTGGGGATTTCCGCCATCGACGGGGCTTTGTGGGATGCGCTCGGCAAAGCACGCAACATGCCGATCTACCGGCTGCTCGGCGGAGCAAAAAGCAGGGTTGTGGCCTACCACAGCGGCGGCCTTTGGCTGGATCGCAGCAAAGCGGCCTTGGTTGAGGAGGCGCTGAGCTTCAAACAGCAGGGTTGGACTGCGATGAAGATGCGCCTTGGTCTGGCCGACCCGCGCGACGACATCGACCGGGTGCGCGCCGTGCGTGAGGCGATTGGGCCCGGCATCAAGCTGATGGCCGACGCCAATCAGGGCAAGACCGAAGCCGAGGCAATCCGTTTGGGCCGGATGCTGGAGGAGTTTGATCTCACCTGGTTCGAGGAACCATTGCCCGCCTGGGATCTGGAAGGTTTGGCGCGGGTGGCAGCGGCGCTTGATACACCCATTGCAAGCGGCGAGACCGAATACACCCGCTACGGCTTCCGACGGATGCTCGAACTGCGCTCAGCCGACGTGCTAATGCCTGACCTGCAGCGTGTTGGCGGCGTCAGTGAATTTGTCCGCGTCGGCCATATGGCAGAGAGCTATGACGTTCCTGTCTCCAGCCATCTGTTCCCGGAAACCTCGATCCAGGTGCTCGGGGGGCTCTCCAACTCAAGTTTTCTCGAATACATGCCGTGGTTTTCGTCGCTCTATAATGAGAAGCTGGAATTTGAAAATGGCGAGGCGATCGTGCCGGAACGTCCGGGTTGGGGCTTTACGTTTGATCGGGACCGGGCTCAGTATCTGACCAGATGATCGCGCAAACAGTCCCGCAACAGACGGGACGAGCGGAACAACAAAATAGGGGAAATGCCATGCTGATCACTCGCCGCACGCTCGGTCTTGGGGCCGTCGCAGCTACCTCCACCATCGCACTTTCCAGACCAGGACTGGCCGCCAATGAGCCGCTCCGCATCGGCTGGCTTGCCTCACTCACCGGTGCCAGTTCGGCTCCGGCCATCGGGTTCAACCGCGGTGTTGTGTTCGCCACCGACGCGATCAACGCCGCTGGTGGGGTGAAGGGTCGCAAGATCGAGATCATCACCCGTGACACCCAGGGCGATCCGACCAAGGCTGTGAACGCCACGCAGGAATTGATCAGCCAGGCCAAAGTCGATGCGATCTGGGGGCCGACCAATTCGGGTGAGTCACTTGCCACCACGGCGGTGATGGCACGCAGCAAGATGCCCAACATCCATCCTTGCGTGGTGGACAGTCTGATCGACACCAAGAAATACCCCAATGCCTTCCGCATCGCGCCCGCCAACGGTCAATGGGACGACGCGGTGCGCAACTATGCCCTGAAGGTGATCAAGGTGAAGAAAGTGGCCGTGATCGGTGACACCACCGGCTATGGCGTTACCGCCGCCAAGGCTTCGGCCGAAGCGTTCAAGAAGGACGGCGCGGAGGTTGTCTATGTTGCCAATATCGACGCCACCCAGCCCGATATGACGCCTGACATGTTGCGTGCTCGCGCAGCAGGTGCGGAGGCGATCATTCTGTGGAGCGTCTCGACCGGCATGATCGCACGCCTGCTCAACACGCGCGGCACAATGGGCTGGAACGTGCCGTTTGTCGGCCATCCCTCGCTGTCCTCCGGCGAGATCGGCAGTTTGGTCGCGGCCAAGGAGAATTGGGCGAACGTATTTGCGATCGGCTACAAAAGCTGTTCGTTCGATGCGAACGGCAAGCTGCCTGCCCGCAGTGCGGAATTCGTCAGCCGGCTGAAAGGCAAGGTCGATCTCGCTGACACGCTGCTCTGGTGGGTGGCCGGCGGTTATGACGCGGTCAATCTGATCGCCAAAGCGGTGGAGGTGACCGGTTCGTCTTCCGGCGAGGCGATCATTGGTTACTGGAACACGCTCAAGCCATATCCGGGCGTGTTCGGCGACTACACCTTCTCCGCCGATCAGCATAACGGCTATCCGACCGACGAGGTGGTGATGTCGGCGGCGAATTCGGCGAAGGATGGCTCGTTCGCCCTGGCACCTGGCTACGCGTAAGGCGCTGGCTGAATGCTTTATTCGATCATCGCCTCGGGGTTGGCGGTGGGCGCGGTTTATGCGCTCATCGGCATCACCTACAACACGATGTTCGCGACATCACGGGTGATGAGCTTCACCGCCGGCCAGCTTGGCATGCTGGGCGGCGTGCTGGGGTCGATGTTTATCCTCCGCCTTGGCTTGCCCATGGTGGTTGGGTTGCTGGCGACATTGATTGTCTGCGCGCTGATTGGCGTGCTGACCGAGTTCGTGGCGGTGAGGCCGGTGTTGAAAAGCCTGGAGCAGCATCTCTACGTGCTCTCCACGCTGGCCTTCGCGCTGCTCATCCAGCAGGTGACGGCGATTGAGTGGAGCACCGAGCCGCAACCTTTCCCACGTCTGTTTGGGATCGGTGAGGGCATCTGGGATGAGAAATACTGGCTGCCAGTTGCCACCTGTGCCGTGACGATCATTGGCTTGGAATATCTCTACCGCCGCACCCTGATCGGGCGCGCCTTTCTTGCCGTCGCCGAGGACAATTTTGCCGCCCGCGCGCTGGGTTTACCGGAGCGCAATCTGCGGGTTGCGAGCTACGCGCTGGCGGCGGTGGTGGGCGGACTGGCGGGGTTTTCGGGCGGTGAATTGCTGCTCGCCTTCTTCGCCAATGGGCCGCAATTGAATTTCTATGGCTTCATCCCGGTCGCACTGGGTGGGCTTGGCAACAACCGCGGTGCTGTGATCGGTGGCTTGGCGCTAGGGCTGTTTCAGCAGAGTGCAAACTTCGCGGTGGGAGGCATTTTCGCATCAGTGGCGGTGTTTGTGATGTTCATCATCATCTTGCTTGCGGCACCGCAGGGGCTGTTTGGCTCAGGTACTGCGCGGAGAGTGTGATGCATATCACGCGCGCAAAGCTCACGGCGTTCGTGCCGTATATGTTGATTTTGGCCGTGATCACGATTTTGCCAATGACCGGCAACGATTACCGCGCCCTGATCGGGACGCGGGCGGCGATCTATTGGATTTTGATCGCTGGGCTCAATCTGATTGTTGGTTACGCCGGGCAACTCGCCATCGGCTATGTGGCGCTGTTTGCACTTGGCTCCTACACCGCCTCGATTTTGGCGGCGGGGACCGTGACGCCGGAAATTCCGCCAGCCCTCGCATTGCTCGCCGGAGCCGGGGTTGGGGCCGTGTTTGGCGTGGTGGTGGGACTTCCCGCACTGCGCCTGCGCACCTTTTATTTCGCAATGTCGACGTTGGGCTTTGCAACCATCGTGACGCAGGTCGCACTCGGCTGGCAGAACGTGACAGGCGGCGGCATTGGGCTGTCCGGGCCGAGCCTTCCGGCACCGTTTGATACAGCCTGGGGGCTGTATTGGCTCTGCGTCGGGCTTGCTGTTGTGTTCACTTTGATCACCGCCAACGTTGCCGCCAGTCGCTTTGGGCGCGCGCTGATCGCCACACGCGATGCCGAGGTGGCCGCCGAGGCGTGCGGGATTTCAAAGCCTCAGTTGCTGGTCAGTGTGTTCCTGTTTGCGGGTGCTGCGGCAGGGTTGGCGGGTGGGCTGTTTGCGAGCCTGCAAACCTACATCACGCCCGACGCGTTCACCTTCGATCTGTCATTGCTGTTCTTCATCTCCGTCCTGATCGGCGGCCGTGGCTCTATCCTAGGCCCCTTGCTTGGCACCATTTTGCTCACTCTGCTGCCTGAGATCGCGGCACCGTTGGCCGCGTGGTCCACCTTTGTTTATGCCGGGTTGCTGCTGCTGATCGTGCTTGCCATGCCGGGCGGGATTGCGGCTCTGCTCGACCGCGAGAGCCGCAAGGCGTTGCCGTCGGGGCGTGCGATTGTGCCGCAGCACGATGCGTTGCAGGAACTGCTCGGCGGAAAGCGTCTGCAACAGCGGCTGCAAATGTCTGGCATTCTTCTCAAGTTTGGCGAGCTGAGAGCGATTGATGGGCTGGATTTGTCGGTCGAGCCCGGCGAGGTGCATGGGCTGATTGGGCCAAACGGCAGCGGCAAAACGACGACACTGAACGTCATCTCTGGCTATTACCGGCCACAGGAAGGCAGTCTCACCCTCGGTGGCGAGACGCTGCCGGCGGCAAAGCCGGTGAAGCGTGCCGCGCGCGGTATTTGCCGCACATTCCAGACCCCGCGCATCATCGGCGAGGAGACCGCTCTGGAAAACGTCATGATCGGCGGCACCCTCGCGGGGCGGGCAAGTTTTGTGGAGGCGTTGCTCGCGTTGCCCCGCGCGCGCGCTGACGAGCGGCAGATCAAAGCGACTGCGATGGGCGCGTTACGGGCGGTTGGCCTGGACAGCCTCGCCGATATCCGCGCGGACCGCCTGCAGCACAGCGAGTTGCGGTTTCTTGAAATCGCGCGTGCGTTGATGTTGCATCCGCGTCTTCTGCTGCTCGACGAGCCGGCGGCGGGGCTATCTGTGCAGGAGATCCTCAGGCTCGGTGCCTTGATCAAGGCGATCAGCCGCGAAGGGGTGGCGGTGCTGCTGGTGGAGCATCATGCCGATCTGATCTTTGACGTGTGTGACCGGGTGACGGTTCTCAATCTTGGTCGCGTGCTTGCGCACGGCACGCCCGCAGAGATCCGTGTGCACAAGGAGGTAGTCAGTGCCTATCTCGGAGCGTGAATCGCTGCTGCGCGTGCGCGCTCTGCGCGCCGGATATGGCAAGGTCGGCATCTTGCATGGCATTGATATGGACATCTGTGCGGGTGAGCTGGTCACGCTGCTTGGGCCCAATGGTGCCGGCAAAACCACGCTTCTGCGTGCAATCTCTGGCCTCATTCCTTGGAACGAAGGCGAAGTGAGCTTTGCCGGGGTGAGCCTGCGCGGTGTTGATCCAGGCAGGGCAGGGGCGATGGGGCTGGTGCATGTCATCGAAGGCCATCGCGTGTTCACCCAGAGCACGGTGGCCGATAATCTTCTCCTGGCGGGCTACGGTTTGCCGCGTGGTGAGCGGTCGGCGCGGGTGGAGGAGGCGCTGTCGCATTTCCCGGAAATTGCCGAGAAGCGCGCCGCACTCGGCAGTGCGCTGAGCGGCGGGCAGCAGCAGATGTTGGCGGTGGCGCAAGGATTGGTGCGCAAGCCCAAGTTGATGATGCTCGATGAACCATCGGCGGGGCTGTCTCCGGTGCTGGTGGACCGGGTGTTTTCGGTTCTGGCGCAATTGCGCGATGGCGGGACGGCGGTGTTGCTCGTGGAGCAGTTGATCGAGAAGGCGCTCGCTGTGGCAGATAGGCTCTATGCGGTTTCACAGGGCCATATTGTGATGACAGCGCAAGCCGACGAGGCTGATCTGCCGCAGCGTTTGGAGCGCGCGTATTTTGGCGTAGATGCTGCCGCGCTCTGAGCGCTTTGTCCGCGATTGACACACCAACGCGCGCCGAGGTTTCAGGCCTTGGCGGGGAACTCGTATAATGTGGCTGGCGTGTCCACCAGGATCATCTGCCGCGCTGCCGGCGGAACCCAGCTGAGCAATGTGTCGAGCAGGTCGGCTTCGTCGGGCGGGTTGGCGATGCCGATATGCGGCCAGTTGCTCGCCATGATGATCCGCTCAGGAAAGCGGGTGGCGGCAGCGCGGCCCAGGGTGGCCACGTCAGCGAAATCTGGCCCGCCGGTGCGGGATACCTCATAGGGTGCAGAGAGCTTGAGCCAAATCCGGCCGGTGTCGAGCAGGCGCAATAGGCATTGGAAGCCGGGATGCGTGACTGGCACGGGTTCCAGAAACTTGCCGGTATGGTCGATCAGCACGCGGCACGGCAGCGCGCGGATGAGCGCCTCGCGCTCGGCAAACAGACGGCCATCCATTTGCAACTGGATGTGCCAGCCAAGCCGGGCGATACGGGCTGCCACCGACTCCAGATTGTCCCAGCCGATTGCCCCGCCCGGCAGCATCTGAAACCGCGCGCCGCGAATGCCGCCCGCGTGCAGACGCTCCAGTTCCGCCTCGCTCACGTGGCGGTCGATCACCGCCGTGCCGCGGGTGTTCTCAAGGCCCAGCTTTGCGATGGCTGCAAGTGTGCAGGAATTGTCAAGCCCGTAGGCGGTTGGCTGCACCACGACCGCGCGTGTCAACCCCAGCCGGGCTTGGATGGCCCGATAGGCGGCAACATCCGCCCAGGCTGGCCCTGGCCCCAGCGCGGTCGGTGCCGTGGGGGTCGTGGTGTCATAGATGTGGATATGGGTGTCGCAGGCACCGGGCGGAAGCTGGCTCATAACCGACGCGTCCAATGCCCGGCATTGACGGCACCATTCGGCACTGCACCGCCAACCAGCGCGCGCACCTGCTCGACCGTGTTCAACGCTTGCGCCTCGATCGCAGGCGGCGTGAGGCCGCCGATATGTGGCGTGGCGATCACGTTGGGCAATGCTGCGAGTGCAGCGGTTGGCATCTGATCCGACGCGCGGCCAACATCGAGCGCGGCACCGGCGATGCGCCCTTCGCTGAGGGCCTCGACCAATGCTGCCTCATCCACAAGATTGCCGCGCGAGACGTTGATGAACACCGCATCGCGCTGCATCAGCGCTAAAGCGGCGGCGTTGATCAGGTTCTCGGTTGCTTCGGTTGCCACCGCCAAGCACACGACATGATCAGCGCCGGCGAGCAGAGTTGGCAGGCTCACCTGACGAAAGGTTGGGTCTTCAACCGTGACGTGCGGGTCTGCGATCAGCACCTGCATCCCCATCGCGGCTGCAACCGGTGCCACGGCACGGCCAATGGCGCCATAGCCGATGATGCCGATGGTGGTGCCCGCGAGTTGGCGGCCCATTCTGGCCGTTGGCGCATGACCGGCCTGATAGGCGGCGGTGGCATTGGAAATTCCGCGATTGAGATCAACGAGGAAGCCGAACACCAGCTCATTGACAGATTCAACGAAGCCCGGCTTGGCCCGCGTCACCAGAACGCCACGTGCGGAGGCGGCAGCAACGTCGATATTGCGAACATCCACAGCGCAGCGCAGCACCGCGCGCAGCTCCGGCAACCCCGCGAAGATCTCGGCGGGAATGGCGGTGGCACGGTCGGCTACGATCAGATCCACGCCCTGTGCGGCAGCGATCAGCGATGTGCCTTCAAGCGTGGTCTTGCCCTGGTGCAGCACCACCTCGCCCAGCATTTGCAGCCCGGCCAGGGCGCGTGGGCCGTAGTAGTTCTCCCGCATATGGGGCGTGTGGGTGAGCAAGATGCGCATCGATCAATATCCCATCACGTGTGGCAAGAACGTGCTGATCGCCGGTATGAAGGCGATCAGCAGAAGGCAAAGTAGCAAAAGGCCAAGATAGCCGAGCATTGGGCGCACCGTCTGTTCCACCGGCACTTTGCCGATCAGACAGGCCCCATAAAGCCCTAAGCCCAGTGGTGGCGCGAATAAGCCGATGCCCATCGCGATCACCAGCACCACACCGTAATGCAGCGGCGCGATACCAAGATGCTGTGCGACCGGCACCAGCAGCGGGCCAAAGATGATCAGTGCTGCCGCACCTTCCAACACCGAGCCCATGACGATCAGAATGCCGATGGAGAGCAGCATGAACATCCAGGTTCCGCTGTCACGCGACAGTGCAATCATGAACTCCCCCACTGCATGCGGCACTTGCTGCAAGGTCAGCACGAAGGCCAGAGATTGCGCGGTGGCAACGATGAACAGCACCAGACCAGAGCGTGAAGCGGCATGGGTGAAGCTGCGCCACGCCGCCGGCAGGCTGAGTTCCCGAAATACGCCAGCGCCCACCACCAGAGCATAAAGTGCGGCGAAGGCGGAGATTTCGGTGGCAGTGGCAAAGCCGGATTTGAAGCCGATGAAGATCATCGCAATCAACCCGAGCGACACCGCGGCACCAAACCACATCCGTCGCGCCGCAGCCCGTTCCAGTCGCTCCGGTGCCGGCCCTGTGTTGGGCTTGCCGAACAGGATGGACACGCCGATCAGCGCCGATGCCATCAAGGCTGCGGGCAGCAAGCCAGCGGCAAACAGTCCGCCGATGGACAAGTTTGCCACGAAGCCGAGGATGATCAGGTTGATGCAGGGCGGGATCGTCTCCGCCATCACCGCAGACGCCGCCAGTAATGCGACCGCCGATCCGGGGTTCTGGCCGGATTTGCGTGACGCGGGGATCAGCACGGCCCCGACTGCTGCCACATCGGCCATTTTTGAGCCGGAAATACCGGAGAATATGACCATCGCGGCCACCATCACCACGTTCAGCCCGCCACGCAGCCGGCCAACCAGACGTTGCAGCAGTTCGATCAGCCGGACGGACATGCCGTTGGCTTCCATAAGGTAGCCCACGAGAATGAAGAACGGGATGGCGAGAAGCACAAAATTGTCGATCCCGCGCGCCATTTGCTGGGCGAAGATCACCCCAGGCACATTGCCCTCCACCCAAATGAAGATCAGCGCCGCCAAGGCCAGCGCAAAGCCGATCGGCAATCCGCCTGCGAGCGTGATGACGAAGCCGAGCAGCATCAACGTGCCGGAAGACGGCATTGCGTCTTCCATCCAGGCATCCCCGGCCAGATAGAGCCCCGCCACCACCGCCAGCACCGCAATGGCGAGGAGGATATCGCGGCGCGGGCGGTTGATGAAAATGTCGGCGGCGAACACCGCCATGCAGCACGCGCCCACGCCCATTGGATAGAACGTGAGTTGCAACGGCAAGCCGGAGCCGGTGGTTTGGCCGGTGGTGATCCAGCCAAGTTCCAGTGCGTGCCACGCAACGTACGCCGCCACCGCCAGCACCAAAGCCGCACCGACATCGTCTGCCATTCGCTGCCAATTCGGCCGCAGCAGATCCCGAAAGAACACCACGCCAGGATTTTCGCCGCGCGCCAAAGCCGAAGCCGCACCGAAGAAGCTGGATGCGACCATCAGGCCGCGCGCGATGTCATCGGCCCACTCAACCGGCGCGGTGAATACCGAACGGGCGATCACCGAGAAGATCACCACCGCAAGATCGGCTGCCAGCAAGCTTGCCGCGACGGTATCGGTAACTGGCAGCAGCGCAGAACTGACCCAGCGCCCGCCCTTCGCCTGTGCGTCGGGCGGGCTCACGATCGCATCTGGCACGATCAGGCCGGGATGGCGCGGATCGCCTCAACAACGGGCTTCGCATCAGGATGCGCCTTGATGAAGGCATCGGTCTGCGGCAGGACGCGCTTGCGGAAGGCCTCACGGTCGCAATCCACCACCGTCACCCCTTTGGCGGTGAGTTCCACCAGCGCCTCTTTCTCGACCGCGAGACCATGCACGCGGGTATCGGTGGCGGCCTTCTTGGCGGCATCCAGGAAACCCTCCCGCAAAGCGGCGGGCATGCGGTTGAATGTGGCGTCTGAGAAATACACGGCCAACGGCGAGAAATTATGCTCGGTGAGCGAGTAGAATTTCGCAGTCTCATAGAATTTCGAAGCGACGATGGTCGGCGGATCATGCTCCAGCCCGTCCAGCACGCCGGCTTGAAGTGCCGTGTAAATCTCGCCAAACGCCATCGGTGTGGCGGCAGCCCCCATCAGGCGCAGGCACTCGGTGATCACTGGGTTGGGCAGGGTGCGGATCTTCAGACCCGCCAAATCCTCCGGTGCATGCACCGCCTTGCGGGCGAGCACCGAGCGCGAGCCGAAATTATAGGCCCATGCAATGACGCGAATATTCGCCCCTTTCAACAACGCCTGCTCAATCGGTGCTGCCGCGCCAGCATCGAAGGCTTTGGTTTGTTGTGGAAAGGAGGAGAACAGATAACCAAGGTCATACACGCCCACCAACGGCACCAAATTGGCCGAGATGGACGAGCCCGACACCATGATATCGATCACACCCAGCTTGACCGAGTTGATGACATCAATCTCCTGACCAAGTTGATTGTCAGGGAAAAACGCAATCTCAACCTGCCCGGCGATCGGGCTGGCGGCGATCTGCTTTATGAGATTGTCATAATACACTCGGCCATTGGCGAATTTCGGGTCGTTGGCCTGTGACGATGAGAATTTCAATTTTAGCACGGCGGCTTGTGCGCGCCCGATCAGTGCCGGAGCGGCCAGGCCACCAGCAGCAAGGGTCATCGATGTTCGAAGCAAGCCCCGGCGATTGACCGTGAGTGTCATGTTTGTTTCCCCTCGTTGCCCGGCGTTACCGCATTTCTTTATGCCCGGTGCATCTTATTGATTTTATTGTATGACTAGATTTTGCTGGTGTGCAAGCGCGTTTCACGGGCGCTTGCAGAGCCGCAAGTTCCCGACGCAACTCGCCAATCGCATGAAAGTTTATCGTTGCGTCAATGAACCGGCTCGATATGGGTGGTGGCCACCAGATCTCCCTCCACCCCAGCGCGGGTCAGGTGCATGACATGGTATTCTCCGCGCCGCCACGCCGAGAACTGATCGCGGTAGAAACGGCTGCCCGGCACGCCGGAATTGCCGATGTTCTGTACCGCCAGGAACGCATCGGGTGCCGCGAAATCCACCACAATCCGATATTCAGCGCCTGAGGTTGCGCGATGCGGCGGCAGTTCGCCACCCGTGTTGCGCAAGGTATGCGAGCCGCCATCAACGGAAGCGGGTCCGATGTCGAACGCGTCAGTTAACAGCGGCGACGAGATCGGGTGGTGCCAGTGAGCGATATGCACCTGCCCCCAAGCCCACGCGGCGGGATCCGGACCGAGCCGGCTGGTCAGCGCGGCGATACTTTCAGCCGCCACTGCCGCGATCTGCGCGTTGAGGTCGCCGCCGAAATAATCTGGAAATTCGCCTTCGAGCACGCTGATGCAAAGCCCGGTCTGCTGCACGGTAAGGTCGATCAGATGCGGCGGCAGATGCACCGACTGCACCCTGCGGTTCCACAGCGCCATGAAGGTCTCGAACAGCGTCGGTGCCGTGCTGTCCAGCGAGTAGCTGAAATCCCAGCGATGCAGTAGGCCTGCAAAGCTGCGGACGCTGTCGTCTGGCTGGTCCATCAGTGCGCCCAGGATCTGCGGCACCATCCGCTCCGCGCGGGTGTTCTTGATGTCGTTCTGCAGGGCAATGTTGGCGGGCACGTCGAGTTTGCTGGAACCTGCGAAGACCTGGTCCAGCCGCACGCCGCGATGGCCCTGGGAATAGGCACCGTAGATCGGCCAGGGATAGTTCGGCGGCACGATGCGCTGGTTGGCGCTGGCCACGGTGCCGGAGGGCGGATCGGCGCGATGCGGCATGCCTTCGAAGGGAATATAGCCGCTCCATTGGTCCAGCGGCTCGCCCGCGTCACGCACTCCGGCCACGATGCGGCCACGGATGGGGATGCGGCCGGCCATCTGATAGCCGATATGGCCGCTGCGATCGGCATAGATCCAGTTGAACACTGCGACTGACCAGTCGCGCAGCACCGCGCGAAAAGCCGTCCAGCTCTTGGCCCGGCTGAGGCCGATGATGGCGCGCAGATCGTCGAGATGCTCGTGGCCCACCCAGCGCAGCGACATGGGCGCATCGCCCTCGGGTGCGATGGATGGCACCAGCGCATTGGCGATCGGCCCGCGCCGCGTGGACTTGATCTCGATACTGCGATCGGCACCACCGTGCACTTTGATGATCGCGGTACGCACGTCGAACGGCAGGCTCGTTTCGCCGTCAAGATAGCGCGTGGGGTCGGCTGGATCGACCCGCTCGCGATACAGATCGCGCGTTGATGCCATGTTGTTGGTGAGGCACCAGGCGGAGCTGCCGTTACAGCCGTACCACAAACCCGGCACCCCCGGCACGCCGCAGCCAGCGGCGTTGTCATCGGGGCCGTGCAGGCCGAATTCATACCAGCTCGACGGCACCCAAAAAGGCTGGTGCGGGTCGCCGGCCAGCACCGGATGTCCGGTGGCACTGCGTTGCGGCGCGATGGCCCAGTTGTTCGAGCCGGTGGCATCGTCTGAGCCTGCGTGCAGATCTGGCATCACCAGATTGTCCGAGGCCTCGGGCGTGAGAAACGCTTGGCGCAGCTGTTGCGGCAGCAGGCGGGCGGCCTCGGCAGCAATCAGCCGGTCGATACGACCATTCAACGACCACCAGAAGCCGCGAGCGATCGCCACCACGCAGGCGGCGGTGAAAGGTTCGGGGCGATAGTCGAGGATCTGGAACTCGATCGGCAAATCGTCACCCATCGCCGTGATGCCACGGTTGATGCCATCGGTGAAGGCGTCCACCAATGCGCGGGTGGCGGGATCAATCGCGGCCACTTCGCGAGCGGCGATCAGGTCGATGCCGACGGTGCGGTGGGCGATGTCGGCTGCGATATAATCCGCACCCAGGATCTCAGCCTGCCGCCCAAAGGCACGGCGGCGGAGCCGGTCCATCTGCCACAGGCGGTCCTGTGCCATGGCCAAGCCGAGGCCGAAATAGACGTCAGACGTGTGGTCGGCGAAGATATGTGGCACGCCGGCACCGTCGCGCAGGATCTGCACGCGGCCCTGCACGGCGGCGTGGAGCGTGACATCGCCCAGTGCCGCCTTGCGCGCCAGCCAGGCGTCACGCGCTGTGGCGAAGTCCTCGCCACCGAGGCCGAGCGCCTCCAGGCTACGCGTGCCGCGCAAAACCGCGAGAAGATCGTTGTCATCCACCATCTTGTCGTCCTCCAGGGAACGCGCAGTATGTCACCGAAAAAATGACTTGAGGATGCGGAAATTGGCACGAATTGCGCTGTTGGGCTTTTCCATTGAATGCAACCGCTTTGCGCCCGTAACGGTCGAGCGTGATTTTGCTGGGCGCACCCTGTTCCGAGGTGCGGCACTGCTCGCCGAAGCCCGCTCTGCGGCACCGCGCATGTTGGCCGAGCTTCCAGGCTTCGTGGCCGACATGGACGCAGCTGGCCTTTGGACTCCGGTGCCGCTCACTTTGGCGATGACCGCCCCCGGCGGGCCGGTGGAACATGCCTTTTTCCAAAGCCTGATGGATGAATGGGAGGCGGGGCTGGCGGCAGCGGCACCGCTGGACGCCGTTTATTGTGTGCTGCACGGCGCGGGCCTCACCACCGAGGATGACGATCCCGAAGGCACCATGCTGACCATGGTCCGTCGCATCGTGGGACAGCGGGTGAAGATCATCGCCAGCTACGATTTGCACGGCAACATCTCGGACGCCGATGTCACCACGATCGACGGGTTCGTCGCCTATCGCACCAATCCGCATATGGACATGCGCCGCACGGGTGCCGAATCGGCCCAACTGCTGCGGCGTCTGCTGTCCGGCACGCCCTCGCATCTGGCCAGAACACGCCTGCCGATCGTGCCGCCGACGGTGACCATGCTGACCGGCCCGGACGCGCCAATTCGGCCCTATGGCGAGCTTATCGATCTCGGTCAGCAACTTATGCACACGCCGCCCTACGCCGGGCGTATTCTCAACGTTTCGGTAATGGGTGGCTTTGCCTTTGCCGACACGCCTTACAATGGGCTGACGGCGGTGGTGACCGCGACTGATGCCGACGCAGCGCACGCGTTGGCCCAGGCGCTTGCGGAGGCCGGCTGGGCGCGTCGCGCGCAGTTCCACCCGCGGCTGACCTCGCTGGAAGCGGCGACGCAGCTCGCAGTGGCGACGGCTGACACCAGCCGCCCGGCATTGGCCTTTGCGGATGTGGCCGACAACCCCGGCGGTGGCGGTGGCGGCAACACAATGTTCATTCTGGAGGCTTTCCTCGCTGCCGGGGTGCGCGATGGGCTTGTCGGCATCATCCACGATCCGGCCCTGGCCGCCGAGGCTCATGCGCTGGGTGAGGGCGCGCGTTTCACGGCACAATTTAACCGCGCAGTGGCATCCGGCTTCGCGCGAACTTTGCAGGCCCAAGCGATTGTACGCAGTCTGCATCCCGGCCCGATCCATTGCCGTCGTGGCATCTTTGCCGACGGCATCGTCGATCTTGGCGCGTCGGCGGCGCTGGATCTCGGCGGGTTGGTCGTCGTGGTGATCTCGCAGCGCGAGCAATGTGCGGATCCGGCATTCTTTGAGGCGTTCGGCCTTGATGTCGCCGCAGCCCGTGTGGTCGTGGTGAAATCCCGAGGCCATTTCCGGGGTGGGTTCGACGAATATTTCGGACATGACCAGGTGATCGAGGTCGATGCGCCCGGCCTGTCCAGCCCGATGCTGAAGAATTTCGCCTGGGCGCATCTGCCCCGCCCGGTGATCCCGCTCGACCTGGAGGTGACGTGGCCGTAAGTCACGTGCGTTTCGGATGACTTGGATGCGGTATTAAAATCGTCTGCTGAACCATAGGATTGACAGTGTCATGCTGGCACCGTCTCTATTGCATGACGACACAAAGCTCGGTTAAGCTTTTTGCAAGTTAGCGTAATGGATCTTGAGCAGGGAAATCTGTCCCAAATTTGTCCCGCATTGTTCAGATTAGTTGATGGCTTGCCTCGTTTTTGGAGAGGGTGGCAGGTTTTATCATCGGCGTGTTGTATGTTGCATGACGGATGTTGGGACTAATAAATAAAAAGGGTCAGGGATATGGAAATCTCGCGTCGTAAGGTTGTCCAAAGTGCCATTGCCACAGGCACATTGGCGGCGGCCGGGGCACCTGCCATCGGTCGTGCGCAGTCGGCACCGCCGGCGAACCGCACCATTCGCGCCGTCATGCAGGGAGATCTGCGCTCGTTCGACCCGATTTGGACCACGGCCAACGTCACCGCCTACCACGGTGCCATGATCTACGACATGCTGTTTTCCATCGACGCCGAGTTCAAGCCGCAGCCGCAGATGGTCGATACCTGGACCGTCTCGGACGACAAACTGACCTACACCTTCGTCCTGCGCGACGGCCTTGCATGGCATGACGGCACAAAGGTGACGGCGAACGACTGCGTCGCCTCCATCAAGCGGTGGTCGGCGCGCGACGGCGGCGGGCAGGCGCTGATGGCGAGAACCAAATCCATAACTGCGAAGGACGATAAGACCTTCGTCATCGCGCTCAACTCTCCGTTCGGGCTGGTGATCGACGTGCTGGCCAAGCCTTCCACGCCGGTCTGCTTCATGATGCCGCTGAAGGATGCTGAAACCGATCCGAACCAGCAGATCACCGGGCGCACCGGCTCTGGGCCGTTCATCTTCAACGTAGCCGAGACCAAACCCGGCAACCGCTACGTCTATGACCGCAACCCGCATTACGTGCCGCGCAAGGAACCGGCCTCTGGCATGGCTGGCGGCAAGGTCGTCAAGGTGGATCGGGTCATCTACGAAAATCTGGCGGACGACCAGACCGCCCTAGCTGCATTGCAGACGGGCGAGATCGACTTCTTTGAAGTGATCCCGATCGACTTCCTGCCGCAGGTTAAAGACGATCCCGACATCACGGTGGAGATTCTCAACAAGACGGGGAACGTCGGCTTTCTGGGGATGAATAATCTCCATTCGCCGTTCGACAAGCTCCAGGCCCGCCAAGCGATGCTGTATCTGGTCAACCAGACGGATTTCCTTAAGGCGAGCTTTGGGGACTCCAAATATTATCGCACCTGTAACTCGTATTTCGGGTGCGGCACCGACATGGAAAATGACGCCAACACCGGCTGGTTCAAAGCCGCGCCGGATAAGGCCATGGCCAAGAAACTGTTCATGGAGAGCGGATATGACGGTCGGCCCGTCGTCATTTTGCAGCCGAGCAATTTCGCTTTCATGAACAATGCAGCGACCATCCTTGGCCAAGAGCTGACCGATATCGGCGTGAAGGTTGATCTCGCCACCAGCGACTGGGGTGGTGTTATCACGCGGCGCGCGGTGCAGGCACCTGTCGACAAGGGCGGGTGGGATATCTTCACCACGTTCAGCAGCGGCTACACGGTTGCCAATCCGGTTGGCTATATCGGAGACGCGACCAACGGCAAGAATGCCTGGTTCGGCTGGCCGACCGACGCCCTCAACGAGAAGTTGCGCGACGAATGGGCGACGGCCCCCACGCTTGCGGACCGCAAGACCGTGGCCCGCAAGATCCAGGAAAATGCGTGGAACGTCGTACCCCACGCATTCCTTGGCCAGTGGGTGGCACCGGTCGCGCATCGCAGCAATGTCAAGGGATGGCTGGCGGTGCCGGAGGTGATTCCCTTCTGGAACGTCTCCAAGACCTGATCGACGCCGGTACGCCAATAGTATGATAGGCTTCATTGTGCGACGTCTGTTGGCCACCGTGCCGGTCATGGTGGTCATCGGGCTCTTCGTGTTTCTGTTGCTGCATCTGGCCCCGGGAGACCCGGCGGCGATCATTGCGGGTGACAACGCGACGCCGGACAGCATTCTCGCCATCCGCCATCAGCTTGGCCTTGATCAGTCCATCCTTGTCCAGTTCTTGCGCTGGAGCGGGCGGGTGTTACAGGGTGATCTCGGCATATCGATTTTCTCGCAAACCCCGGTGATCACGCTCATCGGCCAGCGGATCGGTCCCACGGTGTCGCTCACCCTGACCACAGCGGTGTTTTCCGTCAGCATTGCGATCTGCATCGGTGTGCTGGCAGGCTGGCAGGCCGGGGGTGTGCTAGACCGGATCGTGATGGCATTTGCGGCCCTTGGCTTCTCGGTGCCGGTTTTCGTCGTTGGCTATGGGCTGATCTACTTATTCGCCATCTATCTTAGGTGGTTGCCAGTTCAGGGTTACGTGTCGTTGGAGCGAGGCTTATGGCCATGGTTCCAGCACCTCATCTTGCCCTCGCTGGCACTTGGCCTCGCCTACGTGGCGCTCATCGCTCGCATCACCCGCACGGCGATGCTGGATGTGCTGTCTGAGGACTATATCCGCACCGCCACCGCCAAAGGTGTGGCCGCCACCCCTATGCTGCTGCACCACGCGCTTCGCAATGCCGCTGTGCCGATCGTCACCGTCATCGGCCTTGGTGTCGCGCTGCTGATTGGCGGGGTGGTGATCACGGAGACGGTGTTCAACATTCCTGGCATCGGCCGCCTGGTGGTGGATGCGATCAATCAGCGCGATTATCCGATCGTACAGGGCATCATCCTGGTGTTTTCTGGTGTCTATGTGCTCATCAATCTGGCGGTCGATATCAGCTATCTCGTTCTTGATCCGCGGATCCGCAGCTGATGGGCAAACCGATCAATATGCGCCGCTTCATCCGGCGTAACCCTACTATCGTCATCGGGGCGATCATTCTAATTGTTCTGCTTGTGATTGCCGTGCTCGCGCCCGTCATCAGCGGCGACCCGCAGCGCCTCTCTCCGGTCGAACGGCTTCGGCCGCCGTCTGCACAGCACTGGTTTGGCACCGACAATCTTGGCCGTGACGTGTTCGCCCGCACCGTTTGGGGCGGACGCATCTCCCTGCTTGTTGGCTTCAGCGTGGCCGCCTTTGCCACCGTTGCCGGCATCGGCATCGGCCTGTTGTGTTATCTCTCCGGCTGGATCGAAGTGGTGGCCATGCGCATCATGGATGGGCTCATGGCGATCCCCTCGATCCTGCTTGCGATCGCCCTCGTCTCATTGTCCCGCGCCAGCGTGGGCACGGTAATCATCGCCATCACCATCCCAGAGATCCCGCGCGTGACGCGATTGGTGCGCGCGGTCATGCTGGGGGTGCGCGAGCGCCCGTTCGTGGAGGCGGCGACGGCCGGTGGCAGCAGGCCCACGAAGATTATGTGGCGGCATATCCTGCCCGCGACCATTCCGCCGCTGATCGTGCAGGCGACGTACAGTGCGGCGTCGGCCATTCTGATCGAGGCGGGGCTGAGCTTTCTTGGTGCAGGCACGCCACCCAGCATTCCAACCTGGGGCAACATGATCGCCGGCAGCCGCATCTTCCTGTCAGCCGCACCCTGGGCGGTGTTCTTTCCGGGTGTATCGCTGGCGGTGGCAGTGCTTGCGGTGAACATCCTTGGCGATGGGCTGCGCGACCGGCTCGACCCACGTCTGTCGCGGCGGATGTGAGCGCCATGACCGAGCCACTCCTGTCAGTCACTGATCTTCGGACCCAGTTTTTTACGGCCGACGGCGTGATCCGTGCGGTGGACGGGGTGAGCTTCAGCATCGATCCTGCGGAGACGCTGGGCATTGTGGGCGAGTCAGGCTGCGGCAAGAGTGTCACGGCGCTGTCGATCCTGCGCCTGCTGCCGCGCCGTCTGGCGCGCGTGGTGGGTGGCAGCATCCGCTTTCAGGGCACTGATCTGCTGTCCCTCCCTGAACCGGCGATGCGCGACATCCGTGGCAACCGCATTGCCATGATCTTTCAGGAGCCGATGACCAGCCTCAACCCGGTGCTGACCATCGGCGAGCAGATTGCCGAGGCCTTGCGCATCCACCAGGGCCTCGATTCCTCCCGCGCCCTGACGCGTGCCCGAGATATGCTGGAGATGGTGCGGATGCCGGACGCGCCCCGTCAGCTCGCCGCGTTCCCGCACCAGCTGTCTGGCGGGATGCGACAGCGGGCGATGATTGCCATGGGGCTGGCCTGTGAGCCGGCTTTGCTGATTGCTGACGAGCCGACCACGGCGCTGGATGTGACCATTCAGGCGCAAATCCTCACTCTCATGCTGGAACTGCGCCAGCGCACCGGTGCCGCCGTGCTGCTGATCACCCATGATCTCGGTGTGATTGCCGAAACCTGCCAACGCGTGATCGTGCTCTACGCTGGCCGGGTCGTCGAGCAGGCAACGGTGGAAGAGTTGTTCGACCGGCCGGCGCATCCTTACACACGCGGTCTGCTGGCGTCGCGCCCGGCACGCACCGGCGTGCGCAGGCGAAGGCTGACGGAGATTCCGGGTATGGTGCCGTCGCTGCGTGAGCCCATCACCGGCTGCGCGTTTGCGCCGCGCTGCGCGCTGGTCACCGATCTCTGCCGCAGCACAGCGCCCAGCCTTGCTGCCATCGGCACCGGGCATGACGTCGCCTGTTGGGAGGCAGCATGACCGGCACGACGGTGCTTCAGGTCGAGGGTCTGGAGAAGCGGTTTCCCGTGTTCCGCGGCTTGCTGCGCAAGCAGGCGGGCGAGGTGCGCGCGGTGGACAAGGTGGGGTTCAGCATCGCAGCAGGTGAGACGCTGTGCCTGGTCGGTGAGTCCGGTTGCGGCAAATCAACCATCGGGCGGCTGGTGTTGCGCCTGCTTGCCCCCAGTGCCGGGCGCATCGTGCTCGCCGGCACTGATATCAGCGGGCTTGACGCGGAGGCGATGCGACGCTTCCGCCGCCACGCGCAGATGGTGTTTCAAGACCCTTACGGTTCGCTCAATCCGCGTCTTAAGGTCGGCGTTACCATCACCGAGCCGATTGAGAATTTCGAGACGCTGAGCGCGGCCGAACGCCATGACCGTGGCGTGGCGCTGCTGGCGCGCGTGGGGATGGCGGCGGATGCGATGGACCGGTTTCCGTTCGAGTTCTCAGGCGGCCAGCGCCAGCGCCTTGCCCTGGCGCGTGCCCTTTCCGTCCGCCCGTCGCTGATCGTGGCGGACGAGCCGGTCTCGGCGCTTGATGTGTCGGTGCAGGCGCAGGTGCTGAACCTGCTGATGGACCTGCAGGAAGAAACCAATATCGCCTATCTGTTCATTTCGCATGATCTTGGCGTGGTCGAGCATATCGGGCACCGGGTGGCGGTGATGTATCTGGGCCGGCTGATGGAACTGGCCGATTGCGACACGCTGTTCGCAGCCCCGCTGCATCCCTACACACAGGCCCTGATCGCGGCCTCACCGGTCGCTGACCCGCGGGCGCGCGGTCTGCGCGTGCCGATTGAGGGGGAGGTGCCGAGCCCGGTCAATCCGCCGACCGGCTGCCATTTCCATACGCGCTGCCCGCATGTGATGTCGCGCTGCCGGTCGGAACAGCCTGCGCTGATCGCGGCGGCACCGGGGCACATGGTGGCGTGCCATCTCCATGTTGCGGGATGATATTAGATTGTAACGATACGGTGCAATATTGTTGTGTGTGGTATCGTTTTGGCCACGGCTGCCGCCTATGCTGTCTTGCGCTGAGTGGAAACAACAAGCAGCCTTGGGCATTATTCGTTCACGTAAACCGGATCGATCTGATTGATCGTCAAATGGTCGATTGAGTTGCGGCAATCCAGCGCCGATCTTGCCTTTGATACAGAAATGCCAAGGCAAAGCACGATCACGGCAACTTCAGTCAAACGTGGAAAGGTGATCATGACGCTTCTTGATGGACGTCAAGAAACGCCTCGATTTCATCGATATCGGCGCTATAGTGATAGAGCTTGTTGCCGAAGATGATCGTCATTGTCTCCGCCTCGCGCAGCATATAGCCGCCATGGGCGCGGACGTTGTTGTCAGGCTTGGCCGCGATCATCAGATGCAGGCCGAGGCGGGTTGCCACCCGCCTGACGCGGCGCTCGATGGAGCGCTCCTTGCCGGGGCGGCTCATCGGGCGAGGGTCATTCCCACTCGATTGTTCCTGGCGGCTTGGAGGTGATGTCGTATGTCACCCTGTTGATGCCTGGCACCTCGTTTACGATCCGGCCGGAGACTCGGGAGAGGAAGCTCATTTCGAAGGGGTAGATGTCGGCCGTCATGCCGTCCGTGCTGGTGACGGCGCGCAGGGCGCAGGCCATGTCGTAGGTGCGGCCGTCGCCCATGACGCCGACGGTGCGGACGGGGAGCAGCACGGCGAAGGCTTGCCAGATGGCGTCGTAAAGCCCCGCCTTGCGGATTTCTTCGAGATAGATCGTGTCCGCCTTGCGTAAAATGGCCAGTTTCTCGCGGGTGATGGCACCGGGGATGCGGATGGCGAGGCCGGGGCCGGGGAAGGGGTGGCGGCCGACGATGCTGTCGGGGATTTTCAGCTCGCGGCCGAGCCTGCGCACCTCGTCCTTGAACAGCTCACGCAAGGGCTCGACAAGCTGCATGCGCATGCGGGCGGGCAGGCCGCCGACGTTGTGGTGGGATTTGATGGTGACGGACGGGCCTCCGGTGAAGGAGACTGACTCGATCACGTCCGGATACAGCGTGCCTTGGGCGAGGAAATCGGCACCACCGATTTTGGCAGCTTCTTGCTCGAACACCTCGATGAACAGGCCGCCGATGGTTTTGCGTTTCACCTCCGGGTCCGTCACTCCAGCGAGAGCGTTGATGAACATGTCCGACGCGTCGCGGTGGACGAGTTTGATGTTGAAGCGGTCACGGAAGGTGGTGACGACTTCTTCGGCCTCGCCTTCGCGCAGGAGGCCGTGATCGACGAAGATGCAGGTGAGTTGGTCGCCGATGGCTTCGTGGATCAAGACGGCAGCCACGGATGAGTCGACCCCGCCGGACAGGCCGCAGATGACGCGACCGGTGCCGACCTGGGCGCGGATGCGGGCGATCTGGGCGTCTCGGAAGCCCCCCATCGACCAGTCCGCTCCGCAGCCGGCGACATCATGGGTGAAGTTGCGCAGGAGTTGCGCTCCGTGCGGGGTGTGGACCACTTCGGGGTGGAACATCAGGCCGTAGAAACGCCGACTGTCATCGGCGAAGGCGGCGAAGGGGGCACCCTCGCTGGTGCCGACGACGCTGAAGCCTTCGGGCAGGCGGATGACGTGGTCGCCGTGGCTCATCCACACTTGCTCGCGGGCACCTTTGGCCCAGACGCCGCGGAACAGGGCACAGGGTTCGACGACATCGACGAAGGCTCTCCCGAATTCACGGTGATCGGAGCTGGTGACCTCGCCGCCGAGTTGGGCGCACATGACCATCTGGCCGTAGCAGATGCCGAGCACGGGCACGCCGGCCTCGAACACCTCCATCGGCGCGCGTGGGCTGTCTGCGTCGGTGACGCTGGCCGGGCCGCCCGAGAGGATGATGCCCTTGGGGGCGAAGGCGCGGATGCGCTCGGCGCTGGCGTTGAAGGGCCAGATTTCACAATACACGCCGCTCTCGCGCACACGGCGGGCGATGAGTTGGGTGACCTGGCTGCCGAAATCGAGAATGAGAATGCGGTCGCCGGTGACGATGAGATCGGCCGGGGCGGCAATGTCGGAGGTGGCGGTCATGTGGGGGGCACCCTGCAATCAGTGTGCGGGGTCTTTCAGCACGCGGGGGCGCGTTTCGCAAGGATGCGTCACGCAGGGGTGCGTCGCTATGCGGGCAGGTTCTTGCGCAGCAGGACGTCCACCGGCTCCCACAGGTAGGCGGATTGGCGGAGTTTGGTGCCGGCCCAGCTGACGTTTTTCTCCTGCACGGCGCGGCCGCCAAGATGGCTGTAGAACCAGCGGGCGGGATTTTCGTTGAGCACCCAGAGGTAGACCGAGCCGCAGCCGAGGCCTGCGAGGTGGGCGGCGGCGCGGCGCATCAGCAGGCGGCCGGCTCCCTGGTCGCGGAAATCATCGAGGACGTAGAGGGTTTGGATCTCGCCCTCGCCGGGGCCACCGCTGCGGCCGAGGCCGGTGGTGCAGAAGCCGATGATGCGGGCGGTCTCGCCTGCGACGGCGACGAATACGCCGGCTCCGGCTCGGATGGCGGCCTCGTAATAGGCGGCCTCGCGGCGGGCGGAGAGGTTGGTGAGGTAGGTGTCCGGCAGGATGCTGGCGTAGGTGCTGCGCCAGGAGGCGACGTGGACGGCACCGATGGCGGCAGCGTCAG
Organism: uncultured Rhodospirillales bacterium; assembly: GCA_903823665.1. GTDB lineage: Bacteria > Pseudomonadota > Alphaproteobacteria > Acetobacterales > Acetobacteraceae > CAIQQQ01. The sequence goes on from CAIJTR010000196.1 coordinate 26,435, forward strand.
CAGGGACGGCTCGGCGGACAGCGATCTCGTTCATTTCATCCGTTCAAGCACCGCGGTGAAGAAGCCGTCAGTGTGATGCGTGCGGGGGGTCAATGACAAGTAGGGACCGTTGCCAGGCAGGGGCACCGGCAGCGTCCATGCCTCAGCGAGAGGGATCAGGCGGAAGCCTTCATGCTCAGCCAGGAATTTGTCGATCTGGCGGTCGTTCTCTTCGAGCAGGACGGAGCAGGTGGCGTAGATCAGGCGGCCGCCGATTTTCACGAGGCGGGCGGCTTGGTCGAGGATCATGGCCTGCTTGGGGGCGAGTTCTTCTAGGTCGATGGGCATCAGCCGGGCGCGGGCGTCGGGGTTGCGGCGCCAGGTGCCAGTGCCGGTGCAGGGGGCGTCGACGAGCACGCGGTCAAAGGTCGCGGCGCGGCGCTTGGCCCATTTGTCACCGGGGGTGACGAGGTGGCGTTCGACGTTATGGACGCCGGCACGGCGGAGGCGGCGGACGGCCCCTTCGAGGCGATGCTCAGACACGTCACAGGCGACGATGTGGCCGCGATTGTTCATTGTCATCGCAAGGGCGAGGGTTTTGCCGCCAGCACCGGCGCACCAATCGACGACGCGCATGTCTGGCTTGGCACCGACCATGGCGGCAACGAGCTGGCTGCCTTCGTCCTGGATTTCAACGAGGCCGGATTGGAAGGCGGCCCCGGTGGAGACGGGGCGGCGGCCTTCGATGCGCAGGCCCCAGGGGGAGATGGGGGTGGGTTTGGCCTCGATGCCTTCGGAGGCGAGGGCAGCAATGGCTTCTTCGATGGTGCCGCGCAGGAGGTTCACGCGCAAATCGAGCGTGGCGGGCTGATCCATCGCCGCCATCTCGGTTTTGAGCCACTTGCCGAAGCGGGCCTTGAGGTGGGGGACCAGCCAGTCGGGAACTTCAAGTTCGACCGGGTCTGGCATTTCGGGATGTTCGAGGGTGTGGCCTTCAAGTTTGGCCAAGGCCTCGCGCTCGGCGGGGTTGAGGGGCGTGGGGCCGAACTGGCCGCCGGAGAAGCTCGACTGCACGCCGGTGAGCAGCCAGCCCTCGGTGAGCAGGGAGGCGGCGGCGAGCATGCGGGGGTTGGCGGGCATGCCGACGCGTTCGAGCCACCAGGACAGTCGCCTGCGGGTGCGCAGGATGGTCCAGACGCGCTCGGACACCGAGCGGCGGTCACCCGAGCCGATGAAGCGTCGTTGGCGGAAATAGTCGTTCGCGATGGCATCGGCCGGCTTGCGCGGGGCGTTGTCGATGGCGGCGATGAGTTCGATGGCAGACGAGATACGCGCCGAAGGGATCACGAAAAGGCTTCCGATAATGTGCTGAGGTCGCCGTATTCGGCGGCATGGGCGCGCAGGCCGTATTCGTCGGGCTGCGCCGTGCGATTGCACCATACCACGCGAAAGCCGTTGGCGTGTGCGCCGAATGCGTCCCAGGCGTTTGACGAGACGAAGACGAGTTTTGAAGCGTCTCCACCGAGGCGTCTGATGGCAAGATCATAGACGCGTGGGTCGGGTTTGAAGATGCCCGCTTCTTCGACGCTGATGACTTCGTCGAGCAGCAATTCCAGGCCGCCGGCTTTGACGGCGGAGGCGAGCATGGCGGGTGAGCCGTTCGATAGGATGGCGGTGGGGATGCCTTTCGACCGCAGCGATCGGAGCATGTTGGGCACTTCTGGGTAGGCGTCGAGCGTGCGGTAGGCGGCACGGAGATCGACGATCAGGGCATCGTCGTGCAGGTCGAATTTGCGTGCCACGAAATCCAGCGCCGCGTCGGTGAGTTCGGCGAAGTCCCGGTGATGCGCGGGGCCGGTGAGGCTGCGGATCCAGCTGTATTCGAGCTGTTTGGCGCGCCAGGCGGCGCTGATCGCCTCCCAGTTCGGGCCGATCCGCTGGGCGTGGCGGGCCATGGCCGAATGAACGTCGAGCAGCGTGCCATAGGCGTCGAACACGATGCCGCGGGTGGCCATCGCCTAACCTTCCTGACGGTAGTTCGGGGCTTCGCGGGTGATGGCGACGTCGTGGACGTGGCTTTCGCGCAGACCGGCCCCGGTGATGCGGCGGAAGCGGGCACCCTGCTGGAGGTCCGCCACGGTGGCCGAGCCGGTGTAGCCCATGCCGGCCTTGAGGCCGCCGACGAGTTGGTGCAGCACGGCGGAGGTGGGGCCTTTGTAGGCAACGCGGCCTTCAATGCCCTCTGGCACCAGCTTGAGTGCGTCTTTGACTTCTTGCTGGAAGTAACGGTCGGCCGAGCCACGGGCCATGGCACCAAGGCTGCCCATGCCACGATAGGATTTGTAGGAGCGGCCCTGGTAGAGGAACACTTCGCCGGGGGCTTCGTCGGTGCCCGCGAGGAGGCTTCCGATCATCACGCTGTCGGCCCCGGCACCTATGGCTTTGACGATATCACCGGATGTGCGCACGCCACCGTCCGCGATGGCTGGGATACCGTGCAGATGGCAGAGGGCGGCGGTTTCCATAACGGCCGTGAACTGCGGCACGCCGACGCCGGCGACGACGCGGGTGGTGCAGATGGAGCCGGGGCCGATGCCGATTTTAACAGCGTCTGCACCGGCTTTGATCAGTGCCTCGGCACCCTCGGGGGTGGCGACGTTGCCTGCGATGATTTCGACGGCGTTGGACATGTCCTTGATCCAGCGAACACTGTCGAGCACGCCTTGCGAGTGGCCGTGAGCGGTGTCGATGACGATGACATCCACCTCGGCATCGATCAGCGCGCGGGCGCGGGCGTGGCCGTCTTCACCGACGCCGGTGGCGGCGGCGACGCGCAGACGGCCAAGGGCGTCCTTGTTGGCGAGCGGGTGGGTTTGCGCCTTGTCCATGTCCTTGACGGTGATGAGGCCGACGCACCGATACATCTCGTCCACCACGATGAGCTTTTCAATGCGGTGGGTGTGGAGCAGGCGGCGGGCTTCGTCTGGTTTCACGTCGCCCGAGACGGTGATGAGGTTTTCGCGCGTCATCAGTTCGTAAACCCGCACCGATGGGTCGGTGGCGAAACGCACGTCGCGGTTGGTGACGATGCCGACGAGGCGGTTGGTTTCGCGTTCGACGACAGGAATGCCGCTGATGTGGTAGCTCGACATCAGGCCGCGTGCGTCGGCGAGGGTTTGGTCTGGGTAGATGGTGACGGGGTTGATCACCATGCCGCTTTCGAACTTCTTCACGCGACGTACGTGGGCTGCCTGTTCCTCATTGCTGAGGTTTTTGTGAATGACGCCGATGCCGCCGTTCTGCGCCATGGCGATGGCCATTGCACTCTCGCTCACGGTGTCCATCGCGGCTGAGATCAGCGGGATGTTGAGCCAGATGTTGCGGGTGAGGCGCGTGCGCGTGTCGGTGTTGGCGGGCAGCACCTGCGAGTAGGCGGGGACGACAAGCACGTCGTCGAATGCGAGTGCCTCGGTGACACGCCCACCAAACGGATCATGCGCGGTGCCGATCTGCGCGTGGGTGGGTGCGGTGCTGCTATCCTGGGGTGCCATGGCCGGACCTTTCCGAAATGGCCGCACGGCGCGGATACGCCGGCAGACCTGCCTTGACGGCTCCATGTAGATGGAGCGGGGATTCAACGCAAGAAAATGAGCTGCACCGAATTAGGGACGCTGATCCCCGCGAAAGCCGGTGGCGACAACGTAAACCTCGCTAGAGCCCTTGCGGCTGGCGGGCGGCTTGGCGTGGCGGACATGCGTGAAGCAGTGCTTCATCGGGATGAGCATGTTTTGCTCGGTGCCGCCCTGGAACACTTTGGCCACAAAACCGCCGCCGGGTGCCAGGATTTTGATGGCGAATTCCAGCGCCATTTCGGCCAGCCCGATGATGCGAAGATGGTCGGTGGCCGTGTGGCCGGTGGTGTTGGGGGCCATGTCTGACAGCACGAGATCAGCCGGACCACCTAGGAGTGCGATGAGCTTGTCTGGCATGTCGTCATCGGTGAAATCGCCTTGCAGCAACTCGGCCCCGGCGACGGGATCAATGGCCAGCAGATCAACGCCGACGACGCGGGTGGCACCGCGTTTGACTGCAACTTGCGACCATCCACCCGGCGCAGCGCCGAGATCGACGACGCGGATTCCGGGTTTGAGAAGACTGAACTTGTCGTCCAGCTCCATCAATTTGAACGCGGCGCGGGAACGCCAGCCCTGGGCGCGAGCGGCGGCGACATAGGGGTCGTTCAGCTGGCGGCTGAGCCAGGCCTGTTGGGCGGTGGTGCGCTTGCCGGCGTTTTTGAGTTTGACCGACAGCGAGCGCGTGACGCCCTGGGTCTTTGCGGGTTTTTTGGTCATGATGGCAGCCGGTGTAGCGCCCGAACCTGTCCTACGCCAGTTTCTGCTGCGGATAGGAACGCATGGCAGGGCGTGACGGCGTGTGTTTCCGCTCCGCACGGATCAGCCGCATCAGCAGGCCTTCACGCAAGCCACGATCGGCGACCATGACTTCATCGGCGGGCCAGAGAGATTCGATGGCGGCGAAGATGGCACAGCCAGGCAGCACGAAATCGGCGCGGTCGGCCCCCACGCAGGGATGGGCGATCATGCCTTCACGGCCCATAGCGCGCAGTTCGTCCATGGCACCCACGGCTGCTTCGCGGGACATCACGATGCCGTCCACGGCAGGCCTGCTGTAGTGCTTGAGGGCGAGCACAATGCCAGCGAGGGTGGTGACGGTGCCGGAGGTTCCCACGAGGCGCACGCCGCCCTGGCGGATTTCCTGGGCGATGCGGTGGACCTGCTCGAATGGAGCGAGACGCTCGATCACGTCATCGACCATGGCGGCGAAACCGTCCTCGTCAAAGCCTGCGGTGCCGAAGCGATCGGCCAGGGTGACGACGCCGACGGGGAGCGAGACGTAGCCCGCGAGTTCCGGGCCTGATTCGGCCATGCGCACCCAGACCAGTTCGGTTGAGCCGCCGCCGATGTCGAACAGAAGGGCGCGGCGGGAGCCGTCCCCCAGCAACGGCAGGCAACTCTCCAGTACGAGCGAGGCTTCTTCGCGCGCGGTGATGACATCGAAATGGATGCCGGTTTCGCGGGCGATGCGTTCGATGAAGGCGGGCGTGTTGGAGGCCTGACGGCAAGCCTGCGTCGCGATGGCCTTCACGCTGCGAACGGGGCGGCGTGCGAGGCGGGCGGCGCAGAGTTTGAGCGACTCGATGGCCCGGTCCATTGCGGCGTCGCTGAGCTTGCCGCTGTGATGCAGCCCTTCACCGAGACGGACGATACGGCTGAAGCTGTCGACGACACGAAAGCCGGTGCCAGATGCGGTGCCGATCAGCATGCGGCAGTTGTTTGTGCCCAGATCGAGCGCGGCATGCAGCTGCCCGTGCACACGCGGAGGACCTGCGTGGGGCAATATTTTATCTGCCGATAGCAACGGGTTTTCCGAGAACATTGTATGACTTTAGCGATTAAGGCAGGATCAGCAAGTTTTTCCGTATCTTCCTGGTCAAACAGAGTTGCACTCCCGTGCTGCGGGTGCTAACTCGCCCCTCCCGCGATTGGGGGATAGTTTAGCGGTAGAACTTCCGACTCTGACTCGGAAAGCCTTGGTTCGAATCCAGGTCCCCCAGCCACGCGTGCGTAAGCCGTTGCTTCAGCAGCGTTTTCCCTTCTGAAATTATCAGCGTCCGTGCTCGCCTCGACGGATAGGCAGCGCGGTGGCATGTATGCTGGGCGCGCTGGTTGGGCGATGTGTGAGGGGATGCAATGGATCGCGTTGATCGGCTGACGTGATGGCAGATGCGTCCAATCCTGCCATGCCGCGCATTTGTTTTGCTGCTGCCAGTACCGTGCTCGCTCAGGAGAGCATGGAGCGGCTGGTTGGCATGTATGGCCAGGCCGAAATCAGTGATGCCGAGGTTGTGGTGGCACTGGGTGGCGATGGCTTCATGCTGGAGACGCTGCACCGGTTTCTGGGCGAGGTGATGCCCGTCTACGGGATGAATTGCGGCTCGGTTGGCTTCATGATGAATGATTTCAGCGAGATCAATCTGATCGAGCGATTGACGCGGGCACAGACGAGCTTGTTGCATCCGCTGCGCATGAGTGCGGTGACGAGCACTGGGCGGGTTGAAGAGGCGTTGGCGCTGAATGAAGTGTCGATGCTGCGTGAACTGCGGCAGGCGGCGAAGATCCGTATCAGCATTGATGGCAAGGTGAGGCTGGAGGAGTTGATCTGTGACGGGGTGCTGGTGTCCACGCCTGCGGGATCGACGGCGTATAATCTAAGTGCGCATGGGCCGATTGTGCCACTTTCGGCCAATTTGCTGCCGCTGACGCCGATCAGCGCGTTTCGTCCGCGCCGGTGGCGGGGGGCGTTGCTGCCGAGCACGGCGGAGGTGTTGTTCGAGGTGCTGGAGCCGCAAAAGCGCCCGGTGGCGGCGGTGGCCGATGCGCGTGAGGTGCGCGATGTGGTCTCCGTCGCGGTGAGTGAGGATCGCAGTATTGAGGCGCGGATTTTGTTTGATCCGGATCAGGGGCTGTCGGAACGTATTTTGGCCGAGCAGTTCACCGTATAATTTGGCAATATAATTTGGCAATCGGGAGCGCCTGTTCGATGCGATTGCGGCTGGTTGTGGGTGCGCTGATTTTGATGCTGGCGGCAGGACCGGTGCGTGCTCAGGATGCGCCGCCCTCAGAGATCGTGCTGCCTGGCGGGCCACTCAATGAAAAGCTGCTGACCCTGCGCGGCGATCCGCGGCGGCCGGTGACGGAGGAGGTGACGTTGTTCACGCCCTCCGGGCCTGGGCCGCATCCGCTGGCGGTGATGAACCATGGGGCTGATCACGCGTCGAACGGGCATCGCGGCGAGCGGTATCGCTACACGTATTCGGCGTATTACTTCCTGTCGCGCGGCTATGCGGTGGCGTTGCCGATGGCGCGGGGATTTGCGGGCTCGGGCGGCGAAATTGTCGGGCGTGGCTGTGATCTGGAGGCGGTCGGGCTCGACAATGCACGGGACCTGCGGGCGGTGATCGGGCAGTTGCGACAATTGCCGGGCATTGATCCGGATCGCGTGGTGGTGGCGGGGCAAAGTTTTGGCGGCTGGACCACGCTGGCGCTGGGCACGATGGATGTGCCGGGTGTGCGTGGGCTGGTTGCGTTTATGCCGACGTTGCGGGCGTCTGACTGCGACAAGGATGATGCGGCGATGATCCGTGCGGCGGATGATTTTGGTGCGTCCGCGCGGCTGCCGAGCCTGTGGTTCTTTGGCGATAACGACTCGCTCAATCCTTCGGCGACGTGGCGGGCGATGTTCCGGCTTTACACCGGAGCCGGTGGGCGGGCGGATTTGGTGCCGGTGGGCGAGTTCATGCAGGACTCGCATCAGTTGCTTTCGTATCCAGAGAGTTTGCCGATCTGGACGACGCGGGTGGATGGGTTTTTGGCGCGGATTGGGCTGCCCTCGGCGGAGGTTCATCCGGAATATATGCCAGTGCTGTTTCCCAAGCCGTCGCATTTTGCGGAGATTGAGAATGCGGCGGCGGTCCCGTTTGTGGCTCCGGCGGGGCGGGTGGCCTATGAGAAGTTTCTGTCTGAAAAGCCACCGCGGGTATTTGCAATTGCGCCGGATGGCAGCTTCAGCGCGACCCAGGGTGGATTTGATCCGCTGGGACGGGCGTTGAAGGCGTGTGCCAAAATCGGCCGGGTGTGCGAGCCCTATGCGGTTGATTCGGACGTTGTTTGGAGTCCCGTCCCGGTGCCGGTGACGACGATGCAGCACACGGTTGCCGCCGGTACCGAGGCGGCGCTGCATTTCGCCTTTGCGATGGGCCCGGATTGCCAAAGCCGTCCTCCGCCGGAGATCACGGTCACTCTGCGACCCTTGCATGGCGTGTTGATCATGCGCGACCGGCAAGGGCATCCGCATTTCCCGGCGGACAACAAGTTGGCCGGTTGCAATACAACGACGACCACCGAGCGTTCATTGTCGTATGTTCCGAGCGCTGGATATGCCGGTGCGGATGAGGTGGGGTTTCAGGAAGCCATGCCCGATGGCGCACATCGCGCCTATCGGGTTGAGCTTACGGTCAAGTGAAACGCGTTATGGCGTCGGCTGGCCGGGCGGCACCCAGCCCGGCGGGGCCGGGGCGACACCGGTGTTGGTGACGGCTGCACCGGCCGGCATCGCTGCTGCAGTGGCCGGTGCCGAGCCAGAGGGCGTGTTGCGCAGACGGTTGAGCAGGGAAGAGGACGGGCTGCCGTCAGCGGAAAGGCCGTTCGCGCGCTGATAGCTGCCGATGGCACCGCTGGTTTTCGGTCCCATGAAGCCATCTGCACCGCCGTTGAGGTAGCCGAGACGGATCAGCTCAGACTGGGTTGAGCGGACGAGCGGGTCCGGCTGAGCGGCCTGCGAGGCGACGGGCGATGGTGCTTGCTGCTGCAGGATGGGCATCCCGGCGACCTGATGGCCCTTGGAATACATGCACTGCGAGAACGCATTGTCGTATTGCTGCTGGATGCTGTACTGCTGGTTGCCGCTGTTGGAGGCACCAACCGCACCGCCGATGCCAAGGCCCGCACCGGCACCGATTGCAGCGCCCGCACCGGCATTGCCCGTGGCAGCACCGATCAGCGCGCCACCGGCGGCACCGATCACCGTCGTCAACGCAGCGGCACCAACCGCGTTTTTGTTGGCGGCATCGGCCTGTCCCTGCACCTGGCTCTGCGCGAAGCCCTTGCAGTTGTCTTGGTCATAGCGGAACTGGTCGAAGCTTTTATTCGGTCCTGGCATGACGTTGACCGAGGGGCCCATGGGTGTGGCGGCGCAGCCGGCGAGGCTGGCGGCTGCGAGCATGCAGGCAACGATGCGCAGACGCGCTGGTTGGTGATGCATCATGTCGGTGATCCTCCGGGTTGAAATGTAAGGCGATTTCTTGCAACGAGATTAGCCGCATCTCGCTTGGCTTCACAATATGGCGTCTCGGATTGACGCGGTGCCGCTCTCGGGCGTTCTCTGCTCGCCCCAAAGCGGAGACACGCCATGAGCAACACGTATCGCATCGCCGTCATTCCCGGCGACGGCATAGGTAAAGAAACGACGCCGGAGGGGCTGCGGGTGCTGCATGCGGCGGCGACGCGGTTCAATTTCGCGCTCAAGCTCGATGAGTATGATTGGTCTTGCGAGACCTATACCCGCACCGGCGCGATGATGCCGGGGGACGGCATGGACCGCATGGCTGAGAGTGACAGCATTTTCCTGGGGGCTGTGGGCTGGCCGGGGGTGGCGGATCATGTGTCGTTGTGGGGACTGCTGATTCCCATCAGGCGGGGTTTTGATCAGTATGCCAATGTGCGGCCGTGCAAGCTGATGCCGGGGGCGAAGACGCCGCTGGCGGGGCGGACCGAGGCGGATATCGATTTCTATGTGGTGCGGGAGAACACCGAGGGCGAATATTCGTCCATTGGTGGGCGGATGTTTCCCGGCACCGAGCGGGAGTTTGTGAGCCAGCAATCGGTGTTCTCCCGGATTGGGTGCGACCGGATCATCAAATATGCGTTCGAGTTGGCGATGACGCGGCCGCGGCGGAAGCTGACATCGGCCACGAAATCGAACGGGATCATTCACACGATGCCGTATTGGGATGAGCGGTTTGCCGAGATGGCGAAGGCTTATCCCGGCGTTGCCACGGATCAGTTCCACATCGACATTCTGTGCGCGCATTTCGTGCAGCATCCGGATTGGTTCGATGTGGTGGTGGGTTCGAACTTGTTTGGTGATATTCTGAGTGATCTGGGGCCGGCGGTGGCGGGCTCGATCGGGATTGCGCCGTCAGCCAACATCAATCCGGAGCGGGTGCATCCTTCGATGTTCGAGCCGGTCCATGGGTCGGCGCCAGATATTGCCGGGCGGGGGATCTGCAATCCGATTGGGCAGATCTGGTCGGGGGCGATGATGCTGGAGCATCTGGGCGAGACGCAGGCGGCGGCGGCGATTGTGGGCGCGATTGAGACGTTGCTGCGAGAAGGTGGGCCGCGGACGCGGGATATGGGCGGTCAGGCCGGGACCGAGGAAGTCGGGAAGGCAATTGCGGAGTTGGTGGCGCGGGGGTGAGGCTCGTCAATTCGAGCCCCAGCTTTGGGACGTGGCAATCCAGAGAGACGCCGCGTTGCTCTGGATTGCCACGTCGCCAAGCGGCTCCTCGCAATGACGGGTGTTAGGGCGGGTTAGCTTCGGCCTTCTGCGACTGCGTGGCACGCGACCAGGACGTTGCCGACTTTCGTCTGCGGGGGCTTCTCCACTTTGCAGCGCTCGTTGGCCAAGCCGCATCGTGGGTGGAAGGTGCAGCCGGCGGGGGGCGAGATTGGGCTTGGCACTTCTCCACCGACTGGCGTGCGGCTGCGGCCGACGGCGGAGATGTCTGGAATCGCGTCGAGCAATAGGCGTGTGTAGGGGTGGCGGGGGGTGCGGAAGATGTCTTCGCCTGGGCCTTCTTCGACGATGCGGCCGAGATACATCACGCCGAGGCGGTCTGACATGTGGCGGACGACGGCGAGGTTGTGGCTGATGAAGAGGTAGGTGAGGCCAAGCTTTTGCTGCAGGTCGCGCATCAAATTGAGGATTTGCGCCTGCACGGAGACGTCGAGCGCTGACGTGGGTTCGTCACACACCAGGAATTCCGGTTCGCTGGACAAGGCGCGGGCGATGGAGATGCGTTGGCGTTGGCCGCCGCTGAATTCGTGCGGGTATTTCTCGCCGTCGGCGGCTGAGAGCCCGACCTGGGTGAGCAGTTGGCCCACGCGGTCGTTGATGGTTTTGGTGCCGGACAGAATGTTGAAGGCGCGGATGGGCTCGGCCACGATGTCCGCCACACGCCAGCGCGGGTTGAGCGAGGCGTAGGGGTCTTGGAAGATCATGTTCATCTTCCGCCGAAGTGCTGGTTGCGCGCGGGCGGAGGAGAGCGGCTGGCCCTCGAAGCGGATTTCACCGTCCGTGGGCGTGTAGAGACCGACGGCGAGGCGGGCGACGGTGGATTTGCCGCAGCCACTTTCACCAACGAGCGAGAGCGTGGTGCCGGCTGCGATATCAAACGAAATGCCGTCCACGGCGCGCAGGATGCGGCGGCCTTCGCGCGACAGGGCGCGCTGCAGGAATGGGCGCGAGACGTCGAAATGGCGCGAGACTTCGATGGCCTGGAGGACTTGCATGGTCATGCGGCCGTCACCCAGCAGGCGGCTTGAGTGGAGCCGGCTGGCATGAGGCCGGGGCGTTGCTCTCGGCACTTGTCGATGGTGCGGCTGCAACGTGGGTTGAAGGCGCAGCCTTTGGGGATGGCGGTCAGGCGGGGCATGGCACCATCGATCTGGCGGAGGCGTTCAACACGGGTTTCGAGCGACGGAATCGAGCCCATCAGGCCCTCAGTGTAGGGGTGGCTGGGGCTCAACACGACGTCTCGCACCGGGCCGATTTCGGCGATGCGACCGGCATACATCACGGCCACGCGATCACACGTCTCGGCGATCACGCCCATGTCGTGAGTGACGAGCATGACCGAGGTGCCATGCGATTTGGTGAGGTTTTTCAAAAGCGTGATGATCTGGGCCTGGATGGAGACGTCGAGTGCTGTTGTGGGCTCGTCGGCAACCACGAGGCGGGGCTCGGCGCAGAGAGCGAGGGCAATGACAACGCGCTGGCGCATACCGCCGGAGAATTGATGCGGGAAGGCTTCCACGCGGTCGGCTGCGGCGGGGATGCCGACTTGTTCAAGCCATCCGATGGCGCGGGCGCGGGCGTCGCGGTCTGAGAGTTTCAGATGCGCCTGCATGGTTTCAGTGAGCTGGCGGCCGATGGAGATGAGCGGATTTAGCGTCGTCAGCGGGTCCTGGAAGATGGCCCCGATCTGCTTGCCGCGGATGGGACGCATCTGGTCGGAGCTGAGATTGTCGATGCGCTTGCCGTCGAACAGGATTTGGCCGGAGGCGACGCGACCGGGCGGTTCCAGCAGGCCGATGATGGCGGCACCCGTGAGGGATTTGCCGGCCCCACTTTCACCGACAACGCCTAAGATTTCGCCTTCGCCGATGGAGAAGGAGATGTCGTCGAGCGCACGCAGCACGCCACGCCTGCCGGGAAATTCCACGACGAGATTTTGAACGTCAAGCAGAGCCATTATCGAAGGTCCATTATCGGAGCCTGGGGTTCAGCGCGTCGCGCAGCCAATCACCCAGCAGGTTGATGGAGAGCACCATGGCGGCCAGTGTCACGCCGGGGAAGATCGCGATCCACCATTCGCCGGAGAACAGGAAGTTGTTGCCAATGCGGATGAGGGTGCCGAGGGACGGCTGGGTGGGCGGCAGGCCGACGCCCAAGAAGCTGAGTGTGGCTTCGTCGAGGATGGCGAGGCCGAGGTTCAGCGTGGTGATGACGAGCACGGGGCCTAACACGTTGGGCAGGATGTGGCTGAGCATGATGCGCGGGCCGGAGATGCCGATGACCTTGGCGGCCATCACGTAATCGCGCCCACGCTCGACCATGGTGGAGCCGCGCACGGTGCGGGCGAATTGCGGCCAGCGGCTGATGCCGATGGCGAAAACGATGACGTAAAGCTCAAGCGCTGCCTGCATGTCTCGGGGCAATACCGCTCGGACGATGCCATCGACGAGCAGGGCGATGAGGATGGAGGGGAAGGTGAGCTGAATGTCCACCACCCGCATCAGAAGCGCGTCGACCACGCCGCCAAAATAGCCGGCGAGAAGGCCCATGGTGATGCCGACCGTGAGCGAGAAGGCGATGGCGCAGACGGCCACGATCAGGCTGATCTGGGTGCCGTAGAGAATGCCGGAGAGCACGTCGCGGCCTTGATCGTCGGTGCCGAGCGGGAACGAAGGGTCTCCGTCGGTTGACCAGAATGGCGGCTTGAGGCTGTCGAGCAGGTCGAGGCTGGCGAGATCGAACGGGTTGTGCGGTGAGATGTAGTGGGCGAACACCGCGCCGATCAGGACCAGCAGGACCACGAGGGCGGACATAATGGCGACCGGCGAGCGCTTGAAACCGTAGACGAAATCGCTGTCGAGGAAGCGCGCAACACCGTTCATCGGCCGATATTCCCACGCAGACGAGGATCGACGGCAAAGTAGAGCAGATCGACGACGAGGTTGATGGAGACGA
>CAIJTR010000197.1 GCA_903823665.1 uncultured Rhodospirillales bacterium
GACACTCTTTCCCTACACGACGCCTTCCGATCTATCGACACACGTCACCCTCGATGCGCACCTGACGACGCAGCGACTTCCAGTGGAACAGCAGCGCCGCATGGTGGTTGGTGTTCAACTCCCCCGCCTTGCGACTGGTCTTGTTGGTGTAGAAAACGAAACCGCGTGTATCAAAATCCTTCAGCAGCACCATGCGAGCCGACGGCCTGCCATCCGGCGTGCAGGTGGCCACCGTCATCGCATTGCTGTCATTGATCTCGCTCTCGCGGGCCTCGGCGAACCACTCCGCGAACAATTCAAACGGGTTGGTGGCAATGATCGGCTTGGCGGCAACATCGTCCATGGCAATCGCTCCTGTTACGCTATGTATGTGCAGCGATAGGGGTGTATCGCAACCACCCTCTTGTGGCGCAGTGGCCGGTCATGCCACCACAGTGCTTTAGCGTGATACGAGGATCAAAGCCGATGCCGGAAGGTGAAACCGCAATGGCCCCAGTGAAGGGCAATCTCATGGCGGGCAAGCGAGGCCTGATCATGGGTGTTGCCAACAACCGCTCGATCGCCTGGGGCATCGCGTCGGCCTGCGCCGCGCAAGGGGCCGAACTCGCGTTCAGCTTCCAGGGCGAGGCGCTGGAAAAGCGCGTCCGCCCGCTGGCCGCCAGCGTCGGTGCCAAGGTCGTCGTCCCGTGTGACGTGGCCGACGACGCCAGCATGGACGCAGCGTTCGAGGCTCTGAAGTCCGAATGGCCGGAGGGGATCGATTTTCTCGTTCATGCCATAGGCTTTGCCGACAAAGCCTATCTGCGCGGTCGCTACGCCGACACGCCCCGCCACGTGTTCCTACAGGCGATGGATATTTCCTGCTTCAGCTTCACCGCCGTGGCCGCGCGCGCCGCTGCGATGATGCGCCCCGGTGGCTCGCTGCTCACGCTCAGCTACCTTGGTGCCGAGCGCGTCATGCCGCATTACAACGTCATGGGCGTCGCCAAGGCCGCACTTGAAGCCTCCGTCCGCTACCTCGCCGCCGATCTCGGGCGCGACAACATCCGCGTCAACGCCATCAGCGCCGGCCCCATCAAAACGCTCGCCGCCAGCGGCATCGGCGATTTCTCCTACATCCTGAAATGGAACCAGTACAACGCCCCGCTGGAGCGCACGGTCTCCATCGAGGATGTCGGCGGGGCCGGGCTTTATCTGCTGTCTGACCTGTCCAGCGGCGTCACCGGCGAAGTGCATCACGTCGATAGCGGCTATCACATCGTGGGCATGAAGAACCCGACCGCACCGGACATCAACGTGGCGTCCAGTGAGTCATAACAGCTTCGGCCACCTCTTCCGCGTCACCACCTGGGGCGAAAGCCATGGACCGGCCATCGGCGGCGTTGTCGATGGCTGCCCGCCGCTGATTGCACTCACCGAGGCCGATATCCAGCCCTGGCTGGACAAGCGCCGTCCCGGACAGTCGAAATTCACCACCCAGCGGCAGGAGCCGGACGAGGTGCGCATCCTCTCCGGCGTGTTTGACGGCCAGACCACCGGCACGCCCATCGCCCTGCAAATCGAAAACGTCGATCAGCGCAGCAAGGATTACGGGGCCATCGCCCAGCAATTCCGCCCCGGTCACGCCGACCTCACCTACCAGCTGAAATACGGCATCCGCGACTATCGCGGCGGCGGGCGCTCATCCGCCCGCGAAACCGCCATGCGGGTGGCAGCAGGGGCCGTCGCCCGCAAAATCCTGTCCGGCGTCACCATTCGCGGGGCCCTCGTGCAAATGGGACCGCACAAGATCGACCGCTCGCGCTGGGACTGGTCGCAAGTGGACGAAAACCCGTTCTTCTGCCCCGATCCGGTCGCCGCCGCCGCGTGGGAGGACTACCTCTCCGCCATCCGCAAATCCGGCTCCTCCTGCGGGGCCGTCATCGAACTTGTTGCCGAAAATGCCCCGCCCGGCCTGGGTGCGCCGATCTACGGCAAGCTCGACGCCGATCTCGCCGCAGCCCTGATGAGCATCAACGCCGTCAAAGGGGTTGAGATCGGAGACGGGTTTGACGCAGCCGCCCTCTCCGGTGAGGACAATGCCGACGAGATGCGGATGGACAGCCACCATGTCCGCTTCAGCGCCAACCACGCCGGTGGCATTTTGGGCGGCATCTCCACCGGCCAGCCGATCATCGCCCGCTTCGCCGTCAAACCCACCAGCTCCATCCTCACGCCCCGCCACTCCGTTGATCAATCCGGTCAAGACGTTGATATCCTGACCAAAGGCCGCCACGACCCCTGCGTCGGCATCCGCGCCGTGCCGGTGGGCGAGGCCATGCTGGCCTGCGTGCTGGCGGACCATCTGCTCCGCCATCGTGCACAAAATCCAGACGCGCCGCGTGAGGTGATGCTGCCGCGCAATTGACAACATTAAACTGAACCGTTCGGTTCAATCGCCCCTCGCTTTGTATTGCAAACTGTGTCAAGGGTTCTTGTCACGACAGTTTGAATGCGAGGATCACCGATGGCCTCCGCCGCCCCGCCAGCCTTGAAGACGATCACCGCCTTCATTGCGTGCGTCGGGCCTAAACGTTGGGCGGAACGCATGTCGCAAATCGAACGCGATGCCGGCAGCAGCCAGCGCGTGGGTCGCGCTTTGGCACAGCAGCACGCCATCGAAATCACGCTCGAACGCCTCCGCCGCGCCAAGCCTTGCTACACGCCCACACCGGCCGAGATCTGCCTCGTCGAACTCGCCCGCGAGGCCGTGCTGCTCGACCGCGCGCTCAGTCCCGCAGGCCGCACCCGCTTCCGCGCCGTCCTCATCGCCGCGATGCAGCACGAGGCGACGCTGGTGCCGATGTTCCACCTGCTGCGCACCGCCCTGCTGCAGCGCCGCCGTGGCTTCACCGTCACCTTCGCGGGCCTGGAAAACGAAGCCTCGTATGACCTGCTCCTCGAACGCGACGGGGCCGAGGCCGAGCTGGTCTGTGACGTTCTTTCCGCCGAAGACGGGCGAGACGTACATCGCGGGGCCTGGGTCCGCCTCGTCGATGGCATCGACGAAGATCTGCAAACCTGGCTCTCCGACCACCCCGGCCGCTACCTCCTCAAGCTCACCTTGCCGCAGGGGCTGAATGCCGATGCCTGCAAGCTGCAAAACCTGCAGGGCCGCATCCGCACCATGCTCGCCTCCAGCAGCCGCCAGGAGAACGACGAAGCCTGCGTGCTCCGGCTCGACCCGCTGATGCTCGCCGCAGCCCAGATCGGTGAGGTCAAGGCCGAGACCACTCTGCTTTCCTCGCTGCGCCGTGAATTCGGCCATCAGGCGCATCTGGCCGTCACCACAAAAGGCACGGCCATGGTGGCGCTGGCCGCCCGCGCCGGGCGGGAGGATGAAGTGGCGGTGGCCCTTCGCCGCAGGCTCGCAGCCCTCGCGCCAACCCGCCTGTCCGGCACCCGCCCCGGCATCCTCGCCATGTTCATCGAGGACACCGACCGCACCGAATGGCGCCATCTGCGCGACCGGCTGGAACTGGAAGGCGAAACCCGCCAGTTCCTGACCTTCCCGGAAGCCAAGATCGTCGTTGCCGTCACCTGCGCCTCACGCCTGGAACTGCTTGGCGGTGTGGCACCGGATGCCGCGTGCGACGGCGAGCTGCGCTTCCGCAACCCCGCCCACCCCGCCGCAAAGGTGGCAGGCCTCGCCCCAGCCGTCCTATCGTCCGTGTAAAACCTGAGGGTGCGCCGCGCTTGAGCGGCACCCACCCTACTGCTCAACGGCCATCGTCCGAAAAAGCTCCACCCCACGGTGAAGTTCGGCAATCTCCACGCACTCGCCCGGGCGATGCGCCTGGGCGATGTCGCCGGGGCCGATGATCACGCACGGTGCCAGCACCTGCAGTTCTGAGGCATCGGTGCCAAACGGAACCGTCATCGCCGCAGCCCCGGACAGCGCACAGGCCTGACGGATCAGCGGGTGATCCAGCGGCAGTTCCGGCGGGCTGCCCTCGGTGTCGATCACCAGTTCGAGCCCGCTCTGCCCAGCGGCCGCACGCACGGCACGCGTGATGATCTCCGGATCAATCCGGTGCGAGTAGCGATATTTGATCTTCACCGTGGCCTTCGGCACCGTCACGTTGAACGCCGCACCATGGTTGTCGATGATCAGATTGAAATCACTCACCACCGGATCATACGCCGCATCCTGCAACGAGGGATCGTCGATCAACCGCTGACGCACCGCCTTCATCTCGGCGAGAAACTCCACCAATGCCCAGTTCGCGTTAACCCCCTTGCCGGTCGCCGAATGTGCCTGCACACCGCGCGAGATGGCCGTGAACGTCACGCTGGCACGATGCCCCCGAACCGGCACCAGACGCGTCGGCTCCGCCACCACAATGCCGCGCGGTGCGAAGCTGCGCGCCAGCCGGGACCGCTCCACAATCGCCCGAGCGCCGAGCTTCGTCGTCTCCTCATCCGTCGTGATCAACAGACAAACCGGCACCTCCGCCGGAAGCCCCCGCGCCGCCAGAATGCAGGCAGCCAACGGTCCCTTCATGTCGGCACTGCCAAGCCCGTGCAGCACGCCGTCACGCACCTCGCCGGACCACGGATCAGTCGTCCATCCGGTATCCGGCACCGTGTCCATATGCCCGGAAAATGCCAGACCGCCGCTCCCACGTGCCGCCACCAGCGCATATTTGGCCACGCCGGCAGCATCGACATAGTCCAGCCGCTCAATCTCGAACCCCACCAACTCCGGCAATATCCGCTCAACCACAGCAAGATTTGAACGCGGGGACCGGCTGTCCAGCCGCACCAGATCAGAAGCCAGTCGCACCAACGCGTCCAAACCCGCACCCTCCATCTTGCCAAGCCAGCAAAGCACGGCCAGCCTTGCACAATGTTAGACCATCCCCCCGCCTATCTCGACCCCCGCTCCGGCGAAACATTTGACCTCGCTGTGCCGCGCTGGTGCGGAACCGCGCAGGCTCCCCTCGCCATCACCGATCTGCCCGGCATCACACGCGCGCAGATCGACACCACCAAGCGCAGCATCTGGCGCTATGCCGCGTCCTTCCCGATGGCGTGTGCCGACCCGATCAGCATGGGCGAAGGCTGCACGCCCCTCCTGCCGCGCACGCTGCACGGTGCCCCCGTCCACCTGAAATGCGAGTGGTTCATGCCCACCGCCAGCTTCAAGGATCGCGGCACCAGCGTCATGCTGAGCCTGCTGCGCCAGCAGGGCGTTCGCGCCGTGCTGGAGGACAGCTCGGGCAATGGCGGTGCCTCCGTCTCCGCCTACGCCGCCGCCGGAGGCCTCGCCGCCACCATCATGGCCCCCGCCTCCACCAGCCCCGCCAAAACCGTGCAAATGCGCGCCCATGGGGCCACCGTCGAACTCATCCCCGGCACGCGGCAGGACACGTCCACCGCCGCCGAACAGCGCGCCTCGCAAATTTTCTACGCCAGCCACAACTGGCACCCGTTCTTCCTGCACGGCACCAAAACCCTTGCCTATGAGCTGTGGGAGGACCTCGGCTTCCGCGCCCCCGACAACGTCATCGTCCCCTGCGGTGCTGGCTCCAACGTGCTCGGCTGTGCCATCGGATTTGCCGAACTCCTCCGCGCCGGCCAGATCGACCGCATGCCGCGCATTTTCGCGGCACAGCCGGAAAACTGCGGCCCCATCGCCCGCGCGTTCCTCGGCATGCCAGCCATCGCCGCCATCCCCACCATCGCCGAGGGCACCGCCATCGCCGCCCCCATCCGCCTGCCGGAAATCTGCGACGCCCTGCGCAACAGCCACGGCTCCGCCATCCTGCTCAGCGAGGCGGAGATCGGCGCGGCCCTCATCACCCTCGCCCACACCGGCATCTACGTGGAACCCACCTGCGCCCAGGTCGCCGCCGCCTTCTCCCGCCTGCTTGACGCCGGCACCATCCGCCCCGCCGAAACCACCGTGCTCGTGCTCACCGGCACCGGCATCAAAGCCACGCCCCGCATCGCTGAATATCTCGGCGTCGAAATCTAAAAGAGCACCCAAATGCGCCTTTCCGACCTGCCAACCCCCTGCCTCGTGCTCGACCGGCGCGTGCTCGCCCGCAACCTCAACGTCATGGCGCAGGTGGCGAGCTATCACGGCGTGGCCCTCCGCCCGCACATGAAAACCGCCAAATCCATCGACGTCGCCCGCATGGCCCTCGCCCTCAACCCCGGCGCTGCGGCGGGCGGTGAGCAAGGCGGCGTCACCGTCTCCACCCTCGCCGAGGCCGAATACTTCGCCGGACACGGCCTGTCCGACATGCTCTACGCCGTCGGCATCACCCCGCAAAAACTCGATCAGGTCGCCAAGCTGAACACCGCCGGGGCCGACATCATCGTCATCACCGATGATGCCACCGTCGCCTCCGCCATCGCCGCCCACCCAGCCCCGCCGCGCACCCTCATCGAGATCGACACCGGCGAACATCGCGGCGGCCTGTTCCCCGACGACCCGATGGTGCTCGACATCGCAGCCCGCCTCGGCCCCAATCTGGTCGGCGTGATGACCCATGGCGGCCACAGCTACGGCGCGCGCTCCGTCCCCGAAATGCGCCAAACTGCCGAGCAGGAGCGCCTTGGCTGCGTCCACGCCGTCTCCCGCCTGCGCGCCGCCGGACACCCCGCCCCCATCGTCTCCATCGGCAGCTCCCCCACCGCCCGCGCCGCCACCAGCATGGAGGGCGTGACGGAGTTGCGTGCCGGCGTCTACATGTTCGGCGATCTGTTCCAGGCCGAAATCGGCACCCATGGCCCGGACGACATCGCCGTCAGCGTGCTCACCAGCGTCATCGGCAACCGCCCATCCCAACGCCGCCTCCTCGTCGATGCCGGAGCCATCGCGCTCTCGAAAGACCGCAGCACCCAGGCCACCGCCAACGATTACGGCTTCGGCATCCTCGCCGACATGCAGGGCCGCCGCAGCCTCGGCCGCTCCATCGTCCGCACCGCCTATCAGGAGCACGGCGTGGTCGAGCTCGACCCGCAACTCGGCACCTTCGCACCCCCGATCGGCACCAAATTCCGCGTGCTCCCCAACCACACCTGCCTCACCGCCGCCGCCCACGACCGCTACTTCGTCATCGAAGACGACAGCGAGACGGTGACGGCGATCTGGCCCAGGGTGAACGGCTGGTAGCCGGTCGCCCGCAGGGTGGGCTTCAGCCCACCATCGGCAGCTAATTTCAATACGATTCCGTAACGATTAAGACGCAGTTCGACACGAAAGCCAAACCGGGTGCAAAAAATTTGAAAAATGAGAGCGACGATAACCGCCGCGTGACACTCCAACCAAGGGACGGCACGCGTTGTCCGGGAAACGCCACCGGCGGAGCCACCACGAGCGGCACCATCACCGCGAGGCCAAACCGCGTCACATGCCGCCACAGCACCACACGACCGCGCGGCGTCGTCCTCGCGGGATAATACCCATCCGGCCCACCCCACCCAGCCTCGATCACCCCCGGCTCGGGCTCAAACTCCAAGCCCGCAAACCGTTCTTCCGTCGAAAGCCACGCCAGCAAAGCGTGCTTCATCAGCGGGCTGCAGGTGGCAATGAACATCAGCTGCAACAGAAGATTCAGCTCCCCCGCCCCACGCACAGCTCTGCCAATGAGGCAAAGCGCCGCCATCGGATCAGAGGTTGCGGAAGAACGAGAAGCAGTCATAGGGGCAAGGTTCCTGTGCGGGAGGTGATATCAACCCCTAAGCTGCCCCTTGGCCCAACGCAAGAAAATAGAACATATGTAGAACTACGTAGGGTGCAGTTCGCTTTGGGATTGCACCGCTTCCGCCGCGAAATTGGTGCATTACCAAAACGCACTTCGCCCTACCGCACCACCGCCTGCGGCACGTCATAAGCCTTCAGCGTCGCCCAATGCCGGTCCAAATCGGCTGTGAACAGCCCGCGCGTCAGCCCATGCACCAGCTTCGGCACGGCCGTCGTCATCGCGTTGATCGAGGAGCCCGAGGGGCCAAAACTCATCGTTGCCGCAATGTTGAAAAGATGGATGTCCGCCATCCACTCCGTCTCGCCCTCCACACGCGGCAACAGGCTGTAATCGGCGGCGAGATACGGGAAGCGCGCCAGCCGATCATCGCGCTCCTCCTCCGGCGGGGTGTAGCGATCCGACCAGCGCGCGATGTTGTGCGCCACCCGCGCAAGCTCCGGTCTGCGGGCGAAATCCATCTCCACGCCGGTGCCGCAAATCAGAAAATCCGCCACCGCCGGGCCACGCGGCGTCTCAATCTCCACCTGCCCAGCCTCCCCCACCCGCGCTGACAACCAAGGCGCGCCGGATTGCAGCGTGAAGCCCGCATGCGCCGCACACCGATCATAGGTCGGCTGCGGAAACCCTTCGCGCAGCCCCAGCACATGGCTCATAAACCGCCAGCGCCACGCGTCATCCAGCTCCGACAGATGCCGCAAAAAACCGGCAAAGGTGAGCCACCGATAGGGCTGGATCACCTGCGGCTCCGCCCGCCTGCAATACAGCGTCACGGCAGCAGCCCCAGCCTCCAGCGCCATCGCCGCATTGTCGAATGCCGAGGCACCCGCCCCCAGCACCGCCACCCGCTTGCCGCGCAACGCCGCGAAATCAATCTCATCCGCCGCATGCGCCCGCAGATGCGTGGGCAGAGCGCGCACAAACTCCGGCATCCACCACTCGCCCGCTCCATCCTGCCCAGTGGCGAGCACAATCTTGCGGGCATAGCGAACACTCTCCCCACCGGCATCGCGCAAAATCGCCGCCAGCAGCCCGCCGGGGGCTGGCGCGATATCCACCACCACCGTCTCGTTCCGCACCGGCACGCCCACCGTGTCGCGCACCCAGCCGAGATACGCCGCCCAATCCTCCCGCAAAATCTGATCGAGCGACTGCCAATGCGCGGGGCCATAAACCGCCTCGTGCCACGCCTGATACCCCAGGCTCGGCAGGTCCAGATCCGGCCCGGTGTAGTCCTTCGGCGAACGCAACGTGCGCATGCGGGCGAATGTCAGCCACGGCCCCTCCAGCCCGCGCGGCGCACGATCCACCACCAGAATATTCGTCACCTGCGCCCGCAAAAGCGCACTCGCAATGCCAAGGCCCGATTGCCCGCCGCCCACCACCAGAACATCCAGCGCCGCCGCCCCATCCGGCCCAACCCGAGGCTCCAGCCACGGCATCCGTGGGTGCGAAATCCGCGCCAGATCGTCCCGCGCGCGGGCGGTCAGCGCCGTGAGTGCGTCGGGGATTATTCCGCTATCCGGCAAGCCAGCCTCCATCCACCACCAGTTCCGTGCCGGTTGTGAAGGTGGAAGCGTCAGACGCCAGGTAAAGTGCGGCCTGCGCCACCTCCTCATCCCGCCCGAACCGCCCCATCGGGTGACGCAGGCGCGAGGCCTCCCGCGTCGCCTCGGGCGTGGCCGAGCGCGCAAAGCTACGCGCGAGCAACGGCGTGTCGATGGCACCGGGCAGAATGGCGTTCACCCTGATGCCATCAGCCACATAATCAAGCGCCGTGGTTTTCGTCAGCCCTAAAATACCCGCTTTGGCCGCGATATACGCCACGTTGTTCCGCCCGCCCGCGCGCGCCAGCTGTGAGGCCACGGTGACGATGCTCCCGCCGCCCTGCCGCTGCATCACCGGCAGCACCGCCCGCATCCACAGCCACGTGCCGGTGAGATTGGCACCGATCACCGCGTCCCAATTCTCCGGGCTGATCGTCGTCGCAGTCCCCCCGCTGGAAAACCCAGCCGCCGTCATCAGCACATCAACCCGGCCATACCGCGCGAGACACGCCGCCACATCCGGCTCAGCCGCACCGGGCTCCCCAACATCACTCACCCGCATGATCGCCTCGCCACCGATGGCACGAACGGCGAACATCGCCGCCTCCACCGCCGCCGCGTCCCGATCCACTAGGCAAAGCTTCGCCCCCTCACGCGAGAACAGCAGCGCCGAAGCCCGCCCAATGCCGGAGCCCCCGCCGGTGATGATCGCCACACGCCCCGCCAATCGTCCGCTCATAACGCAACACTCTCCCGCTCGGCATGGCACGCAGGCTCGAAATGCGGGATCGCATCCAGCAGCGCCCGCGTGTAATCGGCCTGCGGATTGGCGAACACCGCAGCACTCGCCCCAGCCTCCACAATCCGCCCCTGCTTCAGCACCACCAGATCATCGCACAACATCCGCACCACATTCAGATCATGGCTGACAAACAACAGCCCAATGTCATCCTCGCGCCTGAGGCGGTCGAGCAGTTGCAAAATCACCGCCTGAACCTGCACATCGAGTGCCGCCGTCGGTTCATCCAAAACCAACAATTTCGGCCGAGGAGCAATCGCCCGCGCAATCCCAACCCGCGCCTTCTGCCCGCCGGACAATTGATGCGGAAACCGCTCCAACAAACCCTCCGGCAACCCAGCCCGCCCCGCCGCCTCGCGCACCCGAGCCTCCAACGCCGCCCCGTCCCGCATCCCCTCCAACCGCCGCAGCGGATGCGCGATGCAGTCAAAGGCCGAAAAGCGCGGGTTCAAACTGTCATGCGGGTCCTGAAACACAATCTGGATCAACTTCCGCTGCGGGGCCCGATGAAAATCCCGCGCCGGCATGTCGCTGATCGACTGGCCCTGAAAGATAATCTCGCCGCCATCCACATCCGCCAGCCGGCAGATCAGCCGGGACAGCGTGGTCTTGCCCGACCCACTCTCCCCCACCAGCCCCAACGCGCCGCCCTGCGGCAACACGAACGACACATCATCCACCGCATGCACCGGCCCCGGAAAGCTCTTGCGCACATGCGTCAGTTCCAGAAGTGGCCCAGCGCCCGGCACCCTCACCCCGTCATTGCGAGCCCCCGCTTGGGGGCGCGGCAATCCAGGCGCCAAATCCGCCAACGTCGAATCCCGCCGAGGCGAGGCCGCCACCAGCATCCGCGTGTAATCATGCCGCGGCGACTGAAACAGCGCCGCCACCGGCCCACGCTCCACAATCTCACCGTTCTGCATCACCGCAATATCGGCGCAATACCGCGCCGCCAGACCCAGATCATGCGTGATCAAAATCATCGCCATGCCGCGCTCAGCCGTCAGCCCCGCGAGCAAATCCATCACCGCCTTCTGCGTCGTCACATCAAGCCCCGTCGTCGGCTCATCGGCGATCAGCAGCGCGGGCTTGCAGGCCATCGCCATCGCAATCATCACCCGCTGACACATCCCGCCAGACAATTCCGCCGGATACGCCGCAAGCCTGCTTTCGGGATCATGGATCAGCACCGCGCGCAGCAAATCCAGCGCCTCCGCCCGCGCCTGCCGCACACTCATCGAGCGATGCGCCCGCAACACATCCACAATCTGCTGCTCCACCGTGCGAATAGGGTTCAGCGCCGCGCGAGGGTTTTGGAAAATCATCGACATCGCGGCACCCCGCAATTCGCGCAGATCAGACCGGCCCAGCCGCGTCACATCCTGCCCGCGAAACAACACCCGCCCCTGCGTGATCCGCCCGGCCCGATCCAGCAGCCGCATCACCGCCAGCGAGGTCACGGATTTGCCAGACCCACTCTCCCCCACAATCCCCAGCGTCTGCCCAGCCCCGAGCGAGAAGCTGACCCCCCGCAACGCCTGCACCACGCCCTGCCGCGTGGAGAAACTGACATGCAAATCCTCCACCTGCAGCAAAGGTGCCGTCACGTCCGCATCCGTGGATCAAGAATGTCCCGCAGCCCGTCGCCCAGCAGGTTGAAGCACAGCACCGTCAGCATCAGCGCCAGCCCAGGGCACGCCACCAACCACCACTTGCCGGTGGAGATGAACCGCGCCCCCTCCGCCACCATAATCCCCCATTCCGGCGTCGGTGCCGTCACACCAAGGCCAATGAACGACAGCCCCGCCGCGTTCAAAATCGCCCAGCCGAGGTTGAGCGAAATCTGCACCGCCATCGCCGGCAGCACGTTCGGCAGCAAAAACCGCAGCACCACCGAGATCGGCCCATCGCCACATGCCCGCGCCGCCTCCACCCACCCAGCATTGCGCCGCACATTCACCTCCGCGCGCGCAAAGCGGATGTAGAACGGCAGATTGATCACGGCCGTGGCAATAATGATGTTCTCAACCCGATTGCCCAACGCTGCCACCAGCGCCATCGCCAGCACGAACAGCGGAAACGCCATCAGCACATCCACAATCCGCCCCACCCAGCGATCCAGCCGCCCGCCGCGATAGCCGCAGAACCCGCCGATCACCGCCCCCACCGCAAACGAAATCCCCACCGCCGAAACCGCAATCGCCAGATCCAGCCTCGCTGCGAGCAAAATACGACTGAGAATGTCGCGCCCCAGCTGATCCGTCCCCGCCCAATGCGCCGCATTTGGCGGCTGCAGCGCGTGCGAAACATCCGACGCAATCGGATCATACGGTGCAATCCAAGCGGCCAGCAGCGCCACCGCCACCAGCAGCAACGTGCCGGCCGACGCCAGCGCCGTCACCTTGTTCGACCGCAGCACATAGATCACGTGCCGCAGCAGGCTCGGCCGCGCCATCATCGCGGCGGCACTCATTCCACCGAAACCCGCGGGTCGATGATGCCGTACAACACGTCAATCGCCACGTTCACCACCACGAAGATGAACGCCATCAGCAGCACAAACGCCTGCACCGGCGCGTAATCCGAGGCCAGCAGCGCATCGAGCGCATAGGACGCAACACCCGGCCAGGAGAACACTTTCTCCACCAGCACATTCGCCCCCAGCATCGTCGAAAACACGATGCCCGTGATCGTCAGCACCGGCAGCAACGCGTTGCGCAGCGCGTAGGCCACCACGATCCGATACCCCGGCAACCCCAGCGACCGCGCCGCGCGAATAAAGTCGCTCCCCATCACCGCCAGCATGGAGGCCCGCGTCATCCGTGCCAGTGGCGCCAGCACGAACAACGCCATCGTAAACGCCGGCAACAACAACTGCCGCGCCGCCGCCGACCAGCCTTCCCAATCCCGGGCCAGCGCAAAATCCACCAGATAAAACCCGGTGATCTCCGGTGGCGTGGACGCAAAAATATCAATCCGCGCTGTTGGGTCCGGTGCCCAACCCAGCAAATAGTAAAACGCATAGATCAGCAGCAGGCCCGACACGAAGGTCGGCACACACACACCCAACGTGCAGAGCATCCGCACCGCATGGTCCACCGGCGACCCCGGCCGCAACGCCGCCAGCACGCCCAGGGGCACCGACAAGCTCAACGCAATCGCCAGAGCGGTGAAGGTGAGTTCGAGCGACGCCGGAAGCTTCCGCCCAATATCCTGCGTCACCTTCTGCCCAGTCGTCAGCGACCGTCCTAGATCACCGGTGGCGATATCGCCGAGATAGTGCAGCAACTGCACCGGCAACGGCTGATCGAGCCCCATCTTGTGCCGCAGAGCCTCAATCTCCGCCTGTCCCGCCGAGGGTCCAGAAGCGAAGAACACCGCCGGATCCCCCGGCAGCACCCGCATCAGCACGAACGTGATCACCACCACGCCAAACAATGCGGGCACCGACGACACCAGCCTGCGCCCCACCCGTCGCGCGATGGCGGCGAGCACTTGGGCTAAACCCGCTTGAGGTCGCGGAAATCAGCCTGCCGGTAGAACTGATAGGTGTAGCCATCAATGTTGCCCGCCATCACCGCATCATGGTTCGGCTGCCACAGCATCACCAGCGGCACCTGATCGGCAAACACCTCGATCATCTTCTTGCACTCCGCCTCATACTTCGCAGCATCCGTCTCGAAGCGGGCGGCGGCGGAGATCGTCTCGATGTCCGTGTTCTTCCAGTTGGCAAAGTTCCAGCGCTGGTCGCGGGTGAAGTAGAGCCGGAAATAATAGTCAGTGGCGGGCAGCCATGCCGTCGCACCATCGATATAGAACGGCAGCTTCTTCTCCGCCTCCATCGTGTTAAACTCGGCATCCGGCTTCTTCTGGATTTCCACCTGAATGCCGATTTTGCCGAGCGCTTCCTTCAGCAGCGCCGCAACCGGCTCAGCCGTCGCCGACTGCCCGGCACTGAACGCGAACGTGGTGCTGAAACCACTGGCCATCCCGGCCTCCGCCATCAACGCCTTCGCGCGGTCGAGATTGGTCTTAATCGGAATGGGCTGCGGGAAATTGCTGTCCGGCGGGGTGCTGCTCCATTCCGCGCCATAAAGCCGGAAACCACGGCCAAACAGCGCCGCCTTGAACATATCCTCATACGGCAGCGCCGCCGCAATCGCCTGACGCACCTTCGGATTGTTGAACGGGGCCAGCTGCGTGTTCACCGTGATATGCGTGAACCCGTTGGTCTGCGGCACAGACACAACCTTCACCTTCGCCGCCTTCTCCATCGTCGGCAGATCAGAGGCGGCAAGGTCAATCGACAGATCAGCATCGCCCTTCTCGATCAGATTGGCGCGGGTCGCCGCTTCCGGCACGGTCTGGATGATGATGCGGCGGAAATCCGGCAGCTTGCCGTCCACGCCCGCTTTCCACGCCTCGTTCCGGCGCAGAATGAGGCTCTCACCGGCGCGGTAGCTCTCGACCATATAGGCCCCGCTGGCCGCCGTGTTGGTCTTCATCCATTCCTGCGCCCAAGGGTCAGCCGCCGTGGCGTGGGACTTCGCCAGCTTGCTGTTGATCATAATGGCGTAAGGCACGCAGAGATTGGACAGCGCAAGGCGGTCCGGCTGCGGCAGCGTGATCTCAATGGTGTGCGCATCGATGATCTTGAACTGATCAGCACTGGTCAGCGAGCCCGTTGAAAGCTGCGGCGGGGCCAGCGAGTTGGCGGTAACAGCGCGATCAAGCGACCATTTGATATCCTCAGCGGTCACCGGTGAGCCATCATGCCACACCGCATCAGGGCGCAGATGAACACTGATCTTCAGGCCGTCGGCACTGGTCGTATACCCAGAAGCCAACTCGCCGCGAATGACCTTGTGGTCAAACACCCAGTTATTGCCGAGCTTCTTGCGGCCGAAGCTGAACAGACGGTCATAGACGTTCATGCTCAACCCGAAGGATTCACGGGTGGCACCGGGCGTGGTGGTATCGAGCGAGTTGATGGTATTGCCGGTCACATAACGCAGCGTCTCAGCGCGCGTCTGTGCGTCGGCAGAACCTGCATGGCCCACCAGAAACGCTGATCCGGCCGTTCCCATCAGAACGGTTCTGCGAGAAATATTCATTGTTCACCACCCAAGTTGTTGAAGAGGGCGGCGCTTCGTCCCGAGGCTTTATTGCCGACGAGAGTATCGGCACCCCAGAGCCTGCGCAAGCGCCGGAACCGAGCCATTACAAACGGCAAGTGTGAAACGCGCCACCCTTCATAATCGCGGCGATATGCGCACCTTGGCCCTGGAACACCGCAAGATCAGCCAGCGGATCACTGTCCAGCACCAGCAAATCAGCGAAAGCACCAGGCTTCAACGTGCCGATCTTCCCCTCCATCCGCGTGATCTGCGCACCGGTCGTGGTCGCGGAACGGATGATGTCGAGGTTGGACAACACCTCGCGCCGCAGCAGAAACTCCCGGCTCTGATCCACCTGCAACTGCCCCAGCAAATCGCTGCCATAGGCCACCGGAACGCCCGCCTGCTTGCAGATTTCGAGCGAGCGCAGGCCGCCATCAATCACCAGATCGTTCTTCGCCAGCATATCAGCCGACATGCCAAACTCTGACGCCCGCTCCTTCATCGCGTAATACGCAACCAGATTGGCGATCAGGAACATGCCTTTCTCGGCCATCAGCTTTGCCGAAGCCGCGTCGATCAGATTGCCATGCTCAATCGTGCGCACACCTGCCTTCGCCGCGCGCGTGATAGCCTCCGGCGTATAGGCATGCGCACACACATACCGCCCAAACGCATGTGCCTCCTCAACGGCGGCTGCGATCTCCCCATCGGAAAACTGGAGCGAATCCAGCGGATCGTAAGGCGAGGCCACACCGCCGGACATCATGATCTTCACCTGATCCGCACCCTGCCGCATCTGCTCCCGCACGGCCTTGCGCGTCTCGCTCACCCCGTCCGAAATGCACATCGAGAACGCCATGGCATTGCAGCAATGGCAGCGCGCGCCGAATACGTCGGTGCGCCTGCGTGGATCGGAATGCCCACCCGTCGGCCCGATCGCCTGCCCTGCAATGAACAGCCGCGGGCCGGGAATAGAGCCCTCCTCCACCGCCTTCTTGATCCCCCAATCCGCGCCGCCGGTGTCGCGCACCGTGGTAAAGCCCCGCCCCAGCATCGCCTTCATGCTCGCCGCCGCCCGCCCGGTTGCAAGCGTCAGCGGCACCGCTTCCAAATTGCGCGTGTTCACCTCGCTCAGCATCACATGCACGTGGCTGTCGATCAGCCCGGGCATCACCACCCGGCCGCCGCAATCCACCACCACCGCACTGCCAGGGGCGAGCGCTTCGCCAACCTCCACCACGTGCTCCCCGTCCACACGGATTTCCACGCCGTGCTGCAACGCGCCGAATTCGGGCTCAAGAAGGGACAGATTGCGGAACAGATAACCCATCGGACGACGCTCCTGCGGTCTGACAGCAAGCCTAAGCGACATCAGACGGCCCACGCAACGTCCTCCCCCGGCTTGACGCCACGTCGGGCCAGGGTGTCTTTCTGAAGCGGGTCGTCGGGAGAGCCTTCTTGCCAGATCAAACCGCAACATCAGCCTCGGCACGCCCAGGCCTCACCACGCTGTTCCATGTGTTCGCCAAGCTTGGCATCACCAGCTTCGGCGGCGGGCTGAGCGGCTGGATGATGCGCGAATGCGTGCAGCAGCGGCGGTGGCTTTCGGAGGATGAATTCCTCGCCGGCCTGGCCATGTCACAGGCGCTGCCCGGCGTGAACGTCGTCAACCTGCCAATCTGGATCGGCTATCGCATGGCGGGCAGCCCCGGTGCCGTCGTGTCCGCGCTTGGCGTCATCGTGCCGCCCATGGGCATCGTGATGGCGATGGCCGCGACATACGGCTTTCTGCAACGCTTCGAGGCAACGCATCTCGCACTCCAAGGTGCCGCAGCGGCCGCGATCGGCCTTTCGCTCTCGATGGGCCTGCGCTCCGGCTACCGCCACATCCGCAAACTCTGGCCCGCCTGCATGCTGGCAGCCACCTTCACCGGCGTCGGATTGCTGCATTTCCCAATGATCGAAGTGCTCATCGCCATAGCCCCCATCAGCATCGCCCTGGCCTACCGTGACGTTAGGGCAGCGCGCGCCAATGGATGACGACATCCTCCTCAAACTCGTGCTCATCATGGCCCCGCTATCGCTGGCGACAGTCGGCGGCGGGCAATCGATCCTGCCGGATATTCATCGCCAAATCGTCGATGTGCATGGCTGGCTCAGCGAGAGCCGGTTCGTGGCCGACTTCGCCATCTCCCGCATGGCACCGGGCCCCGGCTCGCTGATCGTAACATTGATCGGCTGGCAGGTGGCGGGGTTCTGGGGCGCGGTCATCTGCACCTTTGCGATGTTCGTGCCGTCCTCGCTGCTGGTGCTGGCTCTCGCCCGCATCTGGGCACGCAATCGCGGGGCGGCATGGCAGATCGCGGTCGAAAAGGGCCTCGCCCCGGTCGCGGCAGGGCTCATTCTGGCGGCCAGCCTGACACTGTTCCGCGCGGCCTCCGGCGGATGGCTGGCATGGCTGGTGGCGGCCACCTCCACCGCCATCATTCTCCGCCTCGCCGTAAGCCCGCTCATCCTGATCGCAGGTGGTGCTTGCGTGTTTTTGCTGATGGGAAGCTGATGCCACACGAAGCCGAAGGCCAACTCCACTGGCATGAGCCCGCCGGGTTGGAACCAGCGGGCGTCTCCCGCTTCCGCCAGCCGCCGCTCGCCTATGACCGCTTCATTGAGAACGAGGACGTGCCGGCCATCCGCGCCGCCTCCGTGGTAGCAGGCGAAATCGCTCTGGCAGACTGGCGCAGGCTCGCTGCGCGCGGGGCCTACCTGCCGCTGTTCGGCAACGAGGGCGCACTCGGATTGGCATTGATCGAGGTCCCAGCAGCAGGCTCAATCCAACCCGAACAGCATTTGTTCGAGGAAATTCTGTTCGTGCTGGAAGGCCGCGGCACCGCCGAACTCTGGCTGCCCGGCAGCACCGACCGCGTGGTGTTCGAATGGCAACCGGGCTCGTTGTTCTCAATTCCGCCAAACGCCCTGCACCGGCTGGTGAACGCAACGAACACGCCTGCACTGCTACTCTCCGCCAACACCGCACCAGCCCTGCTCAATCTCCTCGGCGATGTGGACGCGGTGTTCGCCAATCCCTTCCTGTTCCAAAGCCGCTTCGATAACGAAACCGGACAGGCCTTCGACGCAATCGAGCCTGATCCAGTCAGAGACATCGCATTGTGCCGCACCAGCCTCGTGCCGGATGCCATCGGCTGTGACCTGCCACTCGACAACCGCCTCTCCCCCGGTCACCGCAGGCTGCAACTGGCAATGACCGGACTATCATTGGAATGCGCCTTGGGTGAACATCGCCCCGGCCGATACGGCCGCGCACAACTCCTCGATGGTGCCGCTGCGAGCGTTTGCCTGCGAGGGCGCGGCTATCTCTATCTCTGGCCGGAACGTCTCGGACCGGCACCTTGGCGAAATGGTCTCGATTCGGAAGTCCTAAGGATAGAACTGCATCACGGCGTGATCACCGGCTCCGGCCCAGGCGGCGGGCGCTGGTATCAGCAAACCTTCGTCACCTCCGCCGAACCCTTGCGACAGCTCGTGTTCTCAATGCCACCACGCCCAGCCGTGCCACCGGGAATGGAGACGCGAGATGCCGCGTACGTGGAATCCGTTGATGGAGGCTGCATGATTGGCTACGCGCAGGAAGACGCACATCTCCGCACTGAGTATGCCGCCACCATACAGTCACTCGGCCTGCCAAACCGGATGAAGCCCGCCGACTATGCCGAGTGAGTCCGAGAGTGGGCGCGTTTTCTTCGCCCGCAGCAGGCGGGCACCCGACCGCGACAGCGAAATCCGCCTCGTCAGCGCAGGCGTCGATATCGGATCATCCACATCCCATCTGGCATTTTCCCGATTGGTGCTGCGTCGTGCCGGTGGCCGCGCGCATCTGGTCCGGCGTGAGTTGCTGCACCGCTCCGATATCATGCTCACACCCTACGCAAACCCAGAGAGCATCGACACCGCGGCACTCGGCCAATTCATCAGCGCCCAATACGAAAAAGCCTCGATCACGCCTGAGATGATCGACACGGGTGCGCTCATCCTCACCGGCCTTGCCGCACGCACCGCCAACGCCCGCGCCATCGGCGATCTGTTCGCCGTACAAACCGGGCGCTTCGTTGCAGTGGCCGCAGGTGATGCACTGGAAACCCGCCTCTCGGCCTATGGCTCGGGTGCGGTGGAGGCTTCCAGGCAAACCGGCGCACGCGTGATGAACATCGACATAGGCGGTGGCACCAGCAAGATTGCAATTTGCGCCAATGGAGAAATCGAAGCACTCACAGCCATCGACATCGGCGCACGCCTTGTTCAACTCGACACCGATGGGCGAGTTTCACGCATCGAACCAGCCGCGCATGACATGGCAATGAACGCCGGCATCAAGTTGGGCGACGCATCGTCGGAGAGTGCATTGCAGATGGTCGCGCGTGCAATGGCACAATGCCTGCTCGAAGCCTGCGGTGGGGCGGCAATGTCCACACAGACACGCAAGCTACTCCGCCTTCCAGCACTCCCACACAGCAAACCACCAGATGTCATCAGCCTATCCGGCGGAGTGTCGGAATATCTCCACAACCGCGAGGAACGCCAGTTCGGTGATCTCGGCCCGGCACTCGCCACCGCGGTGGCAGAGGCATTTCGCGGTTGGGGACCGATGCTGCGAGAGCCCGACGCAGGCATTCGCGCAACCGTGCTGGGAGCCTCGCAATACACCGTCCAACTCAGCGGCAACACAATCTTCGTAGACCCAGCCAGCGCTTTGCCCCTCCGCAACCTGCCGGTGATCGTGCCCGCCATCGAATGGAAAGCAACGCTCAACCCCATCCAGCTCGCCGAGGCAATCACGGCATCCCTGCAACGGCTGGACTCTCCGGCCACAGCAGCGCTCAGCTATCGCTGGCAGGGCGAGGCCAGCCACGCTCGTATTTTGGCATTCTGCGAAGGCGTGCTGCGGGCACTTACCGGGCCAATCATCCTCGTCGGCGAACGAGATGTCGGCGGGCTGATCGGCGCACATCTCAAAACGATGCAGCCCAACACAGCAATCATCTCAATCGACAGCGTGTCAGTCCGCGAATTGGACTTCATCGATATCGGCGAATTGCTGCTCGTCTCCGGCGGCGTGCCCGTGGTGGTGAAGTCGCTGGTCTTCGGCACGGGCAAAAGCTGAACCTAAACTGCCGACCTTCGCACAAAGCCAGGCTCCTCGGGTGCCTCAGCAAAATACTCGGTGATATCTGAAACCTTGGCAAACCGAGGCCCTCGACGGCACGCGCGCAGCAACTCCTGCACCGCGTCGCGCTCACCGGCCAGCAAAGCCTCCACAGTGCCATCCGCCCGGTTGCGCACCCATCCAAAAACACCAAGCGCTTGGGCGGCCTCACACATCCAGTCGCGATAGCCGACACCCTGCACCTCACCCGCAACCACGATACGGATCGCCGTCATGCGGCGATCCTTTCAAAAAAAGCCTTCATAGAGCGCAAAGATCCAGAAACCGGCCGCAAGCCGCCACGTCCTCGGCAATGCGGGCCATACGGGCCTCCGCCTCATCATCGGCACCCCAGAACTCAGCCTGATGGCGCTCATCGAGCGTGGCAATCTCATGCGCCTCAGCCGCCGACAACGCCCCTGCCGCAACCGCCAAACCCAGCACGAGGCTGCCAAAGGACGGCACCAAAATGCTCAACGCGCCCAGCCGGTGCGGATCGTGCCGCGCAACTGCGACGGCCAGCGCCGACAAGGCTGACTCCGGTTGCGCCACATGGATGATGCCGCTCGTCACCAGCAACTCCGCACCCAGCGTGTTCCGCGCCCAATCAAGCCATGGCTGCCACTGCTCCGCCTGACGTACGACCAGCGTGCGAGGTTGGTCCGCGCGATAGCACAGCAGATCACTTTGCCCATAGCGCGCCAGCTCCAGCACGATGGGGCCAGGATTTGGCGCAATCCGCTCTTGCACAGTGCCCGCGAGCCGGGTCAAAGGCAGGTCTTCGTAGGACATTTCACCGCCCACGCCGCTGCCCGCCGCCTGCCACTCCGCCGCCACGCCCTGCGCCAGCGCCCGGGTTGGCAAGGACAGCAGCCCGCCGCCGGGCACCCGCACCGGCTTGCCATCCAGCGCCACGGCCCACGCGTCGCCGTCCTCAATCACGCTGGCTTGTTCCCAGAATCGCTTCATGGCTTGCCTTTCACGGCTTCAGCGCCGGACGTGCCGCACGGGCCGCTGAAATCGCAGGGCCACACGCATCACCACCACGTTCCCCTGCGAGTGCCGAGCTCAAGACAGCCGCCGGGTTTTTGGCCAGCCCACCCAATCCGCCCAGCAGACCGCTCGCGAGTCCTGTTGCCGCACCCTGCAATGCGCCGTTTCTGTCCACCATCGCACTCGGGCGCTCAATCGGGCCTGTGACCTGCACCGGGATCACAATCCCAGGCCCACCCGTCCGCAGCATCGGACGAATGCGCAGACCCAGCGTTTCTGCCTCCAGGTTGATCACACCACTGCCGTGCACCAAGGCCCGCGCAGTGTCAAACACAAGGGCATTGACGTTTGCCTGCCCCTTCGCCGCGTCAATCCGCATAGCCACGCATTTAATTCGCGTCCGCCCAACACCGCCGCCACCGCCGAACAATTCGCCAGGCACGTTGGTCGCCTTCAGCACCAGCCCTGCGGTCTGACCAAGCAGTATGTTGTCCAGCTCGCCATCCTGCATCACCACGCCCATCTTGCCGGCCAGAGTGGATGCCAGCTGATGCTCCGAGTTACCTTCCGCTGTCAGGTCCGCCATCAGTTCCACCGTGCCCGTCACGTCATCGGGTTGGCGCAGCGCGACCAGCAGCGGCTTCAGCGCAAGCCCCGGCGCATGCAGCGCCAGTGATATCCTGGCGGGCAGCACGGTGGTGTCGAGCATAAGGCGAAGATCAAGTTTGCCGCCGGGCAGCGTGGCTGAAAACGGGTCGATCGTAAGCTTGCCGTGATCGAGCACCACATGCTCACTGAGATCACGATAGCTTATTCCGCCAGAGCGAATTTCCCCCATCGCCAGCTTCAGATCCGCATCCTCGGCGGAGATCACTGAAAGATCGAACGCCTTATCGGAAAACAACCGCTTCGGACCGGGTGGCGGTGCCGGTACGGCCGGAGGTGCAGCAGATTTGCTGGCCTCCACGAAGGGCGGGGCCACAAAGGTCGGGGCCTTGGCATACGCGGCTTGCAAGGCATCAAGGTCCAGCCGCTTTCCAGCGAGCGCACCTGACACGCCCAGACGTGGCTTCCATGCAAGTGTGATGTCGCCAGCCACATCACCATCCGGCCCGGTCAGCGACAGGCCGTGCAGCATGACGGATTTGCCAAAACCACCATCGCCGTCTGTCACCCGGCTGCCGAACGCAATATTGGTGAGCGCGGGCAGGCGCTGCCGCAACAGCGACGACAGCGCCGCAAGATCAGGTATTCGGGCGGCTACGGTTACATCCAGACCGTGATTGCCCAACGGATCAGCGATGCTCCCCTTCGCCGCAAGCTTGGCGCCTGCTGCCTCACCGGTGACATCAACCGCAAAGGCAGGCCATGGATAGGTGCCCGCAGGCGTGCCGGGCGGTGTGCCAAGCAGACCCGCCTCCAGCGTATTGACCGACCCTAAACGCCCATCAAGTCGCAGTTTGGTGCCCGCCAGAGCGCCTTCAACCGCGGCCTGAATCGGCTGGTCGAGTGCGGCTGCGGTCACATCCAGATGATCCAAACTCAATCCCGGTGCGAACTCCGCCAGATCGGAGGCACCCACATGCACCAGAATCGAGGTCGGCACCGGCTGGCCGGACGCATCACTCACCTTCGCCGACAGCGTCACATCACGCAGCGCAGGTAGATTTTGGCCGGTGATGGCACCTGCTGCTTTCAAATCAGGCACATTGCCGTCCAACGTCACCTGATACCCACGCCCATCCAGCGGCCGGTCAATGCTGCCCGCAGCCGCAAGCCGTATGCCCTCCACCCGCGCCACCAGTTGGATCGGCCACGGCGCTGCACCGGCCACCGACGTCAACAACCGGTCAAGCGAGCCCAGTTCCGCCGTTGCGGCGATCTTGTGATTGGCCAGCATGAGATTGGCGGTGGCCGAAATCGGTCCGTTGGGGCTTTTGGTTTGAGCGACGAAATCCTGAATGCCGACAGTCCGCACCACGCCTGTGGCCGCGTTGATCCAGTCGACCTTGCCACCCTTGATCCGCACAGTGCCGATTTCAAACCGCGGCGTGTTGGCAGGCGTGGCGGAGGCAGCGACCGGAGCCGAAGATGACGCAGGTGCCACCGCCTGAACGGGACCCATCTTCCAGTTCGTCTGCCCGCTGGCATTGGTCTCCAGGCTCAGATCAGGCTCCTGTAGGTCCAGCCGGATAATCTCCACATGCCCGCTCAGCAGCGGCCACAATCCCAGCTGCACCTCCGCCTTCGCCAACGTCGCCATCTGTGGGCGGGAGAAGCCGGGCGGGTTTGAGAAGCTGACATCGCTCAACTGCAGCGTCGGCTGGAGCGACAAGCCGAGCGAAATCGGCCCCTTCAGCGTCAGCTCGCGCCCCGTGGCGGCGCGCACCGCATCGGCAATACGGGGCTTGAAGCTGTTCGGATCAACAAAGAGGGTGATCGCCAGAATGGCCACAGCGGCCAAGGCCACAAGCGAAATTAAGATCCCCAGGAACGGACTGGTCGACCGGGAACGGCGGCGAGGCATGTTGAGCTCCTTGGCGTCGGGCGGAGACTAGCCTCCCGGCCGCCGCGAGAGAAGTCACCGCCGCAGCGGGGCAGACGCAATGGGGGCTGTGAAACCGAGATCGCGGAACGTCACCAGCATGTGCGCCGGCAATTCCGCCTCCACAATCAGCGTGCCGCCAGCTGGATGCGGGAAGGCGATGGTGCGGGCATGCAGATGCAGCTTGTCGCCCAGCCCGTCCACCAGCGCGGTATTCCGGCCCTCAACCTCTTTGCCATACGGCTCATCGCCCAGAATGGGAGCACCAACGGCAGCGCAGGACACACGAAGCTGGTGCGTGCGGCCGGTCAGCGGCTTCATCTCCAGCCAGGCCAGCTTGCGCCCGGCATGATCCAGCGTGCGAAAATCGGTGATCGCCCGCGCAGTGTCCGTGTCATACGGCCCCGCCAACGCCGCACGCTCGCCACGGAATCCGTCGATGCGCACGAGGTTCACGTCAATCCGCCCTTCGACGGGAACAGGACGCCCCACCACCACGCACCAATACGTCTTCTCCACGTCCCGCCCGCGGAACGAGGCCGCGAGCTTGGCCGCCACCCCCGGCGTCCGCGCCACCACAAGGACACCCGTTGTGTCCTTGTCCAACCGATGCACAAGGCGCGGGCGATGCTCCGAGCCATAGCGCAACCCGTCCAGCATACCGTCCAGATGCTTGGTGATCCCAGGCCCGCCCTGGCTTGGCAGACCGAATGGCTTGTTGAGCACGATCACATGGTCGTCCTTGTAGAGCACAAGCCTGCTCATCTCGGCTTCCAGCAACGGATCGAACACCGGCGCGGGCTTCACCGCCACGGCAGGCGTGGAGGACGGCAGCGGCGGCACACGCACATTCATGCCGGGGGTGAGGCGAGTGCCCGTCTCCACCCGCTTGCCATCCACCCGGATTTGCCCGGTGCGGCATAGCTTCTGTATCACGCCCTGCGTGGCCGACGGAAAATGCCGGCGAAACCAGCGATCGAGACGCAGATCGGCCTCATCGGCGGTGACAGTCTTGGTGGCGATGCTCATGGCTTCTTGTCCTCGCGCAGCTTCGCCCAATGGGCCAGCCGCTTGCCCAGTTCGCGCTCGAAGCCGCGATCTCGGGGCTGATAAAATTCGTGACGCTTCAGGCCATCGGGGAAGTAGTTCTGGCCGGAAAATGCGTCGTCCTGATCGTGGTCATAGGCGTAACCCGCGCCATAGCCCAGCGTTTTCATGAGTTTTGTCGGCGCATTGAGGATATGCGCTGGCGGCATCAGACTGCCGGTGCCCTTCGCCGCCGCCATGGCCTGCTTGATGGCAGAATAAGCGGCGTTCGATTTGGGCGCGGTGCCGAGATAAAGCACCACCTGCGCCAAGGCCAACTCCCCCTCCGGCGAGCCCAGCCGCTCATACGCCTCCCACCCAGCCAACGCCTGCGGAAGTGCCAGCGGATCGGCAAGCCCGATGTCCTCGGACGCAAACCGCACCAGCCGTCGCGCGATGAAACGCGGGTCCTCGCCCCCGGCCAGCATGCGCGCATACCAATACAGTGCCGCATCCGGGTCCGATCCACGCAGCGACTTATGCAGCGCCGAGATGAGGTTGTAGTGCTCCTCACGATCCTTGTCATACAGCGCAGCACGCTTGGACAGCAGTTCGGACAAGCCTGCCACATCAAGCGGCGTGGTGTCCTCGACCGCCGCCAATTGCTCCGCGAGGTTGAGCAGATACCGCCCATCACCATCCGCCATCGCCCGCAGCGTCGCGCGTGCCTCAGGGTCGAGCGGCAATGCACGGCCAATCTCAGCCTCAGCGCGATCCAGCAACAGTTCGAGAGCCGCATCATCCAGGCGCTTCAGCACCAGCACCTGCGTGCGCGACAGCAACGCGCCATTCAGCGCGAAGGACGGGTTTTCCGTCGTCGCCCCCACCAGCGTGACAGTGCCGTTCTCCACCACCGGCAAAAATCCATCTTGCTGGGCGCGATTGAAGCGGTGGATTTCATCGACGAACAGCAGCGTGCCCTCACCGAGCCGTCGCCGCTTGGTCGCCTCTTCAAACACCCGCTTCAGATCGGCCACGCCGGAGAACACGGCGGAAAGCTGCACGAATTCCAGCTTCGCCTGATCCGCCAGCAACCGCGCAATGGTGGTTTTGCCAACGCCAGGCGGTCCCCACAGAATGAGGCTCGCCAGCGACCCTCGGGCGAGCATGCGCGTCAGCGTGCCGGAGGGACCCACCAGATGGTCCTGCCCCGCCACCTCGCCCAACATCTTCGGCCGCAGCCGATCCGCCAGCGGTGCGATCACCGGATGGCCCCCCAAAACGAAACCGGCCCCCGCTCTTGTCGAACGAGGGCCGGCTTCAGCATGTCTGTCCCTGGATGGGAGAGATTATTCGTCGTCGCCAGCTTCCACTTCGGCCTTCGGACCGCTGTCGAGGCCCTTCGCGGCCGGATCGCGATCAACCAGCTCGATCACCGCCATGTCGGCTGCATCGCCATGGCGCATACCGGCGCGCATCACGCGGGTGTAGCCACCGGCGCGGGTCTTGTAGCGCTCGGCAATGGTCGTGAACAACTTGCTCACAATCACGTCGTCGCGCAGCTGCGCATAAGCCTGACGACGCGCATGCAGCGTGCCGCGCTTGCCCAGCGTGATCAGCTTCTCCGCCACCGGGCCCAACTCCTTGGCCTTCGGCAGCGTGGTCGTGATCTGCTCATGCTTGATCAGCGCATGAGCCATGTTGCGGAACATCGCGAAGCGATGGCTCGCAGTAACGCCGAGCTTCCGGCCGGCTACCCCGTGACGCATTGGTCTGTACCCTTCAAATCAATCTAGAACGGCTCTTCAAGCCGTTTGGCGAGGTCTTCAACATTTTCAGGCGGCCAGCCGGTCACAGCCATGCCCAGTGCGAGGTTCATGGAAGTCAGCACTTCCTTGATCTCGTTGAGCGACTTGCGACCGAAGTTCGGCGTGCGCAGCATTTCCTGCTCCGACTTCTGAACGAGATCGCCGATATAGACGATGTTGTCGTTCTTCAGGCAGTTCGCCGAACGCACCGACAGCTCCAACTCGTCAACCTTGCGCAGCAGGTTCCGGTTGAACGGCAGATCGTCCTCCGGCTCCTCATGGCGCACGGCCTGCGGCTCATCGAAGTTGATGAACAGCTGCAGCTGGTCCTGCAAAATGCGCGAGGCCAAGGCCACCGCGTCCTCAGGCGTTACTGCACCATTGGTTTCGACCGTCAGCAGCAACTTGTCATAATCGGTGATCTGACCCACGCGGGTCGGCTCGACCTTGTAGGACACGCGGCGCACCGGCGAGAAAATGCTGTCGATCGGGATCAACCCAATCGGCGCATCCTCAGGGCGGTTCGCAGAAGCAGCAACGTAGCCCTTCGACGACTCAACCGTGAATTCCATGCCGAGCTTGATGCCGTCATCGAGCGTGCAAATCACCAACTCAGGGTTCATCACATCGATGTCATGCCCGGTCGTGATCTGGCCGGCACGAACTTCACCGGGGCCGGTGGCGTTCAGCACCATGCGCTTCGGGCCATCACCATGCATGCGCAGAGCAAGCTGCTTGATGTTAAGCACGATATCCGTCACGTCCTCACGAACGCCCGGGATCGAGCTGAACTCATGCAGCACGCCGTCGATCTGAACAGCCGTCACGGCAGCACCCTGCAGCGACGACATCAGCACGCGACGAATGGCGTTGCCCAGCGTCATGCCAAAGCCACGCTCCAGCGGCTCGGCAATGATCGTGGCCACGCGCGCCGGATCGGAACCGGGCTCGACGTCGAGCTTTTCCGGCTTGATCAGCGATTGCCAATTCTTTTGAAGAACTGCGGATAATCTCATGTTCGAATCACACCCGCCGACGCTTGCGCGGACGGCACCCATTATGCGGCACCGGAGTGGTGTCGCGGATCGCGGAAATCGAGAAGCCCACGGCCTGAAGCGCGCGCAGCGCGCTCTCGCGGCCCGAACCCGGACCGTTCACTTCGATCTCAAGCGTCTCCATGCCGTGCTCACGCGCCTTCTTGCCGGCATCCTCCGCCGCCATCTGGGCAGCGTAAGGCGTCGACTTGCGGCTGCCCTTGAAGCCCTGCGCACCGGCCGAAGACCAGGCAATCGTGTTGCCCTGCGCATCAGTGATGGTGATCATCGTGTTGTTGAACGTCGCGGCCACATGGGCGACGCCTGACGTGATGTTCTTGCGCTCCTTTTTGCGGGGACGCGCGGCGGCTGGCTTCGCCATGGTGAGGTGATCCTGTTCAATTCATGCGATGAGGGGAACATCCCGCCACCGCCAAGTTCAGCAAAAGACGAGCGGCGCGGAAGCGCCTTACTTCGTCACCTTCTTCTTACCGGCGATCGCCACGGCCTTGCCCTTGCGGGTGCGGGCATTCGTGTGCGTGCGCTGACCGCGAACCGGCAACCCGCGACGGTGGCGCAGACCGCGGTAGCAGCCCAGATCCATCAGACGCTTTATGTTCATCGCAATTTCACGACGAAGATCACCTTCGACGCGATAATCTGCCTCGATGAGTTGACGGATCTTCAAGACCTCGTCATCCGAGAGCTGATTGACCCGACGTTCCTCGGCAATGCCCAGCGAGGTGCAGATCGCCTGCGCCTTGGCCGGACCAATGCCGTAGATATAACGAAGGCTGATCTTCACCCGCTTGTTGGTCGGGATGTTCACGCCGGCAATACGCGCCACGCTGTCGTCTCCTGGTCACGCGCGACAGCGCCGAAATGGCGAGCCACGATCCAATCTCATCGAAAAAACCCATCGCATCGCCCGCTTGTCGGCAGGCAATGCTGAGGGCGCGCACTATAGCCACGAACGGTCAGGAGTCAACGAAGTCTGTTCAACTCTTCGTGATATCCTGACCAGCGTGGCCAAAATGCTAAGTCTTAGGCACCGTATCAAGGATCGATATGAGCGAATGGGTGACTTCCGACACCTCCGCCATGCCATCCACGCTGTGCAGCAGTCCCAAAGCCGCATAGTGCGGCAGGATGGGCGCTGTCTGCTGGTGATACGCGGCAAGTCTTGCCGCCACCGTCTCTCGCTTGTCGTCCGGTCTGCGCACAAAATCGGTGCCACCGCATTTGTCGCACACCCCGGCCTTGGCGGTGGGGTGGAATTCGTCGTGATAACCCGTCCCGCAAGAGCCGCAGGTGAACCGCCCGGCGATGCGCTCCACAAGGGCGCTGTCATCCACCTTCAGCTCGATCACGGCATCCAGCTTCATGTGCTTGCTCGCCAGCATCGCATCCAGTGCCAGCGCCTGTGGAACTGTGCGAGGGAAGCCATCCAGGATGAAACCCTTCTTGCAGTCCGGCTTATCGATACGCCCCGCCAGCATGCGGATCATGATGTCATCCGACACCAATGCGCCCGACTCCATCACCGCCTTCGCCTGTAGCCCGATTTCACTGCCCGCCTTCAATTCGGCTCGCAGCATGTCACCCGTCGAGATCTGTGCGATCCCGTAGCGTTCCTCCAGCAGCTTCGCCTGTGTGCCCTTGCCAGCCCCTGGTGGTCCCAGAAATATCAGATTCAACGTCCCCTGCCCTTCACGCGCGACTTTTTAATCATGCCTTCGTATTGATGCGCGATCAGATGAGACTGGATTTGAGTCACCGTGTCCATCGTCACCGAAACGATGATCATCAGGCTTGTGCCACCAAAATAGAACGGCACGCCGTAATGGCTGATCAGCACCTCGGGCATCAAACAGACGAAGCACATATAAAATGCGCCGATCGTGGTCAGGCGGGTCAGGATATGATCGAAATAATTCGCCGTGTTGGTACCAGGACGGATGCCGGGAACAAACCCACCATATTTCTTCAGATTGTC
Source organism: uncultured Rhodospirillales bacterium (assembly GCA_903823665.1). Classification (GTDB taxonomy): domain Bacteria; phylum Pseudomonadota; class Alphaproteobacteria; order Acetobacterales; family Acetobacteraceae; genus CAIQQQ01. Next base: position 29,841 of record CAIJTR010000197.1, read on the forward strand.
AGCCGTCTCTTCAGGATTGAACACCACAGCGGTGTAGAAATAGCTGAAGAAAATAATCAGCGCCGCATAGGCCACCATGTAGAGCGGCTGGCCGTGCGCGAGTGCGTTTCCGATTGTAGCCAGCCAACTCATCTCGCCGTTCTGACCAGCAAAACCTGCAATTGTCGCCGGGATCAGCAACACCGAACTCGCAAAGATCGGCGGGATAACGCCGGCGGTGTTGATCTTGAGCGGCAGGTGCGAGCTCTCGCCACCGAACTGCCGCTGGCCAACCTGGCGCTTTGGGTATTGCACCACAATGCGCCGCTGCGCCCGTTCAATGAACACGATCAGCCCGATCACCAGCACGGCCACGATGGCAAACACCAGGATGAACACAGGGCTCAGCGCACCGGTGCGGCCAAGCTCCAACAGGCTTGCCAATGCGTGCGGCAGGTTCGCCACAATGCCTGCAAAAATGATCAGCGACGTGCCGTTGCCGATGCCGCGTGAGGTGATCTGCTCACCCAGCCACATCAGGAACATCGTGCCGCCCACCAGCGTGATCACGCACGAAATACGGAAGAACATGCCAGGGTCGATCACCGCCGCCCCCAAACTCCCGCGCATACTCTCCAGCCCCACAGCAATGCCGTAGCTTTGGAACATGGCGATCACTACAGTCAGGTAGCGCGTGTATTGATTGAGCTTCTTGCGCCCGCTCTCGCCGTCCTTCTTCAGCGACTCCAAGGCCGGAATGGCGGTGGACATCAGCTGGATCATGATCGACGCCGAGATGTATGGCATGATCGCCAGTGCAAACACCGTCATACGACCCAGCGCGCCGCCGCTGAACATGTCGAACATGCCCAGGATACCGCCGCCATGCTGCGTCATCATTTCACCCATCACGGCGGCATCAACGCCAGGCACCGGGATGTAGGTGCCGATGCGATAGACGAGCAACGCCCCAAGGGTGAACCAAATACGAGCCTTGAGCTCAGTGGCCTTCGAGAAGGCACCAGCGTTCAGGTTGGAGGCGAGTTGCTCGGCGGCCGAAGCCATGGCGGTGTCTTCCTCATTGATTGCGCGCGCCATCACATGGGGCGGCAGGCCCATAAAGGCAAACGGCGCCGCCCGGTCAACCCAGGCAGCGCCGAAAGTCTACATCATCCAAGCCGGCAATGTCAGGCCGCTTTGGGCTCGGCTGCGGCTTTGGCCGGAACCGTGGTCGTCACCGTCCCACCAGCCGCCTCAACCGCTGCAATTGCGGCAACCGACGCACCCGAAACCGTCACGTGGATGACCTGGGTGATTTCGCCGCCTGCGAGCAGACGAACGCCCTCGACCTTGCTGCCGCGCATCAGCCCAGCATCCTTCAGCGTCACTTCAGTGATCGCATCGGTGCCGCTCAGACGGCCCTCAGCAATCGCCTTGGTGATCGCGCCGAGGTTCACCGGCGCATATTCCTTGCGGAAAATGTTCTTGAAACCACGCTTCGGCAACCGACGATAAATCGGAAGCTGACCACCCTCGAAGCCATTCAGAGCCACACCCTCACGGGCGCTCTGACCCTTATGGCCCTTGCCGGACGTCTTGCCTTTTCCAGAGCCGATACCACGACCAAGACGCTTGAACTTCAGGCGCGAGCCTGGGTTGTCGCGGAGATTATTGAGTTCCATCAGACCACATCCTCCACCGTAATAAGGTGGGACACCTTGCGGATCATGCCGCGCACAGAAGGGGTGTCCTCCAGCACGCGCGTCGCACGGATTTTGTTCAGACCAAGGCCCACCAGCGTCGCCTTCTGCCCCGGCTTGCGACCGAGAGCGGAATTGACCTGGGTCACGCGGACCGTCTTCTTGGCTTCCGCCGGTTTCACATCAGCGTCAGACATGATCAGCCTCCACCACGTCCACCGGCGCATCGCGCTTGCCGAGCAGATCACTGACCTTCTTGCCACGACGTGCAGCAACCGAGCGCGGCGATGCGGCGCGGGCCAGACCGTCGAACGTGGCTTTCACCATGTTGTGCGGGTTCCGGCTGCCGATCGACTTTGCCACCACGTCATGAATGCCGAGGGCTTCGAACACCGCGCGCATCGGGCCACCAGCGATGATCCCGGTGCCAGCCGCGCAGGAGCGCAGAACCACCGAACCAGCGCCGAAATGGCCTTCAACGTCATGATGCAGCGTGCGGCCGTCCTTCAACGGCACACGGATCATGGTCTTCTTCGCGCGTTCGGTTGCCTTGCGGATGGCTTCCGGCACTTCGCGTGCCTTGCCAGCGCCGTAGCCGACGCGACCCTTTTGGTCACCGACGACGACGAGTGCTGCAAAGGCGAAGCGCTTGCCGCCTTTGACCACTTTCGCCACGCGGTTGATGTTGACGAGCTTGTCGAGCAGCTCATCGCCGCCATCGCGCTCGCGTTCGCGGCCCCTGTTGTTGCCGCCGCCGCCTTCGCGGGGTTCACGTGCCATCTGTTGCTTCCTTAGAAGGCCAGACCGCCCTCACGGGCGGCCTCGGCCAGCGCCTTGACGCGGCCATGATAAATATACGAACCGCGGTCGAACACGACCATGGTCACCCCGGCAGCGAGCGCGCGCTCGGCAACCAGCTTGCCCACAGCGGCAGCCGCATCCTTGTCCGCCCCAGTTTTCAGGCCCTCGCGCAGATTGCGGTCGAGGCTCGAAGCAGCAGCCAGCGTGCGACCGGCCACATCGTCGATCACCTGGGCGTAAATGTGCTTGCCCGAGCGGAACACCGAAAGACGCGGACGACCCACGGCCTTGCGGCGGAGCTGAAAGCGCAGGCGCGTCTTGCGACGCTGCTGCAGATCCTTGTTGTCGGCCATTATTTCTTCTTTCCTTCCTTGCGGAGGATCTGTTCGTTCTCGTACTTCACACCCTTGCCCTTGTAGGGCTCAGGCGGACGCCAAGCGCGAATTTCAGACGCCACCTGACCAACCTGGCGCTTGTCCATGCCGGAGACCTTGATCGACGTCGGCTTCTCACAAAGGATCGTGATGCCGGGCGGGATCGGATAGACCACGTCATGCGAGAACCCGAGGTTGATCACCAGGTTCGGGCCGGTCACAGCGGCGCGGAAACCCGTGCCGGTGATTTCCATCGTCTTGGAATAACCTTCCGAGACGCCCTTCACCATGGTCTGCACCAGCGCCCGCGTCGTGCCCCACATCTGCCGTGACGGCGTGGAGTTGTTGCGCGGAGCGACCGAGAACTTGGAGCCCTCGACCTTGGCGTCGACCTTGTCGGTCAGCGTGTATTTCAATTCGCCGAGCTTGCCCTTCGCGGACACGACGCCATTGACGATGGCGACCTGCACACCTGCGGGAATTTCGACCGGATATTTGCCTACGCGAGACATCTTGCGGTCTCCCTCAGAACACGCGGCAAAGCACTTCGCCGCCAACATTGGCAGCGCGCGCTTCGGCATCACTCAACACGCCACGCGGCGTCGACAGGATCGAGATGCCCAGACCGGCGTAAACGCGCGGCAGCTCCTTGATCTTCGAATAGACGCGACGGCCCGGGCGGCTCACGCGGGTGATCTCTTTGATCACCGGCTCGCCTTCATTGTATTTCAGCTCAATGCGCAGCTGGCTCACACCAGGGCGCAGTTCCTCGGCGGAGAAGCCGCGGATGAAGCCCTCGCGCTTGAGAGCATCGAGCACATTGGCGCGCAGCAGCGAGGCCGGAGCCACGCACGCGGCATGACGGCTGCGCTGCGCATTGCGGATACGGGTGAGCATGTCACCCAAGGGATCGGACATCGACATAATGCGCTCCCCTTACCAGCTGGCTTTGACCATGCCGGGGATTTGGCCAGCAGAGGCCAGGTCCCGCAGCGCGATACGGCAGAGCTTGAATTTGCGATAGTTTGCACGAGCGCGACCGGTCAGCTCGCAACGCAGACGGATGCGAACCTTCGCACCGTTGCGCGGCAGTGCCGCCAGCTTCATCGTCGCGTCAAACCGGTCTTCAACCGGCAGCGTGCGATCCATCACGATCGCCTTGAGCGTCGAGCGCTTGCCCTTGTCGCGGGCCGCCATGCCTTCCCGCTTCTTATTGCGGTTGACCTGAGAGGTCTTCGCCATTGCTTTACAATCCTTTCGGAACCTGTGGAGCGAACCCCACCGTTTTCCAATTCACCAACGCGACCCGGCCGGGCCGCGCTTCGTCCATTCAGCCAAGCCTTAGATCAGCCAACCTGCTTCGGGGCAACTTCGCCCGCGAAGGGAATCTCAAACTCTTTCAGCAGCGCCTTCGCCTCGGCATCGGTCTTGGCCGACGTCACGAAAACGATGTCCATGCCGCGGATCGCGCCGACCTTGTCGTACACGATCTCCGGGAACACGATCTGCTCCTTCAGGCCCATGGCGAAGTTGCCACGACCATCGAAGCCGTTCGCCGAAATGCCGCGGAAGTCACGCACGCGCGGCAGGGCGATCGTCACCAGGCGATCGAGGAACTCATACATACGCTGCTTGCGGAGCGTCACCTTGCAACCGATCGGCAGGCCGGCGCGGATCTTAAAGCCCGCGATGGCCTTCTTGGCGATGGTCTTCACCGGGCGCTGGCCGCTGATCAGCGTCATCTCGGCCACAGCCTGGTCGAGGATCTTCTGGTCGGCAGCGGCTTCACCAACCCCCATGTTGATGACGATCTTTTCCAGACGCGGCACTTGCATCGGGTTCTTGTAGCCAAACTGCTTCTGCAGTTCGCCACGCACCGATGCGTAGTAACGCTTTTGCATACGTGGCATCTCTTCCGCGGCGGCCTTTGCAGGGCCTTCCGCGACGAGACTTGCGTCCGGCTTGGAACCACGGCGCTGAATTGGCTGCGCGCCAGCGGGACCCGCACCCTTCGCACCTTTGGCAGCAGGCTTACCGCCGCCTTTGGCCTTGTTCTTTGAATCGCTCACGGTCTTGTCCTCAGCTCTCGATCACGGCACCGGTGGCTTTGGCCACCCGCACCTTGCGGCCGTCATCCAGCACGCGAAAACCAATCTTGGTCGGCTTGTCCGACTTCGGATCGACGAAGGCGAGGTTGGACAGGTGAATGGTCGCCTCGACCTCCACAATCCCGCCCGGCTGACCCATGCCCTTCGGCTTGGTGTGCTTCTTGGCGATGTTGACGCCCTGAACCACCGCGCGATCCTCTTTCGGGATCACGCGCAGCACTTCACCGCGCTTGCCGCGATCGGCACCGCTGGTGACTTCAACCGTATCACCCTTGCGAATACGAGCAGCCATCACAACACCTCCGGGGCGAGCGAGATGATCTTCATGAACTTCTTGGCGCGCAGCTCACGAACCACTGGTCCGAAAATACGCGTGCCAATCGGCTCCATGGACTTGTTGATCAGCACAGCGGCGTTGCGATCAAAGCGGATCGCACTGCCATCGGCTCTGCGCACGGGGAATGCCGTGCGCACGATCACCGCCTGATGAACGTCGCCCTTCTTCACCTTGCCGCGCGGAATGGCGTCTTTGATCGACACCACGATCACGTCGCCGACCGAGGCGGTCTTGCGCTTCGAGCCACCGAGCACCTTGATGCACAGCACGCGCTTTGCACCAGAGTTGTCGGCTACGTCGAGAGTGGCTTCAACAGCAATCATTTTTCTGTTTCCTAGGCCGAGACGAGGGCTGCGTCAGAGGCCTGCTTCTGCGGCTCGCCGAGCTTCACGCCGTTGCGCTCGATAACCATCCAAGTCTTGCGCTTGCTGATCGGGCGGCATTCTTCAATGCGCACCGCATCACCAATCTTGCACTCGTTGGCCTCGTCATGCGCGGCATACTTCTTCGAAAGCCGGATGAACTTCTTATACAGCGGGTGCATAACGCGACGATCAACCAGAACCGTTACGGTCTTGGCCATCTTGTCGCTGGTAACCCGCCCAGTGAGAACGCGCCGCGGCATCGCTCCCCTCCTCTATTTCGAAGCCACAGAAGAAATCGTCTTCTTCTGGGCCATAATGGTTTTCACACGTGCAATGTCGCGGCGCACCTGGCGCACTTGACCCACACCCTCAGTCTGTCCCGTCGCCCGCTGGAAGCGCAGGTTGAACTGCGTCTTGCGAAGGCCGAGCAGCATCGTCTGCAACTCGTCCGGCGTCTTCAACCGAAGATCGTTCGGCTTGGCTTCCTTGCTCATCTCATGCATCCCCGATGCGGGTGATGAACTTGGTCCGGATCGGCAGCTTCGCCGCACCCAGGCTCAACGCTTCACGCGCCAACTCCGGTGCAACACCATCAACCTCGAACATGATGCGACCCGGGGCGACCCGCGCCACCCAGAATTCAGGCGCACCTTTGCCGGAGCCCATACGGACTTCCTGCGGCTTCTGCGAAACCGGCACATCCGGGAAAATCCGGATCCAGACGCGACCAGCACGCTTCATCGCACGGGTGATCGCGCGGCGAGCCGCCTCGATCTGCCGCGCCGTGATGCGCTCCGGCTCCATGGCTTTCAGCCCGAACTGGCCGAAATTGAGTGCCGTACCGCCCTTGGCGGTGCCTTTGATCCGACCCTTGTGGGCCTTGCGGAACTTGGTCCGCTTTGGAGACATCATATCACTGCATCCTTACCGCTGCGGCGCCTGTTCGGCGGCGCGGCGATCCTGCGCCATCGGGTCATTCACGAGGATCTCGCCCTTGAAGATCCACACTTTCACGCCGCACGTGCCATAGGTCGTCTTGGCCGTGGCAACGCCGTAATCGATATCCGCGCGCAGCGTGTGCAAGGGAACGCGACCCTCACGATACCACTCAACGCGCGCAATTTCAGCGCCGCCGAGACGACCACCGCAATTGATCCGAATGCCCTGTGCGCCCAAACGCATCGCCGACTGCACGGCGCGCTTCATGGCGCGACGAAAAGCGACGCGACGCTCAAGCTGCTGGGCGATGTTCTCGGCCACCAACGTTGCATCAATTTCCGGCTTACGGATTTCGACGATGTTGAGGCTGACCTCACCCTTGGCCATCTTGGTCAGCTCCTTGCGGAGCGTCTCGATGTCCTGACCCTTCTTGCCGATGACGACGCCGGGGCGCGCTGCGTAGATGGTCACGCGCGGCTTCTTCGCCGGACGCTCGATCACAACGCGCGAAACGCCAGCGCCGGCCAGCTTCTTGCGAAGATGCGTGCGCAGCAGCAGGTCGCCGTGGAGCAGCTTCGCGTAGTCCGCATCAGCGAACCAGCGGCTGTCCCAAGTGCGGTTGATGCCCAGGCGCAAGCCGACGGGATTAACTTTATGACCCATGTTACGCGGCCTCCCCAGAGGCTGAAGACACGACCGGAGGCACCACTTCGTTGGAGCGCTCGGACACCACGATCTTGATATGGCTGAACCACTTCTCAATGCGTGCCGACTTGCCGCGGCCACGTGCATGGAAGCGGCGCATCACAACGGATTTGCCGACTTCAGCGCGCGACACGACCAGACGATCGACATCGAGCTGATGGTTGTTCTCAGCATTGGCGATGGCGCTCTCCAGCACCTTCTTGACCTGCTGCGCAATGCGCCGCTTGGAGAAGGTGAGGGTTGCCACGGCCTTTGCCGCCGGCTGATTGCGAATCAGACCGGCCACCAGGTTGAGCTTGCGCGGGCTGATACGGATGTTGCTCATCAAAGCCTGAGCTTCCGTGTCAGCGAGGTTGCGAGGATGTTTTGGCTTGCTCATGTCAGCCCCGCTTCGCCTTCTTGTCCGACGAGTGGCCGGTGAAGGTCCGCGTTGGCGAGAATTCGCCGAACTTATGCCCCACCATGTTCTCGGTCACCTGCACAGGCAGGAATTTGTGTCCGTTATAGACGCCGAAAACCAAGCCCACGAATTGCGGGAGGATCGTCGAGCGGCGCGACCAGATCTTGATGACCTCGCTGCGACCCGAAGCCTTCGAGGCCTCGGCCTTTGCCAACATATACCCGTCTACAAACGGGCCTTTCCAGACGGAACGAGCCATGGCTCACTTCCCCTTATTGCGGCGACGGATAATCAAGCTATCCGTCCGCTTGTTCACACGAGTCTTATAACCCTTGGTCGGCTTGCCCCATGGCGTCACTGGATGACGGCCACCGGAGGTCCGGCCTTCACCACCGCCATGCGGATGGTCGACCGGGTTCATCACCACACCACGCTGATGCGGCTTGCGTCCGAGCCAGCGCGAACGGCCTGCCTTGCCGAGCGACTGGTTCGAGTTGTCCGGGTTGGACACCGCACCGATCGTCGCCATGCACTCACCGCGCACCACACGAAGCTCGCCGCTCATCAGCTTGACCTGCGCATAACCGCTGTCCTTGCCGACCAGCTGGGCAAACTGCCCTGCCGAGCGAGCCATCTTGCCACCGGCACCTGGCTTCATCTCGATGTTGTGGATGATCGTGCCGACCGGGATCGAGCTGATCAGCATCGCGTTGCCCGGCTTGATATCGACCTTCGCACCGGCCACCACCGCGTCGCCCGCTTTGACGCGCTGCGGAGCGAGGATATAGGCCAGCTCACCATCGGAATACTTCACCAGCGCGATGAACGCGGTGCGGTTCGGGTCGTATTCCAGACGCTCGATCACCCCGGCCACGTCCCACTTCCGGCGGCGGAAATCGACGATGCGATAGGACTGCTTATGACCGCCGCCCCGGAACCGGCTGGTGATGCGGCCATGGTTGTTGCGACCGCCGGAGTGGCTTTTGCCCTCCGTCAGCGCCTTCACCGGCTTGCCCTTCCAAAGGCCCGAGCGATCGATCAGAACCGTGCCGCGCAGCGATGCGGTGACGGGCTTGAATTGTTTAAGTGCCATTATCTGTGCTTTCCGCTCACGCCAGGCCGGTGGTCAGGTCAATCGACTGACCCTCGGCCAGCGTGACATAGGCTTTCTTCACGTCCGAACGCACACCCGGGCGGCCGCGGAAGCGCTTCGTCTTCCCCTTCGCCACCAGCGTGTTCACGCCCATCACCTTCACGCCGAACAAACCTTCAACAGCCGCCTTGATTTCAGGCTTGGAGCTGTCGATGGCGACCCGGAACACGATCTGGTTCTTCTCGCCGAGCAGCGTTGCCTTCTCGGTGACGACCGGCGAGCGAATGATGTTGTACATCGACTCGCGCGACAGCACCGGCTTGCGCTTCACAGCCGTTTTCTTCGTGCCGCTCATGCCAGTCGCTCCTTCAGGCCAGCAAGTCCGGCCGTGGTGATGGCCAGCACATCATGGTTGAGGATGTCGTAAACATTGGCACCCATGGTCGGCAGCACGTCGAGGCCCACAATGTTGCGGCTGGCGAGCAGGAAGCCACCGTCCACTTCATGGTCAACGATCAGTGCGGACTTCCAGCCGAGCACCTTCATCTTGGCCACCAGCTCACGGGTCTTGGTCGCACCCGAAGCCACGTCCAGAACCACCAGCTTGCCGTCTGCCTGCTTCTGCGAGAGAGCAGACATCAGGCCGAGGCGGCGCACCTTCTTCGGCAGGTCATAGCCATGGTCGCGAACAACCGGACCATGCACCACGCCACCGGTGCGGAACTGCGGAGCGCGCAGCGAGCCCTGACGAGCGTTGCCGGTGCCCTTCTGCTTATAAGGCTTGCGCGTGGTGCCGGACACCTCGCCCATACCCTTGATCTTGTGGTTGCCCGAGCGACGCTTGGACAACTGCCAATGCACCACGCGCGCCATGATGTCCTGGCGCGGGATGATGGCGAAGATCTCGTCCGGCAGCTCGGCGTGGCCGACCGCTGCGTTGTCGAGGTTTTTGATTTCGATCTGCATGTTCCTGTTCCTCAGACCGGCGCTTCAGCAGGTGCCGCGGCGGCAGGTGCTGCACGCAAACCAGCCGGATACGGCGCATCTGCGTGACGCGCCTTCTTGATCGCGTCGCGCACGAAGATGTAGCCGTTCTTCGCGCCGGGAACCGCACCCTTGACGAAGATCAGGCCCTTCTCGGCATCGACATGGGCGATTTCGAGGTTGAGCGTGGTGATACGCTCATCGCCGAGATGGCCAGCCATCTTCTTGTTCTTGAAGGTCTTGCCTGGATCCTGACGGTTGCCGGTCGAACCATGCGAACGGTGAGACACCGACACACCGTGCGAGGCTTCAAGACCGGCGAAGTTCCAGCGCTTCATCGCGCCGGCGAAACCCTTGCCCTTGCTGATGCCGGTGACATCCACCTTCTGGCCGACCACGAAATGGTCTGCCGAAAGATAGGCACCGGTTTCAAGCAGCGCGTCGGCGTCGACGCGGAATTCGGCAAGCCGCTTCTTCGGCTCAACCTTGGCGGCGGCGAAGTGTCCTTTGTTCGGCTGCGAGACGTTCTTGACCTTCGCGGTGCCCCAACCGAGCTGGACGGCGTTATAGCCTTCCTTCTCAACCGTGCGAGTGCCGACAACCTGAACCTCATCGAGGTGCAGGACGGTGCAAGGAACGTGAGTTCCATCAGCCTTAAAAAGCCGGGTCATGCCCAGCTTTACAGCAAGCAATCCAGTGCGCATCACAATCTTTCCCCAGAGGGACCCGCCAAGCGGGGTCCATAGGCCAAAGTCAGTCCGAACCCGTGTCCGGACTGGTAGTCAAACCTAAATCTTGATTTCGACGTCCACGCCGGCAGCAAGATCCAACTTCATCAGAGCATCCACCGTCTGCGGTGTCGGCTCGACGATATCGAGAAGGCGGCGATGAGTCCGGATTTCGAACTGCTCACGGCTCTTCTTGTCCACATGCGGCGAACGGTTCACGGTGAAACGCTCGATATGCGTGGGCAGCGGGATTGGCCCGCGAACCCGTGCACCGGTGCGCTTGGCCGTGTTCACGATTTCCTTCGTGCTGTTGTCGAGCACGCGATGATCGTAGGCCTTCAGCCGGATGCGGATATTCTGGTTGTCCATAACGCGATCTTTCATGTCGCCCGGGGCTCAACACCCCGGGCGATCTTCCGTCTAACTTACTTCTTGGCGACTGGGGTGTCGGCGGAGATGGAAGCCACCACGCCTGCACCAACCGTACGGCCACCTTCACGAATAGCAAAGCGCAGGCCTTCATCCATGGCGATCGGCTGGATCAGCTGAACATCCATCGACACGTTATCGCCCGGCATCACCATCTCCACGCCCTCGGGCAGGTTCACAATGCCCGTGACGTCCGTCGTGCGGAAATAGAACTGCGGACGATAATTGGTGAAGAACGGCGTGTGACGGCCACCCTCTTCCTTCGTCAGAATGTAGCTCTCGGCCTTGAAGTTCTTGTGCGGCTTGATGGTGCCCGGCTTTGCGAGAACCTGGCCGCGCTCAACGTCTTCACGCTTCGTGCCGCGAAGCAGCGCGCCAATGTTGTCGCCAGCCTGGCCCTGATCGAGC